>NZ_JACVZJ010000001.1:0-391701 GCF_017151945.1 Staphylococcus sp. EG-SA-10
CAATTCATGATTTTATTCTTTTCTTTAATCATGAAAGAATTACATTAAAAATGGCTGATTCTGTATAACAACAAAACCAACCATTAATTTTAATTATTTAATTGTCTACTAGACTGGGTGCAGTTCACATTTCTGTTCATAAGTCCGATATCTTATTCAATAAAAAAGCGCGCACCCCATCATAAGTTTGTTGAGTTCACGCTTTAAATCTTTATTTAGTTGATGGGGTACTCTGAGCTAGACAATATTTGTATGTGGCAAACATTATCGTTGCACTCATTTGCTTTATATAAAAGTAGTTAGTGTATTTATATAAATTCTTATACTAATTCGATAATTACTGATTCAGCACCGTCACCGCGACGAGGGCCTTGTTTAAGGATACGAGTGTAACCACCTTGACGTTCTGTGTAACGCTCTGCGATTTCACCAAATAATTTTTGAAGTGCAGTTTGTGTAGTTTCATCTTCGTTTAAGATTTCAACATTACGTAAAGTTTTAGCTGCATTACGACGAGAAGCTAAATCTCCTTTTTTACCTAAAGTGATTAATTTCTCAACAACACTGCGAACTTCTTTTGCACGAGCTTCTGTAGTTTCAATACGTTCACTAATAATAAGTGATGTAGCTAAGTCACGTAACATAGCTTTACGTTGATCAGAAGTACGACCTAATTTTCTGTAACCCATGAGTTAACCTCCTTTATCAATCTTCTTTTCTTAATCCTAATCCTAAATCTTCTAATTTGTATTTAACTTCTTCTAAAGATTTACGACCTAAATTACGCACTTTCATCATGTCAGCTTCAGATTTGTCAGCTAACTCTTGAACAGAATTGATTCCTGCGCGTTTTAAGCAGTTATATGAACGTACAGATAAGTCTAATTCTTCAATAGACATTTCTAATACTTTTTCTTTTTGATCTTCTTCTTTTTCAATCATGATTTCAGCGTTTTGCGCTTCATCAGTAAGACCAACGAAGATATTCAAGTGTTCAGTCATTATTTTTGCTGCTAATGAAACTGATTCTTGTGGTGTGATTGAACCATTAGTCCAAACATCCAATGTTAATTTATCAAAATCACTGCTTTGACCTACACGTGTATTTTCAACAGTATAGTTCACACGTTCAACAGGTGAATACAATGAATCAACAGGGATTACACCAATTGGTAAATCACTAGTATTATTTTGTTCTGCTAATGCGTAACCTCTACCCTTGTTAGCAACTAGACGAATTTTTAAGTGACCACCTTTAGATACTGTTGCAATTTTAAGCTCTGGGTTTAAAATTTCAACATCACTATCATGTGTAATGTCGCTTGCTGTTACTTCGCCTTCATCACGTACATCAATTTCTAAAGTTTTATCTTCTTCAGAGTATATTTTCAATGCTAATTGTTTAATGTTCATAATAATTGTAGAAACATCTTCAACTACATTGTCTACTGCTGAGAATTCATGTAAAACTCCCTCAATTTCAATATACTTAACGGCTGCACCTGGTAATGAAGATAGTAGGATACGACGTAAGGAGTTTCCTAGTGTAGTACCGTAGCCACGTTCTAGTGGTTCAACAACGAACTTACCGAATTTAGCATCTTCACTAATTTCAATTGTCTCAATTCTAGGTTTTTCGATTTCTATCATTTAAATATCCTCCTTATATACGTCGACTTAATTTAAAATGTTTGCTCAGTGACCTGTAACAATACCATCATAAATTATACACGACGACGTTTTGGTGGACGACAACCGTTATGAGGTACTGGAGTAACGTCTCTGATCGCAGTTACTTCTAAACCTGCAGATTGTAATGCACGAATAGCTGATTCACGACCTGGACCAGGTCCTTTAACTGTTACTTCAACTGTTTTTAAACCATGCTCCATAGCTGATTTAGATGCAGTTTCAGAAGCCATTTGTGCTGCAAATGGTGTTGATTTTTTAGATCCTTTGAATCCTAATGCACCAGCTGATGACCATGATAAAGCATTACCGAACTCATCAGTGATAGTTACAATAGTGTTGTTGAATGTTGAACGGATGTGTGCTACACCATTTTCAATATTCTTTTTCACTCTACGTTTACGAGATACTTGTTTACGTGCCATTTAAAATTTGCCTCCTTTACCTATTATTTTTTCTTGTTAGCTACCGTTTTAACTGGTCCTTTACGAGTACGCGCGTTGTTTTTCGTTTTTTGACCACGAACTGGTAAACCACGACGGTGACGGATACCACGGTATGATGAAATTTCCATTAAACGTTTGATATTTAAGTTAGTTTCACGACGTAAGTCACCTTCGACTTTATAACCGTCTACAACTTCACGGATGCGACCTAATTCGTCATCAGTTAAATCTTTCACACGAGTATCAGCTGATACGTTAGCTTCTTCAAGAATTTTTTGAGCAGTTGACGTACCGATACCGTATATATAAGTTAATGAGATAACTACGCGTTTTTCACGTGGAATATCTACTCCTGCAATACGTGCCATATTAATTTACACCTCTCTTTTATTAACCTTGTCTTTGTTTGTGTTTTGGATTTTCACAAATTACCATTACTTTACCTTTACGTTTAATGACTTTACATTTTTCGCAAATAGGTTTTACTGATGGTCTTACTTTCATTTTTATACCTCCCTATATTATGGAGTGACGATTATTTATAACGATAAGTAATTCTTCCGCGTGTTAAATCGTACGGAGACATCTCAACAGTTACTTTGTCGCCAGGTAGAATACGAATGTAATTCATTCTGATTTTACCACTTACGTGAGCTAAAATCTCATGACCATTTTCTAATTCTACTTTAAACATTGCGTTCGGTAAAGTATCTAATACAGTACCTTCTAATTCAATTACATCTTGTTTAGCCATTGATTAACTTCCCCCTTTTTGCAATAGTAAGGTAATCGTCAATAGACAACTTTATTGTTACGAATCTATCAGTGATTAATTTTATAAGTTAAACAAAAATTACGGGAATTAATTATCGTTAATTGCCACTCTCATCTATCTAATATGATTAAATCATGCCTCACTTAAAATAGACCGCTAAAAGTTGATCTATTACAAATGATCTAAAATATCAATGACATCTTTGGTAACGTCGCTAATATCTTTTGAACCATCAATATTTTTCAATACACCTTTTTGATCATAGAAATCTAAAATAGGTTTAGATTGTTTAATATTAACACTCAAACGATTAGCTACCGTTTCAGGATTATCATCTTCTCGTTGATACAATTTACCACCATCGATATCACAAATACCTTCGACCTTCGGAGGATTAAATACAAGATGATACGTTGTACCACATGACTCACAGATTCGACGACCTGTAAGACGGTTCATTAATTCTTCTTCCGGAACTTCGATATTGATGACAGCATCAATGTTTCTGTCAAGCTCAGACATAATATTATTTAATGCCTCAGCTTGCTCGATTGTTCTTGGGAAGCCATCTAATAAAAAGCCTTTTTTTGCATCGTCTTCAGAAATTCTTTCCTTAACGATACCTACAGTCACTTCATCAGGAACTAATTCGCCACGGTCCATATAAGACTTAGCTTCTTTACCTAATTCAGTTTCTTCTTTTATAGCTTTTCTGAACATGTCACCAGTTGAAATGTGGGGTATTGGGAATTTCTTGACAATTTCACTTGCTTGAGTTCCTTTACCTGCGCCAGGTAAACCCATCAAAATGATATTCATAAGTGCCCTCCTAAAATTATCTACCACCAAAGCCTTTATATTCTTTTTGAGATACTTGAGCTTCTAAAGATTTCATTGTTTCAATCGCTACACCAATAACGATAAGTAAACTTGTACCACCAATCTGAATTGATTGTGGTAATCCCATAAACTTAGTTGCTAATATCGGTAGAATTGAAATAACGGCTAAGAAGATAGAACCTACAAAAGTTAAACGATATAAAACTTTAGTAATATATTTTTTGGTTTGTTCACCAGGTCTAATACCTGGAACATAGCTACCTTGTTTCTTAAGGTTATCAGCCATTTTTTCCGGATTAACTTGTACAAATGCATAGAAGTATGTGAATAGTATAATTAGTACAATATATACAACCATACCAACATTACTTGAAGGATTTGCAGCATTCGCAATGTTTTGTGCCCATTCTTTATCTGGATAGAACAACGTTAATGTTCTAGGCAGTAAGAAGAACGCCATTGCAAAGATTACAGGAATAACACCGGCTGAGTTCACTTTTAAAGGTAGATAAGTTGCCTGTGAACCTAATCTTTGAGCAGTTTGTTTCTTAGCATATTGAATCGGAATTTTACGAACGGCTTCAAGTACATAAATAGCACCTACAGTTAATAGTATCAGTGACACTAAAAGTCCTAATACTTTCAACCATGCTAATGATGTATCTTCTTGCCCAACGAACGCAGTTTGTCCAAATTGAATTAGACTGGCTGGCAACGTTGATAAAATACCCGCAAATATGATAATAGAAATACCATTACCAACACCGAACTGAGTGATTTGATCACCAAGCCATATTAAGAAAGCAGTTCCTGCTGTCAAAACTAGTGCTATTAATAAATAACTCATAATTGACTGATTGATAATCAGCGCACCTTTGAGATAATTATTAAATTGGAATGCCATACCTATAGATTGGATAAATGCTAAAGAAATTGCTAAATAACGAGTAACGTTATTTAACTTTCTTCTACCTACTTCACCTTGTTTTGCCCATTCTGAGAATTTAGGGACAATATCCATTTGTAATAATTGCATTACGATTGATGCAGTGATGTAGGGTACAATACCCATTGCAAAAATAGAAAATCGTTTCAAGGCTCCGCCACCAAAAGTATTTAATAACTCAGTGGCACCTTGAGAACCTTGGGGATTATCAAAAGCTGCAGGATTTACTCCTGGAGCTGGTATATAAGTCCCTATTTTAAAAATTACTAACATTGCTAGTGTGAAGAAAATCTTGTTACGAACCTCTTTTGTTCTAAAGAAGTTCACAAGGGTTTGAATCATTAGATCACCTCGTGTGCTCCACCTTTAGCATCAATAGCTTCTGCTGCTGAAGCTGAGAATTTATGAGCTTTCACTGTCAATTTCTTATCAAGTGAACCATTACCTAGTATTTTGATACCAGATTTTTCATTCTTAACAACACCAGATTCTACTAATAAAGCTGGAGTTACTTCAGTACCATCTTCAAATTTATTAAGTTGGTCTAAGTTAACAATAGCATATTCTTTACGATTTATGTTAGTAAAACCACGTTTTGGTAAACGACGGAATAATGGTAATTGACCACCTTCGAATCCTGGTCTTACACCACCGCCTGAACGAGCTTTTTGACCTTTGTGTCCGCGACCACTTGTTTTACCGTTACCTGTCGCAACACCACGTCCAACACGATTGCGTTCTTTACGTGAACCTTCTGCCGGTTTTAACTCATGTAATTTCATTTCGGCACCTCCTTGATTATTTTTCTTCTACTGTTACTAAGTGCTTAACTTTGTTGATTTGCCCACGAATAGCAGGGTTATCTTCAACAACTACTGAACTGTTAGTCTTTTTAAGACCTAAAGCTTCAACAGTTTTACGTTGTGTTTCAGGACGACCAATAACACTACGAGTGAGGGTAATTTGTAATTTAGCCATAACTAGTTTTCCCTCCTTAATTGTATAATTCTTCTACTGTTTTGCCACGTAATTTCGCAACATCTTCAGCATTTTTAAGGTTTTGTAAACCATCGATTGTAGCACGAACCATGTTGATTGGTGTGTTTGATCCTAATGATTTACTTAAGATATCAGTGATACCTGCTAATTCAAGTACGGCACGAACAGGACCACCAGCGATAACTCCTGTACCAGGTGCAGCCGGTTTCATAAATACGCTTCCTGAACCGTAACGGCCAGTAATTGTGTGTGGAGTTGTACCTTCAACACGTGGAACAACTACTAAATCTTTTTTAGCTGCTTCAACAGCTTTTTTGATTGCTTCTGGTACCTCTTGAGCTTTACCAGTACCGAAACCTACACGACCATTTTTGTCTCCAACTACAACTAATGCAGTGAAACGGAAACGACGACCACCTTTTACAACTTTTGCTACACGGTTGATTGTAACAACGCGTTCTTCAAATTCTTTCGTCTCTTCTTCTCTACGAGCCATGTATTTGTCCCTCCTTTAAATTAAAATTCTAATCCGCTTTCTCTTGCTGCTTCAGCCAATGCTTTAACACGTCCGTGATATAAATATCCTCCACGGTCAAATACGATTTCTTTAATGCCTTTGTCAGCAGCTTTTTTAGCAATTGCTTCACCGACTTTAGT
Organism: Staphylococcus sp. EG-SA-10; assembly: GCF_017151945.1. Taxonomy (NCBI): domain Bacteria; kingdom Bacillati; phylum Bacillota; class Bacilli; order Caryophanales; family Staphylococcaceae; genus Staphylococcus; species Staphylococcus sp. EG-SA-10. Next base: position 6,353 of record NZ_JACVZJ010000001.1, read on the forward strand.
TGCTAATTCAACTTTAGTTGCTGTAGTAGCAATGTCGCTGTCTTTTGAAGAAGCTTGAGCTAATGTTACGCCTTTATTATCATCAATAATTTGAGCGTAGATATGCTTGTTTGAACGATATACGTTTAAACGTGGCTTTTCAGCTGTACCTGATAAGTTAGTACGAACACGAGCATGTCTTTTTAAACGCACTTTATTTTTATCAATTTTACTGATCATTTCAATACTCCTTTCTTTAGAGTTTATCTATTATTTACCAGTTTTACCTTCTTTACGGCGAACGTATTCACCTTGGTAACGAATACCTTTACCTTTGTAAGGCTCTGGAGGTCTTACTGAACGGATGTTAGATGCTAATGCTCCAACTTGTTCTTTTGAAATACCTTCAACTTTAACGACTGTGTTTTTCTCAACTGAGAAAGTAATGTTTTCTTCAGCTTTAATTTCTACTGGGTGAGAATAACCAACGTTAAGGATTAAGTCTTTACCTTGCATTTGAGCACGGTAACCTACACCAACAAGTTCAAGTACTTTTACGTATCCTTGAGAAACACCTTGTACCATATTGTTTAATAAAGCACGAGTTGTACCATGGTTTGTTCTATCTTCTTTAGAATCAGATGGTCTTACAACTTCAATTGTGTTTTCTTCTTGTTTGAATGTCATTCTTTCATTTAAAGTTCTTGATAATTCACCTTTAGGACCTTTAACAGTTACATGATTTCCATCAAAAGTTACTGTTACGTCACTAGGGATGTCAATAATTTTCTTACCAACACGACTCATGTTATGGCACCTCCTTATTTTTTATTACCAAACGTATGCGATAATTTCTCCGCCAACATTACGTTTTCTTGCTTCTTTGTCAGTGATTACACCTTCAGAAGTTGATACTAATGCAATACCTAAACCATTTAATACTTTAGGCATTTCGCTAGCTTTTGCATAAACACGTAAACCTGGTTTTGAAATACGTTTTAATCCTGTGATAACACGCTCATCGTTTTGACCATATTTTAAGAATAAACGAAGTACACCTTGTTTATCATCTTCTACGTATTCAACATTTTTAATGAAACCTTCACTCTTTAAGATTTCAGCAATTTCTTTTTTAATATTTGATGCAGGTAATTCTAACTTCTCGTGACGCACCATGTTTGCGTTTCTTACACGAGTAAGCATATCTGCGATTGGATCTGTCATTGTCATTGATTGTTGCCTCCTTTCAGACTCTTTTTTATTACCAGCTAGCTTTACGAACGCCAGGGATTTGGCCTTTGTAAGCTAATTCACGGAAACAAATACGGCATAATTTAAATTTACGATATACAGAATGTGGACGGCCACAACGTTCACAACGAGTGTATTCACGAACTGCATATTTTTGTTTTTTTTGTTGCTTAGCAACCATTGAAGTTTTAGCCACTTAATTAGCCTCCTTTAAATAATTATTTACGGAATGGCATACCGAAGTTAGCTAACAATTCACGAGCTTCTTCATCAGTGTTAGCAGTCGTTACGATAACAATATCCATTCCTCTAACTTTACTTACTTTATCATAGTCGATTTCTGGGAAAATTAATTGTTCTTTAACACCTAAAGTGTAGTTACCGCGTCCGTCAAATGCTTTTTTAGAAACACCTTGGAAGTCACGTACACGTGGTAATGATACTGAAATTAATTTGTCTAAGAATTCATACATTCTTTCACCGCGAAGTGTTACTTTCGCACCGATTGGCATACCTTCACGTAAACGGAAAGTCGCGATTGATTTTTTAGCTTTAGTTACTAATGGTTTTTGACCAGTGATCAATTCTAATTCTTCAACAGCATTGTCTAATACTTTAGAATTTTGTACTGCGTCACCTACACCCATGTTCACAACGATTTTATCTATTTTTGGTACTTCCATTACTGAACTATAATTGAATTTTTTCATTAAGTTTTCAGTAACTTCAATGTTAAACTTTTCTTTTAAACGGTTCAAAGTGGGATCCTCCTTTCAACTTGTTATTAATTATTAGATTTAATTTCTTCGCCAGATTTTTTAGCGATACGAACTTTTTTACCATCAACAAATTTGTAACCTACACGAGTTGGTTCGTTTGTTTTAGGGTCCAATAATTGTACATTAGAAACATGGATTGCTGCCTCTGTTTCTAAGATTCCACCTTCAGGATTTAATTGAGTTGGTTTTTGGTGTTTTTTCATAATGTTAACACCTTCCACAACGACACGGTCTTTTTTAGGTAGAGTAGCGATTACTTTACCTTCTTTACCTTTGTCTTTACCTGCGATAACTTTAACGTTGTCACCTTTTTTGATATGCATGTGGGCACCTCCTTATTTGTATTGGTTGTTATTAATTAAAGTACTTCTGGTGCTAATGATACGATTTTCATGAAGTTACCTTCACGTAATTCACGAGCAACAGGTCCGAAGATACGAGTACCACGTGGGCCTTTGTCATCACGGATGATAACACATGCATTTTCATCAAATTTGATATATGAACCGTCATTACGACGAACACCTGACTTAGTACGTACGATTACAGCTTTGACAACGTCACCTTTTTTAACAACGCCACCTGGTGTTGCATTTTTAACAGTACATACGATAACATCGCCGATGTTTGCTGTTTTACGACCAGATCCACCTAATACTTTGATTGTAAGAACTTCACGAGCACCAGAGTTGTCTGCTACTTTCAAGCGTGTTTCTTGTTGGATCATTAGTTAAACCTCCCTTATCTCTAAACTTGTATTAAATAATTACTGACTCTTCAACAATCTCTACTAAACGAAAACGTTTTGTTGCTGATAAAGGACGAGTTTCTTGAATTTTAACAATGTCTCCTAATTTAGCTGAATTGTTTTCATCATGAGTTTTGTATTTTTTAGAGTATTTTACTCGTTTACCGTATAATTTGTGTGTTTTGTAAGTTTCAACAAGTACTGTAATAGTCTTGTCCATTTTGTCTGAAACAACTTTACCTACATAAACTTTACGATCGTTTCTTTCGCTCACTTTTGTAACCTCCTCTTACTTAATTATTGATTAGCCTTACTTTGTTCAATTTCTCTTTCACGAGCAACAGTTTTTAGACGTGCAATCGTTTTTCTTACTGTACGAATACGTGCAGTTTCTTCTAATTGACCTGTAGCTAACTGAAAGCGTAGGTTAAAAAGCTCTTCTTTTGAAGATTTGATTTGTTCTTCGATTTCTGAAGTGGTTAAGTCTCTAATTTCCTTAGCTTTCATTTGTTTCACCACCCAATTCCTCACGTTTTACAAACTTAGTTTTTACTGGAAGTTTGTGACTTGCTAAACGTAGTGCTTCACGCGCAACTTCTTCAGAAACGCCAGCAACTTCGAATAAAATTCTACCTGGTTTAACAACTGCGATCCAGCCTTCAACCGCACCTTTACCAGCACCCATACGTACTTCTAAAGGTTTTTTAGTATATGGTGTATGTGGGAAGATTTTAATCCAAACTTTCCCGCCACGTTTCATGTAACGTGTCATTGCTATACGAGCAGATTCGATTTGACGAGATGTGATCCAAGACGTTGTTGTAGCTTGTAAACCAAACTCACCAAATGTTACGTAGTTACCGCCTTTAGAACGACCAGTTGTTTTAGGACGATGTTGACGACGATATTTTACACGTTTTGGTAGTAACATTATTATTTTCCTCCTCCACTAGTGTTCTTAGTAGGAAGAACTTCTCCACGATAGATCCATACTTTAACGCCTAATTTACCGTAAGTAGTGTCAGCTTCAGCGTGTGCATAATCGATGTCAGCACGTAACGTATGAAGTGGAACAGTTCCTTCTGAATATTGTTCAGCACGAGCGATGTCAGCTCCGCCTAAACGACCAGATACTTGAGTTTTGATACCTTTAGCACCAAGTTTCATAGCTCTAGTGATTGCTTGTTTTTGTACACGACGGAATGAAGCACGGTTTTCTAATTGACGTGCGATGTTTTCAGCTACTAAACGAGCGTCAAGATCAACTTTTTTGATTTCAATTACGTTGATGTGTACTTTTTTATCAGTTAACGCATTTAATTTGTTGCGTAATTTTTCGATTTCTGAACCGCCTTTACCAATTACCATACCAGGTTTACCAGTATGAATTGCAATGTTGATACGGTTTGCAGCACGTTCAATCTCTACGTGAGAAACTGATGCTTCTTTTAATTCATTATCAATAAATTTACGGATTTTTAAATCTTCGTGTAAAAGTGAAGCGAAGTCTTTTTCAGCATACCATTTAGCTTCCCAATCACGGATAATACCAACACGAAGTCCGATTGGATTAATTTTTTGACCCACAGTATTCCCTCCTTAAAAGTTAATTAAGCTTCTTTAGCTTCTTCTTTACCGTCACTTACGACGATTGTAATGTGGCTTGTACGTTTGTTAATCGCACTTGCACGACCTTGCGCACGTGGACGGAAACGTTTTAATGTTGGTCCTTCGTTAGCATATGCTTCTTTAACTACTAATTCATCTGTGTTCATGTCATAGTTATGTTCAGCATTAGCTAAAGCGGACATTAATACTTTTTCAATTACTGGTGATGAAGCTTTGTTTGTTAATTTTAAAATTGCAATAGCTTCAGCAGCATTTTTACCTCTGATTAAGTCAAGAACTAGTCTTACTTTACGAGGTGCGATTCTTATTGTTCTAGCAACCGCTTTTGCTTCCATTAGGATGTCCTCCTCTACTTAATAGATATTATCTTCTTGTTTTCTTGTCGTCTGCAACGTGTCCTTTAAATGTACGAGTAGGAGCAAACTCACCTAATTTATGACCTACCATATCTTCAGTTACATATACAGGTACGTGTTTACGTCCGTCGTATACTGCAAAAGTATGTCCGATGAAATTAGGGAAAATTGTAGAACGACGTGACCATGTTTTGATTACTTGTTTCTTTTCGCTTCCTTCTTGAGCTTCAACTTTTTTCATTAAATGCTCATCGACGAAAGGTCCTTTTTTAATACTACGAGCCATTTGGGCGCCTCCCTTCTTATTATGTGCGTGCAGCTTTAAGCCGCACACCCAAATAAGTTGATTATATTATTTTTTCTTACGTCCACGAACGATAAGTTTGTCTGATGATTTTTTACCACGACGAGTTTTCTTACCAAGCGTAGGTTTACCCCATGGTGACATTGGAGATGGTCTACCGATAGGAGCACGACCTTCACCACCACCGTGTGGGTGATCGTTAGGGTTCATTACAGAACCACGAACTGTTGGACGGATACCTTTCCATCTTGAACGTCCGGCTTTACCAACGTTAACTAATTCGTGTTGTAGGTTACCAACTTGACCGATTGTAGCACGGCAAGTAGATAAGATCATACGAACTTCACCAGATCTTAATCTGATTAATACGTATTTACCTTCTTTACCAAGTACTTGAGCACTTGCACCAGCTGAACGAGCGATTTGTCCACCTTTACCAGGTTTAAGCTCGATGTTGTGTACTACTGTACCAACTGGAATGTTTTGTAATGGTAATGCGTTACCAACTTTGATGTCAGCTTCAGCACCACTTTCAACGATTTGACCTACTTCTAATCCTTTAGGAGCAATGATATATCGTTTTTCACCGTCTGCATATACAACTAAAGCGATGTTTGCTGAGCGGTTTGGATCATATTGAATAGAATCAACTTTTGCATTGATACCATCTTTGTTACGTTTGAAATCGATAACACGGTATTGACGTTTGTGTCCACCACCATGGTGTCTTACAGTCAATTTACCTTGGTTGTTACGTCCCGCTTTTTTCGGTAGCGGTTTTAATAATGACTTTTCAGGTGTAGTTTTCGTGATTTCTGCGAAATCTAACGAAGTCATATTACGACGACCATTTGTTATTGGCTTATACTTTTTAATAGCCATTGTCGCTTACCTCCTTAATGGTAATTGGTTTATTAGTTAAATAAGTCGATTGATCCTTCTTTAAGAGTTACAATCGCTTTTCTTCTTTTGTTTGTATAGCCTTGGTAACGGCCCATACGTTTTTTCTTAGGTTTGTAATTCATGATATTAACACTTGCAACTTTTACGTTGAAGATTTCTTCAACTGCCATTTTCACTTGTGTTTTATTAACACGAGTATCAACGTCGAAAGTGTATTTGTCTTCAGCCATTGCTTCAGAAGATTTCTCAGTGATTACGGGGCGCTTAAGAATATCTCTTGCTTCCATTATCCGAGCACCTCCTCAACTTTTTTAGCAGCAGCTTCAGTAATTACTAAGCTGTCAGCATTAGTGATATCTAAAACATTTAAACCTTGAGCAGTTGTCACTTGAACGCCAGGGATGTTGCGTGCTGATAATTCAACATTTACATCTTCGTTTTCAGTAACTACTAATACTTTTTTAGGTTGTTCTAATGTAGATAATACATTTTTGAATTCTTTAGTTTTTGGAGCTTCGAAGTTGAATGCGTCAACTACAGTTAAGCCATTCTCTTGAGCTTTGAAAGATAATGCTGAGCGTAAAGCTAAACGACGCATTTTCTTAGGCATTTTGTATGCATAACTTCTTGGAGTTGGTCCGAATACGATACCACCGCCACGCCATTGTGGAGCACGGATTGTACCTTGACGAGCACGACCTGTTCCTTTTTGCTTCCATGGTTTACGTCCGCCACCGCTTACTGCTGAACGATTCTTAACAGCATGCGTACCTTGACGTAATGAAGCACGTTGTAAATTAATAGCTTCGAATAAAACGCTATTATTTGGCTCAATACCGAATACTGCATCGCTTAATTCGATTGAACCTGATTTAGTTCCGTCTAATTTTAAAACATCATAATTAGCCATTATGCATTTCCTCCTTTCACTTCTTATTATTTATTACCTTTTTTAATTGAAGTTCTGATTTCTACTAAACCTTTTTTAGGTCCAGGTACGTTACCTTTTACTAAGATAACTTTGTTTTCTGTGTCAACTTGAACTACTTCTAAGTTTTGAACAGTTACAGTGTTTCCACCCATACGTCCTGGCATTTTTTGGCCTTTAAATACTCTAGAAGCATCTGAAGCCATACCTACAGAACCTGGTGCTCTGTGGAAATGAGAACCGTGTGACATAGGTCCACGAGATTGTCCGTGGCGTTTAATTGCACCTTGGAAACCTTTACCTTTTGATACGCCTGTTACGTCAATAACGTCGCCAGCTACAAAAGTATCTACTGAGACTTCTTGACCTACTTCGTAAGCATCCACGTCTACATTGCGGAATTCACGAATGAAGCGCTTAGGTGCTGCGTCAGCTTTTTTAGCGTGACCTTCAGCTGGTTTATTAGCATATTTATTAGATTTTGCATCTTTTTTGTATGCTTTTTTGTCTTCAAATCCAACTTGGATTGCGTTGTATCCATCAACTTCTACAGTTTTCTTTTGTAATACAACATTTTCTTTAGCTTCTACTACTGTTACAGGGATTAATTCACCGTTTTCTCCGAATACTTGTGTCATCCCAATTTTTCTTCCTAAGATTCCTTTGGTCATCGAAAGTCCACCTCCTAAAATTGTCTATTATAATTTGATTTCGATGTCTACACCAGATGGTAAGTTTAAGCCCATTAAAGCGTCAACTGTTTTTGGTGTTGGGTTTACAATATCGATTAAACGTTTATGTGTACGTTGTTCGAATTGTTCACGTGAATCTTTATACTTATGCACGGCACGGATGATTGTGTATACTGATTTCTCAGTTGGTAACGGAATTGGTCCAGAAACATCTGCACCAGAACGTTTCGCTGTTTCTACAATCTTCTCTGCTGATTGATCAATCACGCGGTGATCATAAGCTTTTAATCTGATTCTGATTTTTTGTTTTGCCATAATTTTCCCTCCTTATTCGTCTACATTTAGTGATAGACTTCTCCACGAAAACTATCTTACACAGCGCCATGGCAAAGCGGCCGGGTGTGTCAGTAACCTTTCGCTTCATCGCTTTTCTTAAAGTCCAACGTTAGTTATATTACACGAAAAACATCGATAAATCAAGGCTTTTCACATAATTTTTCTATCTGTCTAACACATACTTTTATATTTTACTTTATATACTTAGTCAGTTCAACTATTTTCGAGATATTTTTTATTTCCTTCTTTATTGTAAATTCGTACCTTGAATCATTTTATTATTATCATTGAAAATTATTCTATATAATTAGTCATAAGAACGGTGATGAATGAATATGAAAAATGGACCAAAATTATCTTTAGCTCTTATAGGTATCTTTTTAATACTTTGTGAGTTTTTCTATGGCATTCCTTTTTTAGGTGCAACGTTTATTTTAAGTTTTGGATGGCAGCCTTTACTCTTTAATGCATTACTTTATCTAATTCTTACTATTATATTATTAGTGAATAGACAAAATGCGATTAGACCTATAGCGATTATTCCAATATTTGGTATAGTAGGTAGTTTTTTAGCTATTATCCCCTTCTTAGGAATTTTGATTCATTGGATTTTATTTTTCCTAATGATTCTATTTGTCCTAGTTGTATTATCAGCGCCAACCTATATACCTAATAAAAATGCTCGTGTCATTTACACACAATACAAAGATGGACATAGAGAATAATTCTTAAAACCTTTTTAATTAGGTGTATATAATATAGAAGAAACACGTTCAACAATTTTAAAAGAAGTATATTTACATCGGATATTTAAAGACATTCATAATATTGCTTTATGTTATTTCGCTTCTTATTTTATCCTTACTTCAAAGAAAAAAACGACTACCAATCATTGGCAGTCGTTTTTTTGTGTCTGGATTTAACCATGAACAAATATGAAGTACAGAATGAATAGTACCATTAATACATACATTATCGGATGTACTTCTTTATGTTTTTTAGAGATAAGCATTGTAATTGGATAGAAAATAAATCCACACGCAATACCAGTTGCAATTGAATATGATAAAGGCATCATAATGATTGTAATAAATGCTGGCACTGCAACTTCAAAACTTTTCCAGTTTATCTCAGCAAAGTTTGCAGCCATTAATACACCTACCACCACTAAAGCTGGTGTTGTAACTGCACTTGTTACAACAGCGATTAACGGACTAAAGAATAGCGCTAATAGGAAACAACAACCTGTTACGATACTAGCAAATCCTGTTCTAGCACCTACAGCAACACCTGAAGTTGATTCGATATAAGAAGTTGTTGTAGTTGTTCCAAAAACTGACCCTACAATCGTAGCTAAAGAATCTGAGAACAATGCTCTACCAGCTCTTGGTAATTTATTATCTTTCATAATACCTGCTTGAGTAGCAACGGCTACTAATGTACCAGCTGTATCAAAGAAATCAATAAATAAGAACGTTAAAATAACAATTAAGAACTGTATCGTTAATAATTGACTTGGGTCTTTAAACGCTTCAAATGCAGCACCGAACGTTGGTTCAATACTTGGAATCTTACCTACAATACCAGATGGCATTTGAATCAATCCAGTGAACATACCAACGATTGCTGTGATGATCATACCGATAAAGATAGAACCCGGCAATTTAATTGCATATAAAATAACTGTAATAACGATACCGAATATCGCTAAAAGTACTGGTGGATCAGTTAAATGTCCCAATGTTACTAATGTAGATTCATTTTTAACTATAATACCCGAACTTTGTAAACCTACAAATGTAATAAATAATCCTATACCTGCTGAAACAGCCATCTTCATTTGATAAGGAATTGCATTAATAATAACTTCCCTAAACCCTGTGACGGTTAATATCGCAAAGAATATACCTGAGAATAAAACACCTGTTAAACCAACTTGCCAAGGAATACCCATGGTTAACACAACAGTAAATGCAAAGAATGCATTTAATCCCATACCTGGTGCTAACGCAATTGGATATTTAGCTATTAGCCCCATGAATAGCGAGCCTACAAATGCTGCTAATGCAGTCGCTACAAAAATGGCACCTTGGTCCATTTTCATATCTTCTGATACGCCTTTAACACCTGCTAAACTTAAAACTTGCGGGTTAACTGCTAAAATATAGGCCATAGATAAGAAAGTTGTGATACCGCCTAAGATTTCTCTTTTAAAGTTTGTTCCATATTTATCGAACTGGAAATAGTTTTTCACGAATGGATGCTCCTTTTTTTAAAATACCTTAATAGTTTAATATCATTCTTAATAAAAAACAATACCAAAAGCGAACTTTTCAATTTTCTGATTCAACTTTGTTCGATTTTATCTATAAATTCAAGTTCTTTAATGCATCTTTAAACGGATTATTGTCTAAACCTTCATTTTTATTCATATACTTTTTCATTTCTTTACGAGATACTTTACCAGAGGATTTAGACTTCATACGCTGATCCATATGTGCTTGCGTTTCAGAATGTCCACAAACACAACGATATACCGCTTCTTTCCCTTTACCAAACAACGTTAATTTCTTTTTACAGTTTGGACATCTTGCATTTGTTTTGCGCTGTACATTCTTTTTCGTCTTACAAGATGGATCTTGGCACACAAGCATCTGACCATTTTTAGTCTTAACTTTAATCATGAATTTACCACACGTTGGGCATTCAGTGGTTGTTAAATTATCGTGTTTATATTTACGATCACTATTTTTAATCCCATTTACAACATCTTTCGTAAAATCTTTCATTTCATTAATGAATGTTTTCGCCTGATATTTACCACGTTCAATTAAAAGTAATTTTTCTTCCCATTGTGCAGTTAAAAGTGGCGACGTTAATTCTTCTGGTGCTAATTCTAATATTTGTTTACCTTTTGACGTTACTTTAATTTTACCGTCTCTTGATTCAATGGCATTCATATTAAATAATTTATCGATAATGTCGGCCCTTGTTGCAACTGTGCCTATACCACCTGTTTGTTTTAAAGTTTGCGCATATTTTTTATCCTTCAATTGAATAAAGTTCTGAGGGTTCTCCATCGCTTTTAATAACGAACCTTCATTAAAATATTCTGGAGGTGTTGTTTCATGTTCTCTAATGTTTGTTTTTGAAATCTTCACTTCATCGCCTTCTGAAAAAGGCTGTTGCATCTCTGTAATAGACTCACCTTGTCTAATAGATTTAAAGCCTAATACAGTTGTTACATTCTCTTTCAAAACAAATGTGTGCCCTGTAACCTCTAAAGTTACAGTTATCGCGTCATACTCGTGCGGAGGCATTAAAGCTTCTAAAAAACGCTCGACAATCATATCGTATAACTTTAGTTCTCTATTACTTAAGTCTGACATGACAGGTCTCACTTCTGTAGGAATAATTGCATGGTGATCAGATACTTTTTGATTATTAAATATCGACATTTTTGATGAAAAAGTTTTAGACATTAATGGGCGTGCTTGGTCTTTATATGTTGTTGCCATCGTCGCCTGAATACGTTCTTTCATAGTATCTACCATATCAGTTGTTAAATAGTTTGAATCTGTTCTTGGATAGGTTACGACTTTATGTCTCTCATATAAACTTTGAAGTGTATTCAATGTTTCTTTAGGTCCAATTTTATAACGTCTATACATATCTTGTTGTAAATCTGTTAAATTGTACAGTGATTGCGGATACGACTTCTTATGTTTAGTAGCAACAGATTTAATCTTACCATCGACATTTTTCAAATTATTAACTATCTGTTCTAAAGTTTCTTTATTGGTATATCGCTGATTTGATTCTAGCTGAAAATCAAACCCTTTTACCGTTAACGATAATGTATAGTATTGTTGTGGTTTGAACTGATTAATCTCTTGTTGTCGTGTATTTACTAATTGAATCGTTGGTGTCTGAACACGTCCCAGGGATAGCTGTGCATCATACTTTGTTGTTAGTGCACGCGTTGCATTAATCCCAACAATCCAATCCGCCTCACTTCTCGCTAACGCTGCATAATACAAATCGTTATATTGACGACCGTCTTTTAAATTTTTAAAACCTTGTTGAATAGCTTTTTTAGTAACTGAGCTAATCCATAATCGACGGAGTGGCTTTTTGTTACCAACTTTATCCAAAATCAATCTTGCAACTAGTTCACCTTCTCGTCCAGCATCTGTTGCAATAATAATATCTTTCACTTTATTATCTAAAATTAACGCTTTTACTGTTTTAAATTGTTTGCTTGTTTTACCAATAACAACCGTTTTCATATATTTAGGTATAATTGGAAGGTCTTCTAATCGCCATTCCTTTAAATTTTTATCGTATTGTTCAGGTGTCGCATTTGTCACTAGATGACCTAACGCCCACGTGACAATATATTGGTTATTTTCAAAGTAACCATTACGCTTTTGATTTATTTGTAAAGCATCAGCAATATCTCTTGCGACTGATGGTTTTTCAGCTAATATTAAAGATTTCATAAATTATCCTTTCTCATACGTTCTTTTATTTCGAACGCGCTTCATCTATTCCACTAATCTTTGATTTAAATTCAATGCTTGCAAATGATGTGTTAAATGTATTGTAACATGTTAATATCACTATTAACTTTCATTTCAGTTGAAATACTATATAATAAAAGTAACAAAAAGTACGGAGGTAATGACATGAGCATAGTTCAGTTATATGATATTACACAAATAAAATCGTTCATTGAACATTCGAATTATGAATCAGCATCATACTTATATAAACTTCCTCAACAGTACAATGAAATAGATGTATTAATAACCGATGCGATTGAATCACCCGGTGTATTTTCGATTAAAGAAAACGATTCAATCAAAGCAATCATATTGTCTTTTGCATACGATAAAAATAAATTCAAAGTCATAGGCCCTTTCGTGGCTGACAATTATGTATTATCTGTCGATACGTTTGAAACGCTGTTTAAAGCAATGACTTCGAACCAACCTGACGATGCTGTCTTTAACTTTTCTTTTGAAGAAGGCATTCAACAATACAAACCATTAATGAAAGTTATTCAAGCAAGTTATAACTTCACCGACTATTACATAGAAGCCCGTACAAGATTAGAAGAAGATATGCACCAACCAAATATCATTCCTTATCACAAAGGGTTTTATCGTGCTTTCAGCAAATTACACACAACTACATTTAAATATCAGGCACAGTCACCGCAAGATATCATTGATAGTTTAGACGACCATCATCATTTGTTTTTATTTGTTAGCGAAGGTTTACTTAAAGGTTATTTATACCTTGAAATTGATTCACAACAGTCAATCGCCGAGATTAAATACTTCAGTTCTCATGTAGATTACCGTTTGAAAGGTATCGCTTTCGAGTTGCTTGCGTATGCATTGCAATATGCTTTTGATAACTTTGATATTAGAAAAGTATATTTTAAAATTCGTAACAAAAATAATAAACTCATCGAACGATTTAATGGTCTAGGTTTCCATATCAACTATGAGTACATTAAATTCAAATTCGAATCACGTAACGTAAAAGATCAAACAATCCCTGAATAAAATACCAAGCAAATACCCCACAGTACATCATTAGCATGTATTGTGGGTTTTTCTACTTTTTGTAAATATTGAAAATTATAAGTAGTTGTTTTTTACTATTAGGGCAGAATGCTTTACAATAACATGCAAGTGTCAATTAAGGGGAGCACTTGCATAAATAGTATAGGAGAGTGAGTAGTCTTGCAATTTCTTGATTTCTTAATCGCACTTTTACCTGCTTTATTCTGGGGAAGTGTCGTTCTTATTAATGTGTTCGTCGGCGGTGGACCTTACAACCAAATTCGTGGTACGACGCTAGGCGCACTCATTGTTGGATTAGGTTTACTTATTACTGGTTTCGCAAAATTCAATAATCCTACTGTAATTATTGTCGGTCTTATTTCTGGTGCATTATGGGCGTTTGGACAAGCGAATCAGCTTAAATCTATTAGTTTAATCGGTGTATCAAATACTATGCCAGTTTCTACAGGTATGCAATTAGTTGGTACAACATTATTCAGCGTTATCTTTTTAGGTGAATGGTCTTCAATGACTCAAATTATCTTTGGTTTAATCGCCATGATATTATTAGTTACTGGTGTAGCACTTACTTCACTTAAAGCTAAAAATGAACGTCAATCAGATAATCCTGAATTTAAAAAAGCAATGGGTATTTTAATTGTATCTACAGTTGGATATGTAGGTTTCGTTGTACTTGGTGACATCTTTGGTGTTGGTGGAACTGATGCATTGTTCTTCCAATCTGTCGGTATGGCAATTGGTGGCTTTATCCTATCCATGAATCATAAAACATCACTTAAATCAACAGCACTTAATCTATTGCCAGGTGTGATTTGGGGAATTGGTAACTTGTTCATGTTCTATTCTCAACCAAAAGTTGGTGTAGCTACAAGTTTCTCATTATCACAGTTACTTGTTATCGTTTCAACATTAGGCGGTATTTTCATTTTAGGAGAAAGAAAAGATCGTCGTCAGATGACTGGTATTTGGGCAGGTATTATTATTATCGTGATAGCTGCTATAATTCTAGGTAATTTGAAATAGAAAGTTAAATACTCATGTAACGTAAAAATGTTATCGTTTCTGAAAATTATCATTCACTTATAGAATGATTAAAATTAATTTTCGAGAATTTTACGTTGAATGTTCCTCTATATGTCCCAGGAAATACATGGCTCTAAAAACAAAACACAATAACACATCATGACATTATTCATGCGTTTTAAGACTTTAAAATTAGCGATACTCTTAAAGTCTTGATGATATTCGTTTATCAAGTATGCGCCATACATATGAAGTGGATAGCTGCATAACGCACTACATTATCTGCTAGAATGTATGAGTTGAACAACTATGTCATAAATAAAAGCCCCCTTTTCACAATATGCATTTACATGTTGTGGTAAAGGGGGCTCTCATTTTCTACGAATACTAAAATGGATTTTATTTTCAAATGTGTAAACTAGACAAACACTGCCTGATACACGTACAAAATAATGATACTAATAATGATTGTTAAATTGGTCGTCATACCTATAAATGGCAGCGTTCGATATTTAAACTGAATACCATAAGAAATAATTGCGACACCAACCGGGAACATCCAAGTGACCAACAATGTCGTCTTAATCATATCATCTGATACCGGTAGCAACACATGTACTAACAATCCCGCAACTAATGCTAATCCATAATGTAAACATAAATATTTAATAGTAGCAGGTATATACTTTCTTTCCAGAGTAAAATTCAACATGACACCTAGCAAAATCATTGATAACGGCATATTTGCATGGGAAAGTATGCTAAAGAAATCGATTGCCACATGTGGTAAATGGATGTGACTTATATTCAATATAAACATTACAATGTATGTAACGAGTGGCACTGATTGTAATAATTTCTTACCTAAATATTTAAAATCGAATTGATCACTACCTTCACTAAAGTAGCTACCTACAAAGTAAGTAATTCCAAACATCACAAAGGCACCACCTATATCAGCCATACCAAAATAAATAAGTCCCGTTTTAGGCCATATCACTTCAATTAGTGGATATGCAAACAATCCAATATTCATAGCACCAGTCATCATACCTACTGATCCACGCATGTGATTATCATATTTTCTAAAAAACCAGACAGCAATCATTTTCGCCACAATACCATAGATAATCATTAAAATTGGTAAAATGGAGAATGACAATTTTAATTCTGCACTGTTTAAATTCACAATAACTAAAGATGGGAGTGTGACATTAAGAACTAATGTAGCAATGACTTGACTATCTGTTGCCTTTATATAATTAATGCGCTTTAAAAAGTAACCAAGCGCAATTAATAAAATAATCATAGTAAATTGTTCTGTCACTGTTACCCCTTCTTTCAATAACCTTCATAATTTATAACTTTAACATACTCCACAGATATTTTAGAAGTCTACTGTTTCATGCTATAATCTACATTAAATGCACTTAATTATATTTCAAAGGAGTGTTATAGTATGTCTTTAGAAAACCAACTAGCCGAACTTAAATATGATTATGTTCGTCTTCAAGGTGACTTAGAAAAACGGGAATCTTTGAATTTAGATACTTCCGCACTTGTTCGTCAACTTAAAGATATTGAAAATGAAATTAGAAACGTTCGTGCTCAAATGCAAGATTAATAATCTATCATTCAGACAATAAATGCTTTTCATTACATAAATTTGACTAGCATTACTCTGAATACGTTATATTGATGAATTGCTTCATTTTTCGCTTAATTACATCTAGAATCACAAGATGTTGTCGTGTTATGATTTAGTGTCTCATTAACAACATACGCGCATATCTATCACAACTGTTTTCTACGCTGCTGTACCTACATGAACCCTTTGAAACGGAGAGGAAGTTATCATATGCAATTTTATCTGATTTTACTAGCAATACTTTATCTAATTGTTAGTTTTATTAGTATTTTTAAAATGGAAGTTATATTTACTCGCATTTTGAGAATTATTATGGGTGTGTTGTTATTATTCGTCTTAGCATTAACGACGATGAGTTTTCCAAAAGAGAATTGGTGGGTATTTATCGTCTTATTACTCTTAGTCGGTAATGTCGAAGTGACAGGATTTAAAATGCTTAAAAAAGATCTAAAAGGCGTAAACATCTTGAATTTAATGTCATTATTTATCTTTGTCATATATTTCATCTTAACCATCGTATTATTCTAAGTAATAAACAAAGCATGCAATAACATAATTGCAACCTTATATTATCATCAGATTACATATCGAATGCCAGTATTGTTTTATTAACACATCGATTAAATCGCACGTGAAATAAGGTCTAAAATTTCAAATTTTAAAAAGTCATAAAAGTAGTCAATATCATGACCGCTTTTATGGCTTTTATATTATCTATCGTTTAGTGAATCGTTTTTTTAAAGTAAAGAGAATTTCATATATTACTGGTACAACTACAAGTGTTAATAAAGTTGATGAAATTAAACCACCAATAACTGTAGCAGCTAATCCTTTCGAAATAAGAATCGAGCTATCTTGACCAAATAACAAAGGAACTAATGCACCGATTGTTGCAATCGCCGTCATTAATATCGGTCTAATTCTAGTACCGCCTGCTTCGATTAATGCTTCTTTCATCTCCATGCCCTGTTGCTCATTATTAATGACACGGTCTATTAACACAATGGCATTTGTTACTACAATTCCAATTAACATTAGCATACCAATTAAACGTGGTACTGATATTGTTTCTCCTGTGATTAATAGTGCAATAATTACACCGATAACTGTAAATGGTAAAGAGAATAAAATTGTAAATGGTGCTAGGCCACCTTTAAATGTAATAACTAGGATTAAATATACGATAATGATTGCAGCTAACATTGCAAAGGCTAATTGTGTCATTGCATTGTTAATATCATCTGATGCACCACCGATATTAACCTTTACATTATTCGGTTTGTCCAAATTATTTATTTTAGACATCACTTGTCGTGTTGTGCCACCCACATCTTTATTTGTTACTTTAGCAGATACCGTCGTTGCATAATCACCTTGTTCTTGCGTCAATTTACTTGGTGTCGTTGTTTTAACTAACGTAGCTATATCTCCCAATTTAATCGTACCACCAGTCGGCTTTTTCAAAGTTATATTATTCAACTTATCTTCTGACCAGTCTGTTTGCTTATTTTGTTTGACTTTAACATCAACAGTTTTACCATTTTCTTTAACAGTCGTAACTGTTTTTTCTGGTAAGTTTTCATTCAAGTGCATTGCAAGTTGACTTGCAGAAATACCATTTTCTGCCGCTTTATTTTGATCAACTTTAATTTCATACTGATCATATGTTTGCGATAAATCAGATTTGACATTGGCTAGTCCTTTAACCTGTTTCATTTTCTGTTCAATATCTTTTACAGTTGATTTTATGGCATCCATTGATGGACCTTTCACAGTAACCTCTACAGATTTATTACCTGCACCTGTTCCTAAATCTTGATTTTTCCACTCTCCAGGATGTTTAAAGCCATCTGCATGTTTAATAACCTTATCCGCTTCTACATCAAAATTAGGCGTGTCATTATCATATTCAACCATGATTGCCATACTATTTGTACTACCCGTTGGATCTACTGGACTACTACCGCCAACTGAGTATTGAATTGTTTTTACATGCTTTTTCTGTTTTAAATATTTTTCAACATCTTTCGCATGATTCAACACTGCTTGCTCGGTTTCACCAGGCTTCGGTGTATAAGTAATAGCTAAAAATTTATCGTCACCTGCTGAAATAAAGCTAGTGCCTAGTCTCGGTCCTCCAAATACAATAGTTGCAAGCAAAATTAATGTACTTAATATAATTACAATCCACTTATGATTTAATGACCAATGTAATACTTTTTTATAAGTTGTACTAACAACACCTAATCCTTCTTGATGTTGTTTATTACGACGTTTAACGCCTTTTTTAAATAGTGTAGCTGCCAACGCTGGAACGAGTGTAATTGACACTAATAACGATGCTAATAAACTAAATGCAATAGCCAATGCAAAAGGTCTAAACATTTCGCCTACTGAACCTGATACAAACACAAGTGGTAAAAAGACGATAATAGTAACTAGTGTCGATGACATTATTGGTTTAAATACTTCAGTTGTCGCACTGATAATTAAATTTTCACCTTTTAGTTGTTCTTCTGAATCTGTTAATCGTCGATAAATATTTTCAACAACTACAATCGAATCGTCTATCACACGTCCAATCGCTACTGTTAATGCACCTAACGTTAGTATATTCAATGAAACATCACTCAATTTTAGAGCAATAAGCGCCATAAGAAGTGATAACGGAATGGATATAATAGAAATTGCCGTCGTACGAATGTTTCTTAAAAACAGCAAAATAACTATAATTGCCACGATTGTACCTAATGATGCTTTTTCAATCATCGTATAAAGTGATTTCTCAACAGGCTTTGCAGTATCCATTGTTTTTGTGACATTAAAATCTTTATTTTCATCAACGAATGTATCAATTTTACGTTGTACATCTTTGGCTACTTGAACTGTATTGGCATCTTGAGCTTTAGTTATTTGTAAATTAACCGCATCCTTGCCATTCGTTTTAGAAATAGAAGTACGCACATCACCAACTGTAATATCAGCTAAATCTCCTAGTTTCGCTGTCGGCATACCACTTATATTATTTGATGCTGACGCTTTTGAATTTTGCTGCGGTGATGCCTGATTAACATCTGACATGGCTGAATTTTGTTTATTGTCACTTTGGGATTGAGATTGCCCTTGTCCTCCTGCCAACGTTAATGGAATATTTATGTTTTTAAAAGCATCAACAGATTGATATTGACCATCAACAACAATTGATTTATCTTTATCACCAAATTGGAACAATCCAAGTGGTGTTGTTCTTGTTGCCGTTTTTAGATAGTTTTCTACATCATCAGCAGTCAATCCATATTTTTCAAGTTCATTTTGCTTAAATTTAAGGGTGATTTCACGGTTCGTCTGCCCATTTAATTGCGCATTTTGCACACCATCTACCGTTTGTAATTTTGGTATTAATTGTTCATTCAGTACTTTCGTTACTTTTTTCAAGTCATTCTCTTTATTTGAAAATGAATATGCTAAAACCGGAAAAGCATCCATCGAATTACGTCTTAATTCTGGTTGACCAACTTCATCTTTAAATTTAATTTTATCGATTTCTTTTTTAAGCTGTTCTTCTGCTTTATCCATATCTGTATTATTTTCATATTCAACTGTTACAATTGAAGCATTTTGTATGGATTGCGTTTTAACATTTTTCACATATGCCAACGATCTTACTTGATTGTCAATTTTACTACTTATTTCATCTTGGGTACTTTGTGGCGTTGCACCCGGCATTGTTGTTGTAACTGAAATAACTGGATTTTGTACATTTGGTAGTAATTCTAATTTCAATTTAGCACTCGCGTATACACCGCCCAAGACAACTAAAACAACCATTAAAAAGATAGCAAACTTATTCCCCAAAGAAAATTGTAATAGTTTTTTTATCACAGTACTTCCCCCTCTTTCACTATATTCAAAAATATTTTACTCAACCATTCTATATTGTGTAAAAAAATCTGAACGCAAATGACAGTCTTATGAGCGTTCAGATTTCAGTCGTTAATCTATTTTCGTTTTAATTTACGAGATATTTTAATATTAGCTTTTGTTAAACGCGGTTTAACTTGCTCAATTAATTGGTACAATGGCTGATTCAATACATAATCAAATTCACCAATCTTTTCACTTAAGTATGTTCCCCAAACTTTTTTAAATGCCCATAAGCCATAATGTTCTGAGTCTTTATCTGGATCATTATCTGTACCACCGAAATCGTAAGTTGTTGCACCATGTTCACGTGCATACTTCATCATCGTATACTGCATATGATGATTTGGTAAAAAATCTCTAAATTCATTAGAAGACGCACCATATAAGTAATATGATTTTGAGCCAGCAAACATTAATAGTGCACCAGAAAGATAAATACCTTCAGGATGTTCCTTTTCTAAAGCTTCTAGGTCTCGTTTTAAATCTTCATTTTTAGCAATTTTATTTTGCGCATCATTAATCATATTTTGCGCTTTTTTAGCTTGCTTTTCAGATGTTTCCATCTTCTGCTGCCATTTAGCAATTTCGGCATGAAGTTCATTCAATTCTTGATTTACTTTCGCTATATTTTCTTTTGGATCCAACTTTACTAAAAATAGTTCAGCATCTCCATCTTCATGCAACGCATCATAAATATTTTCAAAGTAACTAATATCACGCGTTAAGAAGCCATCGCGTTCCCCAGTGATTTTCATTAATTCAGCAAATGTTTTTAAACCTTCTCTATCAGATCGTTCTACTGTCGTACCTCGCTTTAAAGCCAAGCGCACTTTTGAACGATTTCGGCGTTCAAAACTATTTAATAACTCATCATCATTTTTATCAATTGGTGTAATCATAGTCATACGTGGTTGGATGTAGTCTTTTGATAAACCTTCTTTAAATCCTTTATGTTTAAAACCAAGCGCTTTCAAATTTTGCAAAGCATCTGTACCTTTATCGACTTCAACATCAGGATCGATTTTAATTGCATACGCTTTCTCAGCTTTAGCAATTTCTTTTGCACTGTCTAACAATGCATTTAACGCCTCTTTATTACTATAATCAACAACAAAACCACGTGAAATATAACATAGCGTATAAGGTAATTTAGGTACTTTTTTAAAAAGTAACTGCGCAACACCCTGAATTTCACCGTCACGACCTACAGCGATTCTTCGCGCGTACCATCCAGTTAATTTCTTTGTTTCTGCCCATTTCGTTAATTGTAATAAATCTCCATTTGGGTGAGATTTAACAAATGCGTCATGTTCCTGATTAGTGATATGCATCTTTTCCATGATTTATGATATCTCCTTCTATTTAACAATACCTTTAATTATACAGTTTGTATCTTATAGTGTCGATTCAGAGCTTGTGTATGATTTGAACTCTTATTTTTGAAATGTCCATGCTCCAATTAATAGTTTAGCAAGTTCAAATTTACCCATTTTAATTGTGAATCATTTTATATCTATGCTTCCTGTTAAATTTAATGTTATCGTACAATTAATACTTTTCAACTAGTTACCTATACTTCAAAATACTTTCATCATCTAACACGATATTCATTTCTAACATGAACCAATTTGACTTCAATGAATAAATTTCTCCTCAAGCAACCACATTAATGTTCATATACAATTACCCCTGTTATAATGTCAATAATCTAACAATGAGGTGTTTGATATGAGAACAATTATTTTAAGTCTATTTATAATTATGAACATCGTTGCAATCATTATGACATTGAGTCAACCTCTCACCGTGAATTACTTTAGTTTACGGGTTATACTTATCTTTTTCACATTTATATTATCAATCTTTTTCATTTTAATTAAGTCATCACGATTAAATAATATATTAACGATTCTTTCCATTGTGCTTGCCATTATTCATATGGGCATTCTCGCTCATAGCACTTACGTATATTTATACTAATGGTTCAAAGCGATAAATAGCACCTCTGATAAAAATTGAATATGGTGAAGTTGCTTGTGCGTCTTTTATTATAACCGAATGATATTTTGAAACTTTACCATCTTCAATTCTAAAATAAATATCATCATTTTTTAAAATCAAATCTGTGTAATGGTCGTTCTCTTCTACAATGTCCATATCAAACCATTTCAACCAATTCGATACTGTTTGCGATCGGTTTTTACTTTTCACAATAACAGTTTCAATTGAAAATTGTTTTTGAAAATATTTTTGCAATTTTTTAGTACGCATGGAATCACTTTCTTCCCATTGAATAAAAAATGGTGGTTTAATTTCATCATCATCATCCTGATTCATTATATAAAGCAATTGCCACTTTACCTTACCATCTTTATGTGTATCTCTTTCCATTTGAATCGGCCCTACTACTTCAACCTGCTCACTTTGTAGTTTATTTTTAACTGCCTCAATATCATTTGTACGCAAACAAATATTTTTAAAGCCTTGCTCATACTTCTCTTGAACAATTTGAGTAGCAAAAGCGACTCCACCTTCTATCGTTTTTGCCATCTTTTTCAACTTTTCATTATTTTCTACATCTAGTAGCTCAATATAATTTTCATTGATATAACCT
Source organism: Staphylococcus sp. EG-SA-10 (assembly GCF_017151945.1). NCBI lineage: Bacteria > Bacillati > Bacillota > Bacilli > Caryophanales > Staphylococcaceae > Staphylococcus > Staphylococcus sp. EG-SA-10. The sequence continues at coordinate 29,064 of NZ_JACVZJ010000001.1, forward strand.
AATTTATTGAATGTTCCATATTTATGATGATACCCACCTGAATGTAATTTTATAACATCTCCTGGAAAACTAAACCGATCTAACTGATCTATATAATGAATGATGTGATCAAATTTCAATATCATTAGTATCCCCCTATTTACATGTAATTACGCTTATTTTAACAAAGTATAAATATTTTTGCTCTTAATAATTATATATTGATTTCTAATTGCCCCCGTTTTATAATTACTATTGTTGTAAAAAAGGTTAGCTAAGCTAACTATTTTATCTTAGGAGATGTCACTATGCTATCACAAGAATTTTTCAATAGTTTTATAACAATATATCGCCCCTATTTAAAATTAGCAGAGCCGATTTTGGAAAAACACAATATATATTATGGTCAATGGTTAATCTTACGCGATATAGCTAAATATCAACCCACTACTCTCATTGAAATTTCACATAGACGTGCAATTGAAAAGCCTACTGCAAGAAAAACTTTAAAAGCTCTAATAGAAAATGACCTTATTACAGTAGAAAACAGTTTAGAGGATAAACGACAAAAGTTTTTAACTTTAACACCTAAAGGGCATGAATTATATGAGATTGTTTGTCTTGATGTACAAAAGCTCCAACAAGCAGTAGTTGCCAAAACAAACATTTCGCAAGATCAAATGCAAGAAACCATAAATGTGATGAATCAAATTCATGAAATATTATTAAAGGAGGCACACAATGACTAATCAAGGCTCATTAAATAAATCACCTATTTTCACCAAAAGTTTTACAATTAACTTTTTAGTCAACTTTATCGTATACCTATGCATGTATTTGTTACTTGTAGTTATTGCTGGCTATAGTAAGCAAGCTTTCGACGCTTCCGATTCATTAGCCGGATTAGTTGTAGGACTATTTATTGTCGGGTCTTTAATTGGTCGATTTGCTACAGGTAAATTTGTAAATCAAATCGGACCTAAACGATTATTATTTATTGGTTTAATTGCTTTAATTATCACGCAATTACTTTATTTTATTGATGGATCTTTAGCTTTTTTAATCTTTGTACGTCTCATAAACGGTATCGCAACTGCAGTTGTGACAACTGCAACAGGTACTATTGCGGCATACGTTACCCCTGTTAATAGAAAAAGTGAAGGCATCAGTTTATTTTCCTTAAGTTTAGTATTAGGTACAGCGATTGGCCCATTTCTAGGCATGTTACTTATTACAAAATACGCAATTGACTTACTGTTTATTATTTGTGTCATATTAGGCATACTCGGACTCATTATCTCATTATTTATAAAAGTTGATTTCGAAGTAACAAATAACAAAACTGAAACTAATGTCATTGATAAACCAAGCTTTAGTATTCATCAATTTATTGCAAAAGAGGCCATTCCTGTTGCTGTAATTATGCTTTTAATTGGCGTTACCTATGCGTCCATCCTAACTTATTTACAAGCATTTGCTTTAGAGCGACACCTAGTCACTGCAGCAAGCTATTTCTTTATTTGCTATGCTATAGCATCGTTAATTACTAGACCTATTGCTGGTAGATTGATGGATGATAAAAATGAAAACATTATTGTCTACCCAGCATTTATCATGCTTTTCCTTTCATTTGTATGCTTAATTTCAAGCTATCAAAGCTGGTTAATATTACTTGCTGGTGCTTGCCTAGGTTTAGGGTATGGAAATTTATCATCTGCAATGCAATCTATTGCGATAAAAGTCTCACCCCCGATTAAATATGGTATCGCGACATCTACTTTTTACGTTGGTCTAGATGCAGGTGTCGGCTTCGGTCCATCATTCCTTGGGTTATTTACTCATATGTTTTCATATAGTGAAATCTTCGGCTTTATGGCCGCTTTAGCAATTATTACTATGCTTGTTTACTTCTTAATTCATGGACGTCATGTAACTAGAAATGCCATGAACTAAATATTTATATTCAAAAATAAAAAGCATGCCAATCTCTATTCATCATTTGTCTGTCCCCAAGACGCAATTATAATGTACTGATTGGCATGCTTTTTAAGTTTTTAGTTTGTAACGCTTAACACTTCTATTTCTTTAGTAATTTTATCTAACAATTTCTTTTGAGAAGTACTATAGAAATAGAATACTTGTCTTTCATCCGTTTCAGAACGCAATTTAGAAATAAGCTCTTTTTTATAGATTTTACGGATAATCACATCGATTTTACTTGTATCCCATAGCATTTCAAAATGTAATGTATCCCTCAATTCTTTACCGCTAATCTTTTCAGCTTCATACACTTTAAAAAGTACTACAAATTCTTCAATTGAAATCTTATGTGTTGTTTTTAACCAGTGCTTTAACTGACTTAACTCCCTTTCTGCTTCTATAAAACGTTGAACTTTATTACTCATAATATGATGCCTCCTATGTTTCTTCTTAGATGTTTGTAATTCATATTATTATACAATTACTTAAATTTATTATATATCAAATTTAGCATTTTATCTATTACAAATATTAAATTGCTGGCTATATCTTGTTTAGATTTATATCTTTTGGACAACTTGTTGTTTATTCGACAACATTTATACCTAAAAAAGATATATTACAACTCAATGGCATGGAGTGTGACACTAATGTTAAAGAACCACTAAAGATTTATTATGTAGTGATTCTTAAGAGTGGGATAGAAATGATATTCTCATAAAATTTTATTTCGTTGTTCCCCAACTTGCACATTATTGTAAGCTGACTTTTGTCAGCTTCTGTGTTGGGGCCCCGCCAACTTGCACATTATTGTAAGCTGACTTTCTGTCAGCTTCTATGTTGGGGCCCCGCCAACTTGCATTGTCTGTAGAATTTCTTTTTGAAATTCTCTATGTTGGGGCCCCGTTCCCCAACTTGCACATTATTGTATGTTGACTTTTGTCAGCTTCTGTGTTGGGGCCCCGTTCCCCAACTTGCACATTATTGTAAGCTGTCTTTCTGTCAGCTTCTGTGTTGGGGCCCCGCCGATTTGTAAAAACATTAAAAACGATCATTTCTATTAAATCTGGCATAGATATGACCGTTTTTACTTTAATAAATAATATTGTATTTTAGGGAGTAAGACAGAAATATTAAAGAATCTCTAATGATTTAATATGTAGTGGTTCCTACACATTAACCACCAATATAATTCATGTTTATCTTTTTACGTTGACGATTGGCAACTGTTTGAGCAGTTCTCTCATCTGAATATCGATCATCTCTTATTTGCCATAAAGCTTTAAATTGTTCTTTTAATTCTTCGTCGGTCACGCCAGAACGAATAAACGCTTTAACGTTAAATCCATCGACAGTTGCAAATAAACATCCGTAAAACTTCCCATCTGATGACAGCCTTGCGCGTGTACATGTAGAACAAAATGATTGTGAAACACTTGTAATCAAACCAAATTGAACACCATTATCCTTATGGCGATAATATTTTGCTACTTCCCCAAAATATTTTGGTTCTACAGGATCGATTTCAAAGTGCTGCTCTATCATAGTAAGCATTTCATCTTTAGTTACAACTTTGCTGAAATCCCATCCATTATCATTACCAACATCCATAAATTCTATAAATCGAATCTCTATATGTTTGTCTTTAAAATATTCAAGCATTGGTATAATTTGATCATCGTTAATACCTTTTTGTATAACAACATTTACTTTTACATTCAAACCAATAGACGTCGCGTAATCAATTTGTTCTAAAATCGTAGTCGCTTTAATATTACGATTATTGATTGATTGAAATAGCGTATCATCAATAGCATCCAAACTGACATTAATTCTGCGTAGCCCAGCATCATATAACTTTTGTCCATGCTTTTTTAATAACAAACCATTTGTAGTCAAACCAATATCTTCAATACCATCGATTTGATTTAATTTAGCTATAAGTACATCTAAATCCCGTCGCATCAATGGTTCTCCACCTGTAATGCGTATTTTTTTCACACCTAATTCTGCATATACTTTAGCGATTCTAGCCATTTCATCAAACGTTAACAGTTCATTTTTAGGTAAAAATACGAAATCATCTCCAAATACCTCTTTAGGCATGCAATAATCACACCTAAAGTTACACCGATCTGTCACAGATAAACGTAAGTCACGGATGGGACGTCCTAGTTTATCTTTTATTTGTTCTACCATTTGTGGACCTCCTAACGGCTTACAATTTTTGAATTAAAGCGTCCAAATCATGCTGATAATTTATATTTTTGTACCAATATGAGGGCGCATCTACATCCCTGACATCCAAATAATCCGTTGATAATTCATGATATACATTTTTAAAACTATAATTATCAGAATGTAGTGCTTTAGTTATAGCGCCTAATGCATTCGGACTATAAAATGCAATTGTTGGAATAAAACGTCCATCTTCTTTAAAAGCTGCGACATCTAAATGATTTTCAATAAGATGAGAAACTAAAAACTGATACAACGTGCTTACAGCTTTACCAGTAATCATTGGTGTATCAACAGAAACGACAAAAAACAATTCTTCTTCAGGATGTTGCTTCATGATTGTATAAATTCCTGCTAATGGACCTTTATCATTATGATTCTCATCATCTATAACAACATTTGGATATTTAAATTGCGTTGCCAATTGCGCATTTGTACTAATAATAATTTCATTGAACATATTTGTTGATTCTAATGTCTTAATTACTCTACTATAAAAGGTCTCACCGTTCACTTCCGCAAAAGCTTTGGGCTTACCAAATCGTACTGAATGACCACCTGCAAGAATTATTGCTTTCATGCTCGCTTAACCTCCACTAACCGGTGGAATTAATGCAACAGTATCATTAGGTTGAATGAAATCTGATTTTTGTACAAATTCCTCATTTACAGCAACTTGAAACTTTTTATTATTGATTTGCGGATAACGTTCAAACAATAAATCTTCAAATTGTTGCACAGTCAATGCTTGTTCAAGCATAATATCTTCCTGTGCTTTTTGTAATATATCTTTAATTTCTGCGAAGTAAAGTACCTTCATCTCTCTTATTCCTCCCTCTTCGCTTCTTCATAATTCCCTTTTTGATGCCCTTGCCATTTTGAACCATCTTCCCAAATTTCTTTTTTCCAAATCGGAACAATTTCTTTTATACGCTCAATTGCATATTCATTTGCTCGATAGGCATCTTTACGATGCGGTGAAGAAACTGCAATTAATACAGCGATATCTGAAATTTGTAATGGCCCTATTCTATGAACAATACTCGTTATCGTTCCAGGCCATTTTTCATTTATTTCATCTCCAATTTGTGCCAATTTCTTTTCAGCCATTGGAATATACGCTTCATATTCTAAATATTCCGTTTTGACGCCTTTAGTCCATTCACGAACATGACCGGTAAAAACAACTACTGCACCTTGATATTCATTTATAGTGAATTCACGATATTGTTCTGTTTGTATCGGTTCTGTCACGATTTCAAATTGTTTCATTCATTTCAATCCTCTATGTTAATTGTGTATCACAATCATTTTTAATTTTATTTAATAACCATTGCTCAAATGCTGTAAAATCTTCATGCTCCCTAACATTAATGCTATAACAAACATTCGACAACTGTTGTAATACTTGCAACTCTTCTTCATTTCGATAGACTACGACTTTTTCAAAATCAGCATTTTTAAAGCCTTCAACTAATACGATATTGGTGTCAATTGTAACAGATTTTTCAATAATTTGAGTAAGATTTTGATTATCTACACGTGTTACAGTTTGCTGATATTGAAATCCTTGTACAATACTTTGATCTGCCCCCGCTTCAAAATGCTTCATGTGATCGACGTCTGAATCCTGTAATTGAATATCTTCCTTACCATGCCCATGATGTTTAATAGTAGCAACTGTATAACCATGTGACTTTAAGAAAGAGACAATATACCTCATCAATGTTGTCTTACCAGACTTTTTGTAACCTACAATTTGTAAAATCATAAAAGAAGTTCCTCTTCAGCAGCGTCAGATTCAGTCAATATAATATCTACTGTATGACCCGCTTTAAAACCACGTGACCCTCCTGGTAACATGACCATACAGTTAGCATGTGCAATCGCTACAACCGCACCTGATTTATTGAATCCTGAAGGTACTACAGTAGCTCCAGCACTTGTTAACGTTGCTTTAGCACGTATAAATCGTGTGAATGGGTTTGCCTTGGTAAAATCTTCCATTAATGTTGCTTTAATTATTTGCGGGAAGACTTCTAGTGCGCCACACATATGTTTAACAGCTGGTTTCACAAATAGTTCAAATCCTGTAAAACAAGCTGATGGATTTCCAGATAATCCAAACAAATATTTTCCATCTGCAAATGCAACCGTTGTTACGCTACCAGGACGCATTGCTACTTTATTAAATAACACTTCCGCCTTTACAGCCTTATAAATCTCAGGTAAATAGTCAAAATCTCCAACAGAAACTCCGCCCGTTGTAATAACGATATCATGTTTTTCCATAGCTTCTTTAACGACTTGTATACCACTATCTAAATCATCTTGTTGTGTTTTGTAAATACCAACTTCAAGACCTAATTTTTCTGCTAAGGCACGAATCATTGGACCATTAGAGTTACGAATTTTTCCATCTTCTAATACATCATTAACATCTAATAATTCGCTTCCTGTTGCAATAACAGCGACGCTTGGTTGCTTAATAACTTTAACCTCTGCATAGCCATATGTTGCAAGGACCGCAATAGCCCCTGGATTAATTACTTGTCCTTTTTTTAGAACAACATCGCCTGTCGTTGTTTCTTCACCTTTTAAAGATATATTTTCATTTTTTGAAAATGGTTTACGAATTGTAAATGTATCTTCTAGTTCAATCGTTTGTTCAAACATAACAACAGCATCTGCGCCATTAGGTATTTGTGCTCCAGTCATAATACGCACCGCTTCGTGATCCCCAACTAATTTATCAGAAACTGAACCTGCACCAATATGATCAATCACTTTAAACTCAATGCGATTCTGACCACTTGCCCCTTGTGAATCAACACTGCGAATTGCAAAACCATCATAAGGTGATTTATCAAACCTTGGTATATCATAAGTAGCTACAATATCTTCTGCTAAGATATGATTTAGACTTTTTTCAAGTGCTACCGTAATTGCCGGCATTGAACTCTGCTGATTAACGATACGTTGAATTGCTTCTTTAACTGGGATTGGGTTTCTTTTTTCTACTACCATTAAAAATCATCTCCAAAACTTTTATTTTTTCATGATATACTAGATGCACTAGGAGGGGTAAAATGACTGAGTTTACTCATATTAATCAACAAGGCCACGCCAAAATGGTCGATGTATCAGACAAACAAATTACAAAAAGAACTGCTGTCGCTCATTCAAGCATTACTGTGAATGAAACTATTTATAAGCAGATTTCTAATAACACCAATACCAAAGGCAATGTATTGAACACTGCTCAAATCGCTGGTATTATGGCTGCCAAAAATACATCAACAATTATTCCGATGTGCCATCCATTACCATTGACTGGCATAGATGTTCACTTCAGCTGGGATGAAACAAATGCACCCCTTTATACTTTAAACATTCAAACAACTGTCTCTACAACTGGCAAAACCGGTGTTGAAATGGAAGCTTTAACCGCTGCATCAGCAACGGCTTTAACCATTTACGACATGACGAAAGCAGTTGATAAAGGTATGATTATTGGCGAAACCTACCTTGAAAGCAAGTCTGGCGGTAAATCTGGAGATTTTCAACGCCAATCAGGTCAATAAATTATTTTGTAAGCTCATGAATCAGATGATTTAATTCTGGTTTAATGAGCTTTTCTAATGCTAATTTAACTGCGCCTGTTGATCCTGGAATCGAAAATATCAATTTATTATTAACTGTACCTGCTACAGCACGAGACAATAATGCACGTGTGCCAACATCTTCTACATAACTCAAATATCTAAATAATTCCCCAAAGCCTTCTATCTCTTTAGTTAAAAGTGGTTTTACTGCTTCAATCGTCACATCACGTTGTGCAATACCCGTTCCACCAGTCGTAATGATGACATCAATATCTTCTTCTAACCACTTCTTCACCTGCGTCGTGATGGCTAATTTTTCATCTTTCACAATTGTATAATGTGCGTCACTCACTTCAACGTCATCTGCTTGTAACAATTGGCGCACGCATTGACCACCTTTATCTGTATCAAAGTCTCTAGTATCTGATACCGTTAGTACGGCTGCTTTAACTGTACGATTCAATTTAACGTTTTGATGTTCGCCCATAATATTACACTCCTTTTGTCTTATCTTTTTTTATCCAAACAATAAATTCATTAGATGTGTGGCATCTGATGTGCGTGTCATGCCATGTATTAAAAACCTTCCACCTTTAAAAGCAACAATGCGGTGTCCTTTAAATTCAAACATAACCATATACGAATTACTGCGATAATTTAGTTGATGTTGTTTTAAAAATTGAACAAGAATGTCGTGTGTAATTGATGCATTTTCATACTGTACAGTGTCTCTACCACACAATGTTGCATAACGTTGTTCATTCTTGTTTAAATACGGATAACTTGGTACATCTCCACAAGTTGTACAGGCTGAACGTTGCATTTTACTGAAACCAAATGAATAATGACTACCTTCCCAAATATCGCCATAAGTTATTTTTGTGTCAATTGGTTGTTCCGTTAATACTTTCATCGCATCTCTTAATTGTAAACTTGTTGCCATCGTCACGGCAGGTTGAATGACCCCTACTGTATCACATGTTAAATTTAATGCTGGCAATTGTGGTACCAAACAGTTAAAGCAAGGTGTTTTACCAGGTATAAATGCAGCTTCTGTATATGTACTCTGTACAACACCACCATAAATCCAAGGTATACGATGTTTATATGCAAAATCATTAATCAGTTGTCGTGTTTCAAAGTTATCGGTTGCATCAATAATAACGTCAACGTCCTGTCCATGTGTTTCCAAAAAATAATAATCCACATGGGCAATATAATCATCAATATCAACATCACTACGTAACGCTAGCAAATGCTTTTTAGCTGCAACCACTTTAGGCATCATTTTCAAAGCATCTTCTTCAGTAAACAATGTTTGTCTTTGTAAATTACTAAATTCAATATAATCTCTATCAACAATGATTAGTTTAGCAATGCCTGCTCTAACAAGTCCTTCAGCCACATGTGTACCTAATGCGCCCATACCAATAATCAACGCACATTTTTGATTTATTTTGCTTTGACCTATTTCACCTATTTGTTTAAATAAAATTTGCCTTGAATAACGTTCTTGACTCACATTAAGTTATCCTTTCTTTTTATCATTACTTTCATTATATGACGCGCGTCAATGTCTCTCAAAAAACTGCCCCTAAAAAAGAGTTTAAAACATCATTAAAATGCTGATAGAAGCATGCACTTCTACAATTTTAAATACGTTCTAAACTCTTTAATGGCAAATAAATGATTACCCAATTGTAATAATTTCATGAGCCATTTGTTCTGCTTCATAGTTTGAATGTGTCACAAATATGATTGGTATTTGCCATTCGTTGAAAATACGTTTAACTAATGTAATACTCTCATCTTTTGTAGTATCATCCAAACTAGAAAAAGGTTCATCTAATAAAATTAAATCTGGTTTCGTGCTAAGTGCACGCGCAAGTGATACACGTTGTGCCTCTCCACCTGACAATGTCATAGGATATTGTTTCATCAAATGATCAATGTTTAAAGTTTGAATTAATTGATCGATGTGTTCAGATGGTTCAGCCATAAAAGTAATATTTTTATAGACCGTCATATTAGGAAACAATTGGTAGTCTTGAAACAGATATCCAATACGTCGTTGTTGAATTTTAACATTCACGTTTTTTGCCGTATCAGTTAGCAATTGCCCATTCACTTCGATAATAGCTTCATCTGCTTTACGTAATCCGGCAATCATATTTAAAACAGTAGTTTTACCAATGCCAGATGGACCACGAACTGCATAAATTTTTGGTTCAGTATCATTTATATTGATGCGAATTAAAGTGTTCTTTAATTGATATTTCAAATTGATTTTAAGCATCTAGTCGACCTCCTTATATTTATCTTTATTCAATAAATTAATTGTAGATATAACCACAATAGAGAATGCGACTAGCACTAATACCCATAACCACGCTTCATTTTCTCTACCTTGTTCCACTAAGAAGTATATTTCTAAAGGTAGTGTATTGGTTTTATTTGGAATATATCCTGCAACCATTAATGTAGCACCAAACTCACCTAATGCACGAGCAAAACTCATCATTATACCTGCTAAAATAGAGCGTTTAGCTAATGGTAAAATTAATTTGAGGAAAATTTTCGTTTCACTTGCTCCCATTGTTCTAGCTGTATTAATCATTTTCGTGTCTATACCTCTGAAGCCTTGCACAGTATGTTGATACATTAGTGGAAAACTAACAATGACAGATGCTATCACAGCACCTGTCAAAGTGAACACTACAGGTAAATGTAGTACATTCGCAAAGAATTGACCGATTGGTCCTCTTGGCGAGAAGATGATTAATAGAATAAAACCTAATACCGTTGGCGGTAAAACAATAGGTAATATCAATAAACTTTCCAATACTTTTACCCACGAACCCTTACGACGATACAACCATTTAGATATAAAAATACCTAAAACCGTTACAATAATCGTACTGATTACAGCAACTCGTATTGATATCCAAAAAGGTGTTAAGTCAGGCATGGATTACAACTCCTTATGCTGCAAAGTGGTATTCTTTTAATATTTCTTTAGCTTTATCTGATTTTAAGAATTCCATCCACTCTTTTGCTAATTTACTATCTGATGTAGCACCAGCTTCGTATGTGATTGGCTTCTTAAGTTCTACTTCTTTAATTACTTTTACAGTATCAATTTTTTTATTTTGTTTATATAAGTCAGTTTTATACACAAAACCTTGTTTCGCATTACCCTTTTCAACATAATTTAATACTTGTTTTACATCTTTAGCATAAACGATTTTACTTTCGACTTCTTTATATAAGTTATTGTTATCTAAATACTGTTTCGCATATTTTCCTGCTGGTACAGTTTTCACTTCACCTAATGCTAATTTATCATTGTCTTTTAAGTCTTTTACTGAAGTGTAATTTGAATCTTTATCACCAATTAATACTAGACTATTTTTCGCATATTTATATGTATCATGTGCTTTATTCTTGTCTTTTAATGCATCTACATCTTTAGTATTTGCAGACATAAATACGTCAACAGGTGCGCCTGATTCAATTTGTTTTCTTAATGCCCCTGATCCACCATAGTTAAATTTAATATCAGCATTTTTATGCTCTTTTTTAAATTCTGAAGCTAATTTCTTGGTTACATCTGTTAAACTTGCTGCCGCTGCAACTTGAATTTCTTGTTTCTTACCATTGTCTGCGTCATCTTTTTTACTTTCATTATTATCGTTAGAATTAGAGCAACCAGCTAATACTAAAAGCATTGCAATCACAACAGCAAATAAACGTTTCATTTTCATTGAGCGCTCCCCCCATTTTTAATTATATTTACATTTTCATTATACACTTACTATTATATTTGAAAAGAACCGTTGCCTGTTTATATATTGATTCAAACAATTGTCAAATTTTCATAAGATTGATATTTATTAATTGATGCCCTATTATGTACATTCTCGAAATCAATTTAAATCAAACTGATTGCTCGCTATTAATTTTTATCAATCAAATTTCAAACTTAAGCAAATATGTTAAAATTTTAAGCAAATTGCTTTAAAATAAAGTTCAAGCTAATTAAAGGGGTTAGATAATGAACAAAGATGTATCTTTAGGTCAACCAATTGTTAGATATGAAGATGGAAAATTATTCAATACAACAGATCAATATGTGACAGAATTTCCACTTACAATTATGGTGAATGGTGAAGAATTTGCGACTATTATATGCAGTCCAACAAATCTTGAGGAGTTAGTCATTGGATTTCTGGCTTCGGAAGGTGCCATTTTAAAGCGAGATGAATTAAAATCTGTACTGATTGATGATAGTAAAGGTTTTGCCCATGTTGAACTTAATAAAGATTTAGGCGATCGCTTTCAATATTCCACAAAACGAATGATTGCATCTTGTTGTGGAAAGAGTCGTGAGTTTTATTTTCAAAATGATGCTGCTATCGCTAAAACATCTATGTCTAAAATCACTTTAACTCCAATACAAATTATAAACATGATGACTCGATTACAAAGTGCAAGTCATATTTACCAAGAAACAGGTGGCTTACATAATGCTGCTATAAGCGATGGTTTGACATTTTTTGTACATCGACAAGACATTGGTAGACATAACGCTCTAGATAAATTATATGGATTTTGTATTCAGCGACATATTACTGTCCGAGATAAAGTATTAATTTTCAGTGGACGTATTTCATCAGAAATTTTAATTAAAGCCGCGAAAATTGGTGTTGGCGTTATTTTATCTAAATCGGCTCCGACAACGCTTGCTGTAACCTTAGCTAATGATCTAAATATTACGGCAGTTGGATTTATTCGAAATGGTGGCTTTAATATATACAGTCATCCAGAACGTATCATTGATTCTGAACAATAACATATTCATTATAGTGTGACATAATGAACGATATTCTACATGAATCAACAATATAAAAGCACTATTTTTATAAGTATAAGTAGCTCAAAACAATTTAAAAAGCAGTAAGTTGATTTCTACTCGAAACCAGCTTACTGCTTTTTTATTCTAATACAAACCTATCATCAATCGTTAATTTCCAATATCTTCTTTTAATATTTGATAACAAAATGATTGGTAAACATAACCTTGCTTTGCATACATATCTTTTGCTGTATCTTCACCATCTGCAACTAATATGATTGGTTTGTGATTTTTTGATATGGCGTATTCACCTATCAACGATTGAATTGTAGATCCAATTCCTTGGTGCCGAAATTGTTCTAATACACCAAATCCATCTAATTCAATGTAATTTTCACTTTCAATGACATCTACAACGCCAATAGGTTCATTATTTAAATAAGCTACTAAGCGTTTAATCACATCTTTTTGATAATGTTCCCTTACCATTTTTTCATGTGCATCTGCATAGTCTTTTCCAAATGGCAAACTAAATTGATATGCAACTTTTAAATAGGCATCTATATGCGACTCGTCAACGATGGCAATTTCAACGTCAGAGTTACGTGGCAAATTAGCAAGCGCATCACTTTCTATGGCATACAATTCCATAATACCTATTTCAAAATTCATATCTTTAAACATAGCCATCCAATGATTATCAAGTTGTTCATTTTCCGGGAAACTAAACGCATAATGATTTGAACCTTGATTTGTATGTAATTGATGTTGACGTTCTAAGTCTTTCAGCCATCGCTCTTCGGTAGGCGTCTTTTTATATATCCATGTGTTGCTTGTGTATCGTTGTGGAAAAGAAGGCGTTAAATAAATCAACTGCTCGTCGTCATTTTCAAATATAGTACCGTTACAATATATATCTGACATACTTATACTAGCCATTGACACCTACTCCTTTCACTTTAATAAATTTCAAAGCAACTTATTCAATTACTTTACTATCTTAAATATGATTATTTTAATCCCATAATTTGACGAAACTGCGAGTGATTAAGTAAAGCTGTACCAATCAAACTTGCTACAATTGCTTTTAATATATCACCAGGCAAATAAGCTAATGAAATTGAAATAGCTTTCGTAAATGGTATGTTAATAATCATGCCCATAATCAATGTACCAATAACATCTAATGCTATAACACCAAAAACTAAAATACCAACGAATAAAATCCAGAAATTAATTTCATTGATGAATCTATCACGAATCGCACCAATCATGAATGCTACAACTGGATATAATAGTAAAAACCCTGCTGAAGGACCTGCGAATACACCAATGCCACCGCGACCGCCTGATAACAGTGGCAAGCCAGCAACTACTAATAATAAAAAGACGATAACACTTAATGTGCCATATTTACGTCCTAAAATCACACCTGCTAAGAAGATACCAATGTTTTGAAGTACAATTGGTACTGAAGAAAATGGTAGTGGAATTACCGGTACCAATCCTAGAATAGCGATAATCGCTGTCATTAAAGCTGTATATACTAACTGTTTTGTTGTCATTTTTTACTTCCTTTCGTATTTCATGACCATTATTATAGCACCATTGTAAACTTTAAGAAACGAAAAGTTTACAATAAGTTGTTCTATATAAATTAAAACATTAATTATTCTACACAGCTGTTAATTTACTTTTTTAGCAAGTGTAGTTATATAGTCAAAAAATGCGTTGTTATCTACATGATTTATGACATTAATTTTGCGCCCATCTTTACACTCAAATGTCTTACCTTGACTTGGGCCATAACTTATTACATCTACTTTCTTCTCAATAGAATGAACCAAGTCCTTGTTACCAATATAAGCAGTCGTTAAAACATCCCATAAAAAGTATGTAGAATTTGTTATAAAGTGTGTTAATGGTGGTACCGCTGCATAACTTACTCCTAAAAAATCAATGCCCGTATATTGGCGTTCATTCGCCCATCTTTGTCTAACATCTAACGTTAGCGGTACTTGATTCGTACTTTCTAAAGCAATCATATCAATCTCTATATCGCTATCAAAAACAATTTTAACCGCTTCTGGATCCCAATATGCATTCCATTCTGCAGAACCATCATGTTCAGGTTCTTCAACATTTCCTTTTGGTAAAAAGGTACCACCCATCCAAACTAATTTTTCTATATACTGAACGATTGATGAATCTTTTTGTAGTGCTTTTGCTAAATCTGTAAGCGGGCCTGTAAATAATAATGTTACTTTTTCTGATTGTCTCTTTAAAGTTTGAATAATGTCTTCAAAGGCTTCTTTGTCGCTCACATTTGAAGCAACGTGTTTGACTGGCTCATTTAAAATTGGCAATGCGTCCATAAAAAAGGTATGCATACGCCATTCTTTAGGAAATGGATTTTTTCCTCGTTCATATGATGGCGCAACTTGAATATCTTCATTTGAAAAACGATTAATAATTTTTACTGATGCGCTCAAAGATGGCTCTAAATAACAATCAGCACCAATTGTACTGACCCCTATCAAATGAACGTTTTCCATTTGTAATAATAAAAATAGAGATACTAAATCATCTACACCACCATCGTGGTTAAAATAAACTTTCTTAGTCACTCGAAATCCCCCTTACATTTCATTTTCCATTAACAATATTATGTTTTTATAAAACGTTGTTATTTATCTTTCTACAAAATCATAACATTCTGTTGTAATCCTTTTAAACCTCTTCTTTAATTGATAGCCATTCCCTGATATGGCTTCCATAAAGTATGTATTAAAATAATTATGATATAACTTATTAATGAAGAGATACATTGAGCTATTTTCTCAGGTATACTACTTTAGCTGTAATAATACTAATCCATCATTAATTAAATTGAATGATAACAACGGCACTTATTATTTTAAAAAAAATACAAAACTCTAACTTTCTTGCTATAAAAATGAGAGCCTAATACAATATCAAAAGATTGATATGTTTCAGACTCTCATTTCACTAACTTATATAGCTGAATTATTTTGCAGCTTTAATTAATTTTTCTTTTAAATCTTTACGCATGAAATCTAATGTATAAGGATCGTTGTACCAGTATGTACCAGCATCAACTTTAACAATATGTCCTTCTTTAGTAGCTTTCAAATTCTTCCACATGTTTGTTGATTCATATCCTGGTGTAGGTTTACCTTCACTTGTACTCACAATGTAATCACCAGCATATTTTTCAATTTCTTCTTGTTTCACTTCAGCCCAACCTGCTTTTGCAGTTAACTTTTGTTGTTCTGGTTGCATTTTTAAACCAAATGCTTGATATAGTACTTCTCCACCACGACCCCAGTTATCGCCGTAAGTGTATAATTTTTTATCAAATTCATCAAACAATGACACTGTTGCATCTTGTCCAATTGCTTTTTTAATTTCTTTACCGTCTTTAGCAGTTGTTTCTTCCCAATCTTTCTTCCAAGCTTTTACTTTATCTTCTTTACCAATAATTTTCCCTAACATTTCTTGTTGTTCTAAATATTTATGCTTATTATAGTCAACAACTACTGTTGGTGCTACTTTTTGATATTTTTTAATGTCTTTGTCAGTAGAGTATACAATAATTAAATCTGGCTTTTCTTTAGCAACTTTTTCTACATCGCCATCACCAATTTTTGTAACACCTTCAAATTTATCTTTTAATACTTTGCTTTGATCAACTTGTTGATTTACAGCTACAATGTTTGCACCTAATTTTTTAAGTCCACCAGCATATGTTGGCGCAACTACTGCAATGCGTTTAGGGTCTTTCGGAATGTCTACCGTTTTGCCATCGTCCATTTTATAAGATTTAGTTTCAGCTTTGTTATTTTTTTCACCTTGGTTCCCACACGCAGCTAACACTAATAACATAATTATTAATGGTAATAATAGTTTTTTCATAATTTCCTCCTATTGAAAATGATTATCAATTATTCCAAAATTATACAAGATTGCATATACATTTACAATAGCTAGTGTTATTTATTTTTTTATTTTCGCAAAAAATTTAGCAAAATATCTTAACATCCCTATAAACCCCCACAAAAAAAGGGTAAATCCGAACGTCAAATGTCATCTCTTTATGCCAATCAACGATCGATTTACCTTTTTAAATTTAAAATGTATTTGTAATACTCTTAGCAATATTTGTATATGCTGCATCTTCCATAGGTGGATTGTGTAATCCTGCACGCATGTCACGATAGTAACGTTGTAATGGTCGATTCATTTCTAAGCTTTTAGCACCAACTATTCTCATCGCTAAATCAATCACTTCAAGCCCTTGATTCATTACCATCACTTTACTCGCACTTGTTGAATTTCTTATCTGACTGTCATCTTTATATTGTTGATAGCCTTTTGCTGTACTCCATAAAAATTGTCTCGCACATAACAATAGCGTTTCCATTTTCCCTAAATTTTGTTGCACAGTTGGCAATGTTGCAATCGTTCCTTCAATACTATTAGGGCTATGTTGGATTGCAAAGTCTACAGCATAATTTCTAGCAACTTGTGCTATACCTAAATAACAGCTTGGTATATGCAATATCCAACCATTTGGCGCTTTACTTTTCTCTGTTTCCACTAAATGTTTTAATGGTACTTTTACATCATTTAATATTAAATCATGACTTTCTGTCGCTCGCATACCTAATACGTCCCAATTATCGGCAATTTCAACACCAGGCAAATTCCTGTCCACTAAGAAAAAACCAACACTTTCTAATTCTTCTATATAAGCAGCAACAATAATATGTGTTAGTGCTTTACTCATTGATGTATATGTCTTCACACCATTTAAAATATACCCATCATCAGCTTTAACAGCATGTGTACTTGGTCTTCCCCCTCTTGTTGGACTACCCATTTCAGCTTCACTAACTGCTCTATTAACTAATGCACCATTATTAATTTCAACAGCAAATTGCTCCAACATATCTTGAGACCATAATTTCTGTTCATAAATTTGTCCTACGACACTCACATGCCAACCAATAGATAATGCAGTGGCACCATCAAGTTCGCCTAAAAATGATTGCAAAATAACCATGTCTTCTATGGTCGCACCTTCACCACCATATGCTTTTGGTAACGTTAATTTTCCATAACCTTCTTTAATTAACCATTCAATATTTTTATATGGAAATTGGCTATGTTGATCATTATATTCAGACTTAGCCTTAAATGTATCTCCAATTGCTTTGAATTTTTCAATCCATTTTCTTTGAATTTCCGTTGTTATTAAAAAGGAATTATCCATATCATTCATATTAGTCACCCCACACAACACACAATATAAATTATTTATTCCTAGTTTAACACTCGACTTTAAAAATAAAAAGGAACGTGCTGTGAACAATTAAAAGAAAGCTGATAATTCGATTAAGTATGCACTTAATTTTATCCATAAAAACACACCTTAAACTATACAATGCGCTGTATGGTTTAAGGTGATATTCAAACAATACTAGGTTTGATTTAACTATCAAGCATCTACTTTGTCATGTTTAATACCAGCAAATAATAAAATCCATGTCACAATAATAAATGGCAATGTTAATGCAGGTAAGCCAAACGGTTCAAGCAATGTTGTTGTACCTAGTTGCACCACTACTGTTAATAACACACCTAAAAAAGTCGAAATATAAGGGTTAATCGCTGTTTTAAATGTATATCCTAGTGCGATTGCCATTAATACAAAGTTATAACCGAATAATCCCTGATTAATATCATCATAATTACCACCTAATAGAGCTACAATGATAAAGCTTAACAAACTAGCTATAACAGCTAAGAGTGCTGCTTTTCTTGATGCTATCAATATGCCGATTAAAATACATACACCACCAATTACACTCGCTTCGATAAATACTTGACTGAATCCTTCAAATAATGACTGAATGAAATGTATTCGATCATTGTTGCTAAAATTAACCGTTTCAATGTTTTGAGGCATTAACTTTAACGATGTATCTACAAATTTAACCTGTCCTGAAAGTAAAACTGTAAACCAAGTCACAATGACAAAAGGCATCGTCAGCATCGGAACTTTATATGGTCTTAAAACTTCTCTCACTGCAGCAGCAACTGGTAACGTTAATAAAGTTGCTATCATTGTTATAACAATATCTAATCCTGACTTATCTAAAAATATTGTTAACGCAATGGCAGTTAACACTGGATTAAATCCGGCTAAACCATCATTAATCTCTGCTTCACTATAATTAATGTAACGTGCAAATGCATAAGCTATGATACTACCTAGCATAGCTGCTAATCCAACTGTCCAGTTGGCCACGAATAATCCAATCAAGATAAACAAACCAGTCCACTTATTACTAATTAACACTACTTGAGATATATTTTTCAAAAGCACATCTATCATTTTCAAAATGCCCACCCTTTTTCTTGAATGTTTACTCATTAATATACTACCATTTTACAAAAAGTTATATTAAAAACTCTATTTTCCAAATCCTAAATATCTTTTGCTATTTGTTTTAATCGTAATCATATATTTTTAAATACGAAATAGTAAATTTATTTTTTACTGTTCCGCATTAAACTTTGTATATTACTTGTTTATCACAACAATTAGGATTAATATAAATTTTGTAAATTGTATCTAATATGAAATTGGGGGTTTTAATTTGCATTTTACACAACGAGAGCAAGACAAATTAATGATTGTAGTGGCAGCGGAAGTTGCACGTCGTCGTAAAGCACGTGGTTTGAAACTAAATCATCCTGAGGCATTAGCTTTAATCAGCGATGAATTATTAGAAGGTGCACGCGATGGTAAGACCGTTGCAGAGTTAATGAGTTATGGTAGACAAATTCTAAACAAAGAAGATGTCATGGATGGTGTCGAACACATGATTACAGATATCGAAATCGAGGCTACGTTCCCCGATGGTACTAAGTTAATCACAGTACATCACCCTATTGTTTAAAGGAGGCAGTCAAATGATACCAGGAGAAATTATTACAAAAAGTACAGAGGTTGAAATTAATAACCATCATCCTGAAACAGTTATCGAAGTTGAAAATACAGGAGATCGACCAATTCAAGTGGGCTCACATTTTCATTTTTATGAAGCAAATGCAGCATTAGATTTCGAACGTGAAATGGCATATGGAAAACATTTAGATATTCCAGCTGGAGCAGCTGTTCGATTTGAACCTGGGGATAAAAAAGAAGTTCAATTAGTTGAATATGCTGGCAAACGTAAAATTTTTGGTTTTCGTGGTATGGTCAATGGTCCTATCGATGAGTCACGTGTCTATCGCCCAACTGATGAAAATGATGAATATGCAGGTGTATTCGGAGATAACGGTGATGAAAACGTGAATAAAAAAGGAGGAAAAAGATCATGAGCTTTAAAATGACGCAAAATCAATATACGAGCTTATACGGTCCTACTGTTGGAGATTCTATTCGTTTAGGTGATACGAATCTATTTGCTCAAATAGAAAAAGACTATGCAGTTTATGGTGAAGAAGCTACCTTTGGTGGTGGTAAATCTATTAGAGACGGTATGGCGCAAAATCCTCGTGTAACACGTGATGACGTGAACGTTGCAGACCTTGTTATTTCTAATGCCGTTATTATCGATTACGATAAAGTTGTTAAAGCCGATATAGGTATTAAAAATGGTTATATTTTCGCCATTGGAAATGCCGGCAACCCGGATATAATGGATAATGTCGACATTATTATAGGTTCAACAACAGATATCATTGCCGCTGAAGGTAAAATCGTCACTGCTGGTGGTATTGATACTCATGTTCATTTTATTAATCCTGAACAAGCAGAGGTCGCATTAGAAAGTGGTATTACGACTCATATTGGTGGTGGTACTGGTGCTTCAGAAGGTTCTAAAGCAACAACTGTAACTCCAGGTCCATGGCATATTCATAGAATGTTAGAAGCTGCCGAAGGTTTACCGATTAATGTCGGTTTTACAGGTAAAGGACAAGCAACAAATCCAACTGCACTCATTGAACAAATCAATGCCGGAGCAATTGGATTAAAAGTACATGAAGACTGGGGTGCAACACCATCTGCTTTGAGTCATGCATTAGATGTTGCTGATGAATTTGATGTTCAAATTGCATTACATGCAGATACTTTAAATGAAGCAGGATTTATGGAAGACACAATGGCTGCTGTTAAAGACCGTGTACTTCATATGTACCATACTGAAGGTGCTGGTGGCGGTCATGCGCCTGATTTAATTAAATCCGCTGCATTTTCAAATATTTTACCTTCATCTACAAATCCAACTTTGCCTTATACACATAATACTGTAGATGAACATTTAGATATGGTAATGATTACTCACCATTTAAATGCGGCTATTCCTGAAGATATTGCATTCGCAGATTCACGTATTCGTAAAGAAACGATTGCAGCAGAAGATGTTCTGCAAGATATGGGTGTATTCAGTATGATTAGTTCCGATTCACAGGCAATGGGCCGTGTAGGTGAAGTAATTACACGAACATGGCAAGTAGCACATCGCATGAAAGAACAACGTGGTCCTTTAGATGGTGATTTTGAACATAATGATAATAATCGCATCAAACGTTATATCGCTAAATATACAATTAACCCAGCAATTACACATGGTATTTCTGAATATGTAGGATCTATCGAGCCGGGCAAACTAGCTGACATTGTCTTATGGGACCCAATTTTCTTTGGTGTTAAACCTGAATTAGTTGTAAAAGGTGGATTAATTAACTCTGCCGTAAATGGCGATGCAAATGGTTCTATACCTACATCTGAACCAATGAAGTACCGTAAAATGTATGGTCAATACGGCGGAAACCTTACAAGTACGTCAATGACATTCGTGTCTAAAACTGCTTATGAAAATGGTATCAATCGCGCATTAAATTTAAAACGCATGGTGCGTCCAGTTAAAAATATTAGACAATTATCTAAAGCAGATATGAAAAACAACAGTGCAACACCTAAATTAGACGTTGATCCACAAACATATGAAGTATATGTAGATGGAGAAAAAATTACAAGTAATGCAGCAACTGAGTTACCATTAACTCAAAGATACTTCTTATTCTAGGAGGAACATAGAATGATTGTTGAAGAAATCCAAGGCAATATTGCCAATTTGTCAAATTCAGAAAAACAAAAGCACGTCGAAAAAGTATACCTTGAAAATTCAGATCTCGTTAAACGTATTCAAAGAGTCGTTACAGACCATGGCACTGAAATAGGCATTCGTTTAAAACAACCTATTGACTTACAATATGGAGATATTTTATACGCAGATGACCATAATATGATTATTGTGGATGTTAATTCAGAAGATCTTTTAGTGATTCAACCAAGAACATTGCAAGAAATGGGAGATATAGCCCATCAATTAGGAAATCGTCATTTGCCAGCACAATTTACAGAGACTGAAATGCTAGTACAATATGATTATTTAGTTGAAGATTTATTAAAAAGTTTAGGCATCCCATATGTTCGAGAAGACCGTAAAGTTAATAAGGCTTTCAGACATATAGGACATTCTCATGATTGATCATACACACTTAAGATTATTTCAGTTCTGTGATTCACAGTTTCCAACTGGTGCTTTCAGTCATTCATTTGGTCTTGAAACATATATTCAACGAAATATAATTCATGATGATCATACTTTTATTGCTTGGTTAAAAATGTTTTTACAAGAGCAACTTACCTATTCTGATGGTTTAGCCATGCGTTTAGTTTATGATGCATTGGAAAATGATGATACACAAAAAGTATTACACATAGATAAGCTGATGTTTGTTCAAAACTTACCTAAAGAAACACGTGTTGGTGCAAAACAAATGGGGACTCGCATGGTTAAATTGGCTTTAGAACTTTATAATAGCCCATGGATTGCTTGGTATCATCAACAAATGCAAGATAAGAAAGCAAAGTTAAATCCAGCTATTTGTTTTACTATGCTAGGCCATTATTTAGGTGTAGATATTGAAACGATTATTGATTACTATTTATATCAAAATGTTTCAAGTTTAACTCAAAATGCTGTTCGTGCTATTCCACTTGGACAAACTGCTGGTCAAAAGATAGTTACTCACATGATTCCTTATATAGAAGAAACAAGAAAGCAGATTTTCGAATTAAAAGAAGCAGATTTTGGCATGACAGCGCCTGGTTTAGAACTAAATCAAATGGCGCATGAGAACGTCAATGTTAGAATTTTCATATCATAGGAGGTTATAATTGTGGCAAATCCGATTAAAATTGGTATTGGTGGACCTGTAGGTGCAGGTAAAACACAATTAATTGAAAAAGTTGTAAAACGTCTTTCAAAAGAAATGAGTATCGGCGTTATTACAAATGATATATATACAAAAGAAGACGAAAAGATATTAGTAAATTCAGGAGTTCTACCTGAAAGTCGTATCATTGGTGTTGAAACTGG
The DNA here is from genome assembly GCF_017151945.1 of Staphylococcus sp. EG-SA-10. NCBI lineage: Bacteria > Bacillati > Bacillota > Bacilli > Caryophanales > Staphylococcaceae > Staphylococcus > Staphylococcus sp. EG-SA-10. The sequence goes on from NZ_JACVZJ010000001.1 coordinate 52,205, forward strand.
TGGATGTCCTCATACTGCGATTCGTGAAGATGCATCTATGAACTTTGCAGCAATAGACGAATTATTAGAACGTCATGACGATATAGAACTAATTTTCATAGAATCTGGTGGCGATAACTTAGCAGCAACATTTAGTCCAGAACTTGTTGACTTTTCAATTTATATTATCGATGTTGCTCAAGGTGAAAAGATTCCACGTAAAGGTGGTCAAGGTATGATTAAGTCAGATTTCTTTGTAATTAACAAAACAGATTTAGCTCCCTATGTTGGTGCATCATTAGAACAAATGGCTGAAGATACTAAAGTATTTCGTGGTAAACGTCCATTTACTTTTACTAATTTAAAAACCGACGAAGGTTTGGATGAAGTTATCGATTGGATTGAACGCGACACTTTACTCAAAGGATTATCATAATGGATGAACAACAATGGACTGGGCAACTTGATTTAACAGTGTTTTTTGATGGCAATCGATCAGTATCAAGAGATATTTTCTTTGAAAAAGCACTTAAAGTGATACGTCCAGTTTATCTAAATCAATCTACCATTCCTACATTTTATATAGTGAATGTAGGTGGTGGTTATTTAGATGGAGATCGTTACCGTATGAATGTGAATGTCGAAGATAACGCTAAAGTGACATTGACATCTCAAGGTGCAACAAAAATATACAAGACACCTTCCAATCATGTTGAGCAGTATCAAACTTTTAATTTGAAAGATAACGCATATTTAGAATATGTCGCTGATCCAATCATCGCATATGAAAATGCTAAATTTTATCAACACAATACGTTCAATCTCAATAATTCTAGTTCATTATTTTATACTGATATTTTAACTCCTGGTTATTCAAAAACTGGCGAAGCCTTCAAATATCAATATATGCATTTAATAAATGAAATTTATATTGAAGATGAGTTAGTCACATATGATAATTTATTATTGAATCCTAATAAACAATCGATAAATGAAATAGGTTATATGGAACATTACTCTCATTATGGCTCTGCTTATTTCATACACGAAGATGTTAACCAAAAACTAATCGATTCAGTTTATGAAACCATTAGTTCTTATAGCAATACATTCGATTGTCGTGTTGCTATTTCTCAATTGCCTACACATGGTTTTGCAGTTAGAATTTTTGCTTATCGCACACAAATTATAGAAAAAATACTTGGAACCATCCAAAGCTATATCGCAGAAAATATTTATGATCGTAAACTTGATTTTCTAAGAAAATATTAAAATAAAAAGACTAGTGTACCTTGTTTCAAGCTTAATAAGCTGAAATAAGGTATGGCTAGTCTTTAACTTTAATTAAAGCATCTTCAATATTTAAATTTTAAGTTAATTTTATGTCCCAATGCTGAATAAATAACTTCGTTTTAATAAATTGTTATCGTTCAATGTTATTAAACGCAATTAACCTTGATTTAATTTTTAATGTATTCTTCTAATTCTGAAATCAGTTTTTGAATATTTGCTTTTTGTGTATCTGTAACATAAACAATAACTGTTCTTTCGTCTTGTAAACTTCTTTTCTTTGATAACAATTTTAAATCTTTTAGCTTTTGTAAAGCTTTAGTTAAATAGTAAGGTTTGAACTCTGAGCACTTAGCAATCTCTTTAGATGAGATTTCGTTAGACTCACTTCTTAAAATATGATTTAAAATATAAATTTCTTCATAGTTCAAATTGAACTTCTTTTTTGTATCTCTGAAAAACTTCTTAACTTGAAATGTTGCGTTGACTAAATCATTAATGTCATTAATTTTACTCATTATTAAACCACTCCTCTGATGCACATCTTGTTGTAGCAAGGTTCACATGTAATTTATTAAATCGAAACTCTATCCAACTATGTTATAAAGTTCATTCTAAACAAATAAGTATAAAAATTCAATATTTTTATTACTAGAATATGGTTAAATACATTTATTTCTTATAATAATTTGATGTTTAAGATATTTTGCCAAATTGAAAATTATTAGTCTGAATATTTTGTATCTTAACTGATATGTAAACTTTTAAAATTTTAATCTATATCAACGTGTTTGATTTGATATTTTTTATATTAATTTGATGGCTTGCTCACAAAATTTATAAAATATAAAAAAGAAGAGCTTTAAATCATAACGCATGCCATTTATCTTTAAATGCAATGAGTTATCATTCAAACTCTTCTTATCAACCTACATACATTGATATTATACTATCATATGTTGTTTTACATATTCAACAAACATTTCAACGTTATCACTTTTAATATCATGCATTGGGACATTACCAATATTAAATTTGAACATTATAGTTTGACCATCATAATCTATCTTCTCTATTTCATTATAACTAATACTTCTATAATAAAATTGGCCATTCATATCTACATTCATAATTAATCTTTCATTTGTTGCTATAAATGCCCCTTCAAATTCATTCTCACCTTGAACTTGATACTCAATTATTCCTAGCACTGACGGACCCTTTTTTTCAGTTGGAAATAAATCATTTGGATTCACATTATCTAAAATCATAATATCCCTCCCACTTAAAACTATAAACTATTCTTCATAGGTATATGAAATACAAGTGATTAACTATTTATTATTAAGCTTAACTTGTATTCCCTTTTCAAGATAATTATAACATGCTTGAATAAGCATAGTGACTTTAGAAAACTTTTCTCGCTTGATTGTTACAATAACACGCCTTTCATCTAATTCACATCTCTCTTTTTTAACTAATCCTTTCAAAATTAAACACTTTAAAATCGGACTAACCGCAAATATCGGGTGATGGAATTCACCCTGTAATTCTTTAACCGTCAATTGACCTTTATGCAGATTTAATATTCCTAAAACGTATAACTCTTCTAATGATAATTGACACATATTTAAATAACACTTTAGATTTCGCAACAATTCTTGTGACGACAATAAATACGATACATAGTCACAACTAAAATCAAATGTGTATTGACCAAAATAACGTTCAATATAGTCACTAAGCTCATTATTCATATATTCTATTTTATCTATATGCATTTTTTTAATCGAAATAGTCAATTTACGTTGATCCCTTTGATCTCTTCCTTTCAATAGCCATTGATGATTGTTTAAATAACTTAACATTTGAAGAAGTGCCATCTTAGATTGGATTTCTTTCATTTTTAATAACCTATCTATTGAAGCGCTATTGGAATCAGAATTATCATATTTAACTAATAGATTTAATAGTTTCACTTGAGTCAAAGTGAGATGAAATGAATATTTCAACATATCATTAATGACTTTCAACATTAGTATGTGTGCAGTTAAACGCTTAACTTTAAATTTAGACATCTTTAAAACCTCTCTTAAACCATGCCTATATCTCAAGATGATATTTCAAATGAACAATACTATTGCTTGAGACCATTAATGAATGATCATAAATATTTCTTTCTATAAAATTAGCTTTCCAATAACTGTGTTGTTGCATAATATCATTCACAAGTACACCATTTTCGGAAGTATGATTATCTTTATCTATACTTAAAACAATTTGTTTAGTTTTAGCATGGCTAAATTGTTGAAGACCCTTACACGATAAACGTATAGCGTCTGAATTCTCATTTAACAATGCGGCTGGCAAACAAATGACACATTGTACTTCATGTTTGAACTTCGTTACAATCATCGTGTCATTTTGATAAATAACAATCCCTCGTAATTGATTAAGTATATTTATGATAAAAATGAAGATTGATAATCTAGTCAAATTTATTTCTTTGCTCGCTTCACTTATAATTGACATGTGCATAATAAGTCCTCGAAATTTTGTATAATTTGTCAAAAGTTCAGTTACCTTATTAATATCAGAAATTGTGATTTTTTCTTTTAAGTCATTATTCTCATTAATCAAATCTACATCACATATAATTTTAGAACGTGCAATAGACACCTGTTCTATTTGTCTTAGCGGTAAGATAAAATAGTCTATTAGATGATCAATTTCTTTATCATAGCGCGTATTCAACTCATTTGGTTCCAGATGATATATTAATTCAAATACTCCTATATAATTATCTATTAAACGTTTCAGTTTTTGAATTGCAGTAGTATTTAAGTCGTTAATTAAAAATGCAATCTTACATCTATTACTTTCAAAAGTCATATTAAAAATTGTAGCTACTAGCTTTTCTATCTTGCCTCTTTCAGTACTCGTTAACAATTCCTTATATTCATGTTTAATACGAAATACTACATTTACATTGTAATTCACTATCTTTTGAAGTAATAAAGTGATTTGTTCAATCGATAGCTCATCGCTTGTATCGAATGTAACAATTATATGCAAGTTTTCAGGATTAACACCTAATCTTTGAATGATTTGTTTAATAGTATAGTAATCCATCCAATAAAAATTACTTCCTTTAATATAGATGTTTTTAGGTTGATACATTTGACTCCTTTTTGTAGGCTCAAAAGGTATATCAATCTCGCGCATACTTGAAGAACTTTGATTAGTATCATCAAATAATTCAATTATATTTTTATCAATTTCAACTAATTGGGAATGGTTAATTGAATGAGATGTTGGACTATATCTTTTTCTAATTAATTTAGGAGTGTCACCATACGTTTCTTTAAAGAGGTGTATAAAACGAGAATAATGATTAAAACCATGACTACTTGCGATTTCTTCAATGGGCTTCTTAGAAGTTAAAATATCAATTAAGCAATGCTCCAGTCTAATATGATTTAAATATTGAATAAAATTACTATAAGGTGTCGCTTTAAACATGTCACTTAAAGCTTTGTTTGTGATACTAACTTGATTAATGACATCTTTCCTATTTATCTTTTTATGGTGGTTGTTTGTTAAATAATCGTGCACTTCTTCGGCTACTAAATGACGACTATCATCGTATGTATTTAATGACATTAATTCAACACACATGTAATTAATAATCTTATCATTAGCATTATAAGGCTGTTGTTTAATTTTGCTGTAGATTAAATACTTAATCAAGATTCTAAAAGTGCTAGCAACCTCATTTGTTAATATCTTGCCACGCATCATATAGTTTGCATTCATAAACTTCAAAAATGTCTTTGCACTTACTTCAACAACACAACATACACTATCATCATGACCATCAATCTGATATAAATCATTCAACATAATAACGGTGACATCATTTCTTTTTACATCATATTGTTGTAGATTGATTGAAACTACACCTGTACCTTGTAGCCAATATATAATTTTTAAGTTTGCTTCCTTAACACTACTCATTTTCATACTTTTAAAAATATGTAGTGAATAATTATCTGTCATCTTACATCCTCACATATACAAATATATTGATTTACTCCTGTTTGTCTTTCTCAAATCAATTGTCAACATCTAATATTCACTACCAATTATATCGCCACATGTTTTTTAGCAGTAACAAAACATAAATCGATTATATCAAATAATACTTTTATTAAAACATTTTTTTATGCTAAATTAGGATATTTTATCCATTAAATATACATTTTTATCCAAATACCAAAGCTTTCATAATCAAAGAAACTTGATCGTTCGTGTCGAATTTTTATGCATTTTCTGATTAAAAGTCCTATATTATGCACAAAATATACATTTAGAATTTTCAGTAATATTACAAATTTGTAACAGACTTATTTTCGAAACATTCAGTTTTCACAAAGAATGCCGTAGTTATAAGTTTTGCAAAATGCAAATTTCTATACTTTTAAAATTCTATTGTGTCAAGATATTAGCAAAAAATTACAAAACGTTAACAAAGCACACAAGGACGCTAATTTCTGTTATAGTCTTTCTTGTCGTTTAATTACGAGAGATAACTTATAACATTAATTTTGTCACACGGACATTACGAAAATATTTTAGATTTAAAATTTTTAGGAGGATATTTTTAAAATGAAGAAAATCGCTACAGCTACTATCGCAACTGCAGGATTCGCTACAATCGCAATTGCATCAGGAAATCAAGCTCATGCTTCTGAGCAAGATAACTACGGTTATAATCCAAATGACCCAACATCATATAGCTATACTTACACTATTGATGCACAAGGTAACTACCATTACACATGGAAAGGTAACTGGCATCCAAGTCAATTAAACCAAGATAATGGCTACTACAGCTATTACTACTACAATGGCTACAATAACTATAACTACAACAATTACAACAACGGTTATAGCTACAATAACTACAGCCGTTACAACAACTACTCAAATAATAATCAATCATATAACTACAATAACTATAATAGTTACAACACAAACAGCTACCGTACTGGTGGTTTAGGTGCAAGCTACAGCACTTCAAGCAACAATGTTCAAGTAACTACAACTATGGCTCCATCATCAAATGGCCGTTCAATCTCAAGTGGTTATACTTCAGGACGTAACTTATACACTTCTGGTCAATGTACATACTACGTATTTGATCGTGTAGGTGGTAAAATCGGTTCAACTTGGGGCAATGCAAGTAACTGGGCTAACGCAGCTGCAAGAGCTGGTTACACAGTGAACAATACACCAAAAGCTGGTGCAATTATGCAAACAACTCAAGGTGCATACGGTCACGTTGCATACGTTGAAAGTGTTAACAGTAATGGTTCAGTAAGAGTTTCAGAAATGAACTATGGTTATGGTCCAGGTGTTGTAACTTCACGTACAATCTCAGCTAGCCAAGCTTCATCATATAACTTCATTCACTAATTTGTGATGAAAGTGAATTAAGCCAACAAGGTTTCAATAACCTTGCTGGCTTTTTTAATTTCTATGAAAAAAAATCGAATTGGTAAAAATCTCAAAATTTCGATTTTCACCAATCCGATTCACTCTGTAATAAAGAATAAACAACATACAGCCATTGACACACCCAAATTTAGGCGCGTCAAATCGGCTATACATTGATAAATTTTTAGTTAAAGTACTTACAAATATACTTGCCTTCAAATTCTCAATTAATTTAGTCATTAAAAATCATGACATAAAACTTACATTACATATATTAACATGTTCCGCTACAAAACATATTCAGTATATGTATAGAGGATATTTATTCTAAGTTAAAACATTTTCAAATTATAACCGCTACAATTATAAATGATTAAAGTGTTTCAACATATTATATATATTCCACGCTCACATTAAGTTAAACGTGAATTCGATGACTTTTTAATACCTATCCCTGTAAAACCATAGATAATTGCTATAATTGCGCATAAATAACATGGTACTGTCCATATGAAAAATTCTCCAACAGAGACATGAAGTTGATTCGTATAGTAAATACCCGATGTTCCCCATGGTATTAAAGGTAAGACCATCGTACTTGAGTCTTCAAGTGTTCTTGATAAAACGGAACGAGAGACTTGGTATTTTTCGAACAAATCTTTCATTAACACACCGACCATAATAATTACAATCGAAGCAACACCTGCAGCGAATACAAACGCAATACAACAAATAACAGTAATACATATTAAACTTCCTACAGAATGGATGCCTTTAGAAATAGTAGTTAATAAGACTTCTAAACATCCTGCTTTTTCTACAATACCTGCAAATGCATATCCGCAAAATATCGTTACTAGTATTTGGGTCATACTCATCATACCACCCTGTTCTAACAAGCTTTTCACACTGGATGAAATATGAGACTGATGTATCATTGAGTCGTTAAAACCACTAAATGTTGCTTTGAAACCATCTGTCATTTTGAAATGATGATTAAAAGTCCCCACTATAATGGCAGAAAAGCTTGATATTAGCATAGCTGGCACTGTAGCCATTTTAAATAGCAAACAAACAATGATCACAATTAAGGGAACCCAGACCCATATGTTAATTTGATAAATCTGTGCAAGCTCTGATAACAAAGTTTGAATCTGTTTATCATTTGAATGCCCTTTAAATTGAAATCCAGCAATAAACCATACTAATAAACCTATGATTGACGCAGGTATCGTCGTCCACATCATCGAATGTATATGTTTAAATATATTAACTTTAGTAACAAGCGCCGCTAAATTAGTTGTATCTGATAATGGTGACATTTTATCGCCAAACACAGCCCCTGCTATAATAGCACCCGCTGCCATCCCTGGAGGAATCCCCAATTGATTACCAATAGAAATAAGTGCAATCCCTGCAGTTGATGCAGAGCCCCATGCTGTACCAGTTGCTACAGATGTAACAGCACTTATAAAAAAGGCTGATATTAAAAAATAGCTTGGATTCAATAAATCTAAGCCATAATAAATCAAGGCTGGCACTGTGCCAGAAAACATCCAACTGCCTACTATAATTCCTACCGCTAGTATAATTAAAATTGCAGGCATTGCAGTATTTAAACGTTCTGCAATGCCTTTTTCTAAATCTTGCCATGTTAAGCCTACACGTTTTGCAATCCATGTGGCATATGCTGAGGCAATAATTAATAATACTTGAATTGGAATATCAAAAAACACAAAGCCTGTTACAACAACAATAACCATTACAATCATTGTCGAAATTGATTCTAAAAAGGTTGGTTTTCTTGTCATCATCTATCGTCCCCTTCGCTTATTGATGAGAAACCTCTTTTCTTCAATTTATTGCTTTTGCATAATGCTATATCCTTTTCTATCTTCAAGCCATCATTTATTTTAAATATTTTTCTAAATCAAGCTTATCTAAACCAATTTCTTCAACTGTTAAGCCTTCCTCAAAGAAGTCTCTCTCTAAAATGGTTGATGCAATTACAATTACTGCATCTATATTTGGTGTCGGTACATCAATAACACGACCTAAGCTTGACCATAATACTAAACCATATGCAATATCTTCAGTTAAATATCTGCTTTCTACATGATTTGGTCCTGGAATTTGTGAAAATACTGGGCTTGTATTAAACAAACGATTTAATGGTTCATCTTCTTTATCACGTTCTAAATAACCACGTTCAATACGTGATTCTTTAGCTGTTGATAATTCAAAACCTAATCTACGGCCTAAATTTAAACGTTCTAATTCGATTGCATGAAGTAATCTAACTGTATGTTTAGTAATTCCTTCTTTATATAAAGCGAACTCACCAGCATAATCAATGCGACCGACATTCAATAATGTTGGTCCTGGATGCACTTCAGGATTACCATTTTCAAGATTTGTTTTAATTAAGCTTTCCTCTTTTACTAAATGATCATAAATACTTGAAACTTTGTCATAACAATCATTTAGACAGCTTCTATCATATGTTGAAAAGAAGATACGACGTACATTTAGAGATAAATCAACTGCTGCATTTTCAAAATCGACACGCGTACCATACGTCAACGTATTAGCTTCCGCTAATTGTGGTTTTGTTTCAATATGTCTATCTTCTAAAACATTCATAAAACGAATTGACCCCATTGCTGCAGCTATGTTGAAGAATATCAACTGATTATCAGTTACATGCTCTGCCATTACATCAGCATAATACTCTATGTATGAAGATGGAATAATCACTTGAACAATTTCAGCATCTTTTAAAACATATTCCATATCATCACTAATATCAGTGAATTTTACGAAACGTTCATCACCTTCATTATTAAAATCAAATCCGCCCTTTTCGATTGCATTTTGAAACTTACTTATAGATTGATTACGACAATATAATTTAACATCGTGGCCTTTGCTCACCATATCTACTGCTGCCGTAACTGCGCCATTTCCTGATCCTACAATTGCTATTTTCATAAACAACCCTCTTTCTATCTTTGGTTAAAATTAAAAACAAATTATACGTAAGACAATATAAAAATGATGCGAATTCATTACGCATCATTATAAATGTTAAGTATATATAACCTTAAATTAACCTATTTAAACGCCGACGTCCACCAATTATTTTTATTTTTAATAATTGTTTAATAAACATGTTTATTTTTGATTATATTTTGTTATAGTTAAAGATAATATTACAATTTTCAAAGGAGTGTCTAATATGACAACTGAAATGAACGACGTAACAAATCATCAACCAAATCGCAAATCCAATGATGAGAACATTATGGCGATGCTTATCTATTTATTAAGTTTATTCACATCTATTATTGGGCCACTGATTATATGGTTATTGAAAAAAGATGAATCGAAACTAGTTGATCGTGCTGGAAAAAATTATCTTAACTATACGATTTCATATATTATTTGGTCTATCGTTTTAGTCGTTATCACTTTAATAGGCGTTTTCCTAATTGCTACCGATATTAATTTCATTATCATTATAGGTTTCATCATTACATTTATCGGTATTTTATCCATATTCGCTTTCTCAATATTATCTTTTGTATTCACAATTATTGCGTGTGTCAAATATTATAATGGTCAGGAATATGTAATACCTTTAACAATTCGATTTATTTAAACATATTACAAATAAATATTTCCTATTAATTATCTGTTAATCTCATTGTAACTTTGACTAATTTTTATTACAAAATTAGTCAAAGTTTTTTTATTCTTTTACAAATCAATAACATTCCCCACAAGAAGCATTAATTTTGTTAAAGTAACTATTGTCATCAATTCGAGATGTGAGAATAAAACAGTCGCTACGTTTTATTTATAAAAAAAGATATAGAACTTTGGAGGACTTTATTCATGAAAAAATTAGTAACAGCAACTACGTTAACAGCAGGAATCGGTACAGCATTAGTAGGTCAAGCACATCATGCAGATGCTGCTGAAAATTATACAAATTACAACAACTATAACTACAACACGACTACAACAACTACGACGACTACATCATCAATTTCACATTCTGGTAACTTATACACTGCAGGACAATGTACTTGGTATGTATATGATAAAGTAGGCGGAGAAATCGGTTCTACTTGGGGAAATGCCAATAATTGGGCTGCTGCTGCACAAGGTGCTGGATTCACAGTAAACCATACACCTTCTAAAGGCGCTATCCTACAATCTTCTGAAGGACCATTTGGTCACGTTGCATATGTAGAAAGTGTAAACAGTGATGGTTCAGTTACAATTTCAGAAATGAATTATAGTGGCGGACCTTTCTCAGTAAGTTCTAGAACTATTTCTGCAAGTGAAGCAGGTAACTACAACTACATCCATATTTAATATAAACACGATGATACATATTGTCTTGAAACTTAATTCTAGTACATATGTCGTCAAAAAACTTTGAGCTTTCCTTTATAGGAGAAGCTCTTTTTTTGCTATTTTTCGTTGCCACCTACTTATTTATATTTACTCCCATATTCATAATATTAATTTTTTCAATACTATTAACTTTAAAACTACGTTATCTAATTTAATTGATCCAGTTTTTCCACATTACAATATTCATAGTTCTACAGTGCCTAAGTTATATCACCTCCATCAAAAGTACACGCTTACATCATTGATACACAAGACATCATGACATAGTTGTATACTGTCTAATCTTCTACTATACTAAGATAAAAGGAGTGATCTTTTATGGAAAAAGTTTATGTTGCTGGTGCAATACCAGAAGTAGGTTTAAAACTTTTACAAGAACATTTTGAAGTTGAAATGTATGAAGGTAAAGGATTAGTCGATAAAGACACTTTAATTAAAGGTGTTAAAAACGCGACTGCCTTAATTAGTTTATTATCTACAAACGTTGATAAAGATGTTATCGATGCTGGTAAAGACTTAAAAATCATTGCCAACTATGGCGCTGGTTTTAATAATATTGATATCGAGTATGCCCGAGAAAAAAGTATAGATGTTACAAACACACCTAAAGCATCAACAAACGCGACTGCTGATTTAACAATTGGATTAGTACTTGCAGTAGCGCGTCGTATTGTTGAAGGCGACCAATTATCACGTACCACTGGATTTGACGGATGGGCACCTTTATTTTTCAGAGGTAGAGAAGTATCTGGGAAAACAATCGGCATTATCGGTTTAGGTGAAATTGGTAGTGCAGTAGCGCGTCGTGCAAGAGCATTTGACATGGATGTACTATACACAGGACCTAATCGTAAAGAAGAAAAAGAACGAGAAATCGGTGCAAAATATGTAGATTTAGATACACTATTAAAGAATGCAGATTTTATCACTATCAACGCTGCTTATAATCCTAAAATGCATCATTTGATTGATACAGAACAATTTAAAATGATGAAATCTACGGCGTATTTAATCAATGCCTCTCGTGGTCCAATCGTGCACGAACAAGCATTAGTAAAAGCATTGAAAGATAATGAAATTGAAGGTGCTGCACTTGATGTGTATGAATTTGAACCAGATATTACCGATGACTTAAAATCACTTAATAATGTAGTATTAACACCACATATTGGTAATGCTACATTTGAAGCACGTAACATGATGTCTAAAATTGTTGCTAATGCTGCAATTAGTGCCGTTCAAGGTGAGAAACCACAATTTGTCGTTAACTAATAATTGAATTTATTATAATGACATTATAAAAACAAGAACCCCCATATGTTGAGCTCTCATTTCAACATACGGGGGTTTTCATATTGTTGTATTACTTTTCTTTCGATTTATATAAGAATTTAGTCTGTCCAGCTGCTAATGCATTTGGCATCATTTTCATAATACGGTTTCTAACTGCAACAACTAAACGACTACGATATTGGGCAATTTTACCGATTTTTCTAGAACGCTTAATTACTTTTGCAGTATGTTTAACACGTATTTTATCATAACGCTGTAATGCTTTTTCAAAGTCGTATGCGTTAAAACAATTTACTAATACGATAGCATCTTCCATTGCTTGTCCAGCACCTTGCCCCATATTAGGCGTTGTCGCATGTGCTGCATCTCCTAGTAAAATAGTACGACCATAAACAAAAGATTTGAGTGGTTTCAAATCATAAATATTATGCAATATGATACCTGTTTCACTTTGTTTGTCTAAGATCTCTCTAACTTCATTTGGATAGTGATTAAAGTATGCTTGCAAATGAGGTTTACCAAACGAACTATATTTATGATTGTTTTCCTTCGAGTTAATTGTAATGAACCAATATGCTTGATTATTTAATAACGGAACAATACCTACTCTTCCTTTTCTTCCCCAGTATTCTTTTGCACAATCTGGATGCTTTAAATCAATATCATCAATTAAACCTCTAAAGCATGTATACCCTTGATATAATACTTTACTGTCAGCATTTACAGATTGTCTCACTTTAGAATGAATTCCATCAGCACCAATACATAAATCAAATGCTTCACTCTCATGTTCCGCGAAATGTATGGTAACTTTATCTGTCTCATTATCTATATGCGTGACTTCATAATTTGTAAATATTGAATCATCTTTTACATAAGATTTAATAATGTCAATTAATGTTTGGCGTGGTAACGTCACATTCAATGTATTACTTTTTAATTTAACAGTAGTTAACGGGCGATCTTTGTCATCTAACACTGTCATTGTAGATAAGATTTGCCCAGCATTTTTAATACCTTTAGCTAAGTCATGATTACCTAGTTTTTTTAGCACATTATCTCCGATACCAATCCCAGCGCCAATTTCTTTAACTGACTCATTTTTTTCGAAGACTTTAATAGTATGACCTTGTTCTTGTAATAATGCAGCAGCTGTTAATCCACCGATGCCTGCACCTATAATTGCTATCTTCATATTGTCACCTCTATATTTTTCATTCTTTTCTATTTTATCACATGCACTATTGTTTAAAAATGACTCTTGGAACTAACGTTTCATTTTTAAAGACTTAAGTGTATTATCTGCACCATTGTATATTACATGCACATTTAGACAGCAATATTCATTTACATAATGTACATTTGCAACAATGATGTGGGATATAGCATATTTGATGCTATATAGCGTTTTTTGTTAGGTTAAAATCCATTTAACTAACACACTCAGAATGCGCTAAAGGAGCTCGAAACAATAAATTGTTCCAGCCCCTTTAAGCACCGATGTCTTATTTATAATATGTTTGTCTAATATCATCTTTCTTTATACCAAACTGCTTATAGGATTTATCCATTAATTTGGCAATTTTATCTGCCCAGCGAATGTCACTCGCATATTGATGTTGCGCAGGATTTTCTGGATTCCATCGCATTTGATATAAATTCAGTTGATTGTTTTCAAAATATTCATTACGAATGAACTTTGCACCACCAAGTATCGCCTTATCTGGTGATGTCCATTGTTCCTTTTCAGCATAACTTTTCCCACTACGAACAGCATTACTATCGAATGCTCCTATACCAAAAAAGTTGTAATAGCGTTTTTTTCCATCTTTAATGCCTTTTGCTAATTCTGATTTGCCGTTACCTGTTTCTACTAATGCATGGCTAACAAGATAAATGACATTAACCTCATATTTTTCTTGAGCTTCTAGAAAAACTTTCCTTCGATTTTCTAAAATCCCCTTACCTTTTAGCAATTGGTTAACTTCAGATTCCGACATTGGCACTTTTTCTGTGATATCCATATACTTCATATCATTGTCTTTATGTGAAATAGTCATTGCTTTAGCAATTTCATCATTATTTGCTTCAACAAATTTACCATCCTCTTCTTTTGTCTGTACAATACCTTTCCCTTGTTGCATTGAAACAGCCTCATCAAAAGAGTAATTCACATCATTTTTAAACAATTTAGTTTCATTCACTATGAGTAATACAGCAAAAACAACTAAAATAACTATCAATAGTAGCGTTGAAATACGTAACTTGAAATTCTTCTTCATATAGACAAAACCTCATTTTTCTTACTTAGACAATAAAAAATATGCCACTACAATCGCTAATATTACGATTAAAAAAGAAGCGTTAACGATTACTTTCATCGTTGTTCTATCTCTGAACATCATATTAAAGACAACTAGACTAATTGATAATGAAACAGCAAAAAAAGTAATAGCTAACACTAATTTCATCATAAATAGACAGACTAAACCTATGACTAATAATGTATTAGAAATTACAGCTGACGTTTTTAACATTCTCGAATTAATATGCACTCACCCTTTTTATTTAAATAACTTACATAATCATAATAATACATGATGTTTCATAGCCCTGTCGATGGTTGATTATCAATAGCACATGATTTTCTCGATTCTCAAAAATATTGTTTAAAGTTTGATGAAGACTCGGATACAAATAATATTTCAATATAACTTAAAACAGTGACCCTACACCAACATGCAAGAACACTGTTATATTCAAAGACAAAAAAATCGGAAAGATGAAAAGTAAAAAACTTTTACATCAATCCGATTTATTATAGACCCATATTAAGCTTCTCGAGACATACCTTTTAGCATATTAAGCATATATGTTAAACTACGGTTCATGTCGTCATCTTTTAAAACGCCTAACAGACTTCTTACAGATGTCTTCGCATTAGGACTCGCTTGATTTGCAACATGTAATCCTTTATTAACTTTATTAAGGAAGTCACTTAAATCTGATACATTTAATTCACCTAATAAAAATACCATTGAAGCCATATTTGTGAGCAGACCAGTATAGATATCTTTGTTGAGCTCAACAGCAAATTTATTAATAATCACTTGACGTCCTCTAACTGCGCCATTTAAAGCATCTAATATTTTAGCATCATCTAACACTTTAATAAGTTTGATTGCTTTTAATATACTATCTTTATTCGCTGCAATTGCCTCTGTAACTTCATTTAAACTTTCTAACTTAATTTGTTCTTCTGATTTTTCTAAGCGTCTAATTTTAGAAGATATTCTCTCAGCCATTATTTATCCACCTGATTTCCTGGGAAAACATAATCTGGACGTTCCCATTTTTTCTGTACTTGAACACTGTACTGCGGATGACGTTTTTTATTGACACGGAAATTATTAGGGTTCAACGGTGACTTACCACGTTTCGTAATTACTTCCAAACGACAGCTTGTACGTTTATATGATGGTGTATCCGTGTATTGATCAACATCACTATTAGTTAATAGGTTAATTGCACCTAGATCTCCATTTTCCATCGCATCATTATTTAATGGAATATAGATTTCTTTACCTTTAACACGATCTGTCACATGAACTTGTAATACCGCTTCTCCTGTTTCAGATATCAACTTAACTTCTGCACCTTCATGAATGCCTCTATCTTCAGCAAGTTCTGGAGAAATTTCAACAAATGCACGCGGCACTTTGTATTTAATCATTGGTGTTTGATAAGTCATATTACCTTCATGGAAGTGCTCTAACAATCGACCATTGTTTACATGAATATCATAAACTTCATCTTGCTTAAAGTAATTATCAAATGATAATGGGAATAATTTTGCTTTACCATTATCGAAATTAAATCCTTCTAAATAAAGTATTGGTTCATCTGTACCATCTGGATGCACAGGCCATTGTAAACTATTAAATCCTTCTAAACGTTCGTAGCTTACGCCAGCATATAATGGTGTTAGTCTAGCAATTTCATCCATAATTTCGCTTGGATGTTTGTAATTCCAATCGAAACCTAATTTATTAGCAATTGCTTGGAATATTTTCCAGTCAGGTTTAGAATCACCTAATGGTTTCAATGCTTGGTATAAACGTTGAATACGTCGCTCAGTATTCGTAAAAGTACCATCTTTTTCTAATGAAGGACTTGCTGGTAAGACAACATCTGCAAATGTAGCTGTAAATGTTAAAAATTCATCTTGGACTACCATGAAATCTAATTTTTCAAAAGCAGCTTGTACAAAATTAATATTTGAATCTACAATACCAGTATCTTCTCCATATAGATATAATGAATGAATTTCCCCATCATGGACACCTTCAACCATTTCATGATTATCTTTACCAACTTTAGGATTCAATTTAACGCCATATTCTTTTTCGAATTTAGCGCGAATATCGTCCGCTTCAATACTTTGATAACCAGTAATTTTATCAGGCATACTACCCATATCACTACAACCTTGAACATTATTATGTCCACGTAATGGATACGCACCTGTACCAGGTCGACGATAATTTCCAGTAACTAATAATAAGTTTGAAATTGCTGTACTTGAATCACTTCCAATGTCTTGTTGTGTGATACCCATTGCCCAACAAATGACAACGGACTCTGCTTTGGCACATTCTTCAGCGAACTTAATCAACTCTGCTTCTGGAATACCAGTAGCCTCTTCAGCGAATGCCATTGTAAATGTTTCTAATGACTTGTAATATTCATCAAAATCTTCAACCCACTCTTCGATAAAGGCTTTATCGTGTAAGTCATGATCAATGATATATTTCGTCACTGCGCTTAACCAAGCCAAATCTGTACCTGGTTTCGGTTGATAAAAACGATCTGCGCGTTCAGCCATTTCATGTTTTCTAATATCAAACACATGTGTTTTTTGTCCAAATAATTTTTGAGCACGCTTCATGCGTGATGCAATAACCGGATGTGCTTCGGCTGTATTCGTACCAATCAATACAGACATTGCTGCTTTTTCTAAATCTTCAATACTACCTGAGTCACCGCCGTGTCCAACCGTTCTAAATAAGCCTTTTGTTGCAGGTGCTTGGCAATATCTTGAACAGTTATCAACGTTATTAGTGCCAATAACTTGTCTTGCTAATTTTTGCATTAAATACGATTCTTCATTTGTCGCTTTAGAAGAAGAAATGAATGATAGTGCATCTGGGCCATACTTTTCTTTAATAGATGTAAAATTATCTGCAATGACATTTAATGCTTCATCCCATTCTACTTCATGGAACTCACCATTTTTCCTTACTAATGGTTTCGTTAAGCGTTGATCTGAATTAATATGTCCCCATGAAAATTTACCTTTAACACAAGTCGCAATTTTATTTGCTGGAGAATCATGTGATGGTTGTACTTTTAAAATTTCTCTATCTTTAGTCCAAACTTCAAATGAACAGCCCACACCACAATATGTACACACTGTTTTAGTTTTCTTAATACGCTCTTTACGCATTTCTGCTTCTGAATCTGAGATTGCAAATAGTGGACCATAACCAGGTTCTGCTTTTTTAGTTAAATCAATCATTGCCGCTAATGAACCAGGTTCCGTATCAGTCATATAACCCGCATTACCTTCCATGTTAACTTCCATCATCGCATTACATGGGCATACAGTTGCGCATTGACCACAAGATACACATGACGATTCATTAATCGGTACATCATTATCCCAAATGACACGTGGATGCTCACGATCCCAATCAATTCTAATTGTTTCATTTACTTCAATATCTTGACATGCTTCTACACAACGGCCACATAAGATACATTGATTTGGATCATAGCGATAAAATGGGCCATAATCTTTTTCGTATGGCTTCTCTTTATATTCATACGTTTGATGCTGAAGCCCCCATGCATCCATCGTATTATGAATTTCACAATCACCATTATTATAATCACATACTGTACAATACAGCATATGCTTTTCTAAAATTCGATCAAGCGCTTCTTTTTGAGCATATTTCACATCATTGTTCACAGTATTTACAGTCATTGGACGATCAATCACCGTACTACATGAACGTTCAATTTTACCGTCAATCTCAACAGTACATGTATCACATGTTTGAATTGGTCCCATCGACTCGTTATAACAAATTGAAGGTACAAAAGTATCTTGTGATTTAATAAATTCAAGTAAATTCGTACCTGGTTCTACAAGATAATCTTTACCATCAAGCGTGACCACCAAATGTTCTTGCATACTATTCACCCCATCTATATATTTTTCCGTAAATGACTTTTAATAAATTGCCTAATTTCCACCTAAAATAAAGATGCCCCACACATCTTTCAGATAGAATCAATATAATTGTATTACTTTAAGTGTATAATGTTAAGCGTATTTTTGTATTTTTTATTTTTGCAATCATTTTTATTTGAAATATTTTGCTCGAAATTAAATCATCTTTTTGTTTAATTGAAAATAATTATCATTATTAGCTTTCCAATTATCTGTTTCACGCTTTTTTGCCATTTCTTTCACAACCTTATTAATGACAATACTTAATAATCACCTCACCTAAAAATCGCTATACCATTTATAAATACCCTTTTTCTGAAAATTAATAACCCAAGTTTGATAAATATCTACTGTCATTTAGAAGGTAAGATTTATCTTTAAATTAAATTTGTAATGGATTAATTTACAAAACCGCAAATCAGGCATTAAATAAAATAGCCCATAAATACAAAGTGTTATCACCTTCTATTTACGGGCTATTAATTCTATTCGTTATTCTTTATACAGCTCATTCTATCTAATTAATTTGTGTACAATTTTGATAACTTATTTTCCCTTAGTTTACTACTCTAGATTATCTTTTAATAACTTAGTACTTTCAGCTTTTGACTGCTCACTAGGAATGAAGTAGTACAATCCGTCACTTTGAATGCCGCCTTGACCACTCAATTGATGTTTATTAATCGTGTCATTAGCATCTTTATAATTGCTTCTAATCGTATTCAAATCACCTAAAGTTAAATCTGTTTTAACATTATTTTGAATTTCATTCATTAGACTATTAAAATGTGTAATCGATGATGGGCTTGCAATCTTATTAGCCATCGCTTCAAGTACAATTTGCTGACGTTGTTGTCGACCAAAGTCACCACCAGCACCTTCTTCTTTACGACTTCTAATAAACTTCAATGCTTGATCACCATTTACATGTGTTTGCTGTCCTTTTGTAAAACGAACACCATCAACAGTGAATGTATCATTACTTACTACATCAACACCGCCGATGCTATCTATCATATTATGCAAACCATCCATATCGATTGTCGCATAATGATCAATTGGCACATTCATCAATTTTTCAAGTGATTTAACAGCCATATTTGGTCCACCATATGCATAGGCATGTGCAATTTTTTCAGTAGTACCACGGCCAACAATTTCCGCTCTTGTATCACGCGGTATACTTACTATTTCAGTTTTCTTCGTTTTAGGGTTGATAGATAAAATCATAATACTATCACTACGCTCTCCGCCACCCTTTTTCTTACGATCAGCATCTGAATCGACACCAAATAAAGCGATTGTGAATGGATCACCATCGTTTAAACTCACTTTTTTATCTCTTAATTCTGAATGATTGCGATCTAACGGATTGTGTATCTTATTACCAGTAATAAAAATTTTAGCAGCTACATACACAACAGCTACAATCGCTAAGATTACTAAAATACCGAATACCCATAAAAATATTTTTTTCGGTAGGCTCATTTTACTTTTAGACGAACGTTTCAATCCCACCACTCCTTTACTATTCCTTACATACTTTGTCTGTTTTCTCTATTTATTATATAGTAAAATAATTTTTTTACTATACTTCTGTAGACGTATAACTATTTTTTATTATTTTTTATCTCTCGAGAATATCTATCTGTATTTTTGATAACCACCATTTGCATTTAAAATTTTAAGTACCGTTTCATGACATGCTTTATTACTTATAATAAAAGGTGCACCCTTTAAATGATCAATTGCCTTACCATCTAAAGTCGTCATTTTTAGATTCAATAGTTCTGCAAATAAAAACTGTGCAGCAATGTCCCAAGGTTTAGGATTTGTATTAATATGTGCCCCAAATTGACCTTTTGCCACTCGCATAGAATCTAATCCGCAAGCACCAACTAAACGATAACTAAATGAGGCGTCAAATAAATCTTGCACCGTATCCAGATTCATCACTTGTGCATTAAACGATATAATAGCGTCTTCCAATTTTAACGATGGGGGTTCTTCCATCTTAATTCCATTACAAAAAGCACCTTCTCCTCGTATTGCTTTATAAAGCTTTTTATGCGGATAATCATATACGTACGATAACATTGGTTTACCTTCATAAAAATACGCCAATATAATACAATAATCTTCTTGCTGTTTTACTAAATTGGCAGTTCCATCAATGGGATCCATAATCCATAAATGATTAATTTCATTCGTAATCATTTCATTACTTTTTTCTTCCGCTAATAGTTGGTGTTCCGGAAAATGTG
Organism: Staphylococcus sp. EG-SA-10; assembly: GCF_017151945.1. Lineage (NCBI taxonomy): Bacteria > Bacillati > Bacillota > Bacilli > Caryophanales > Staphylococcaceae > Staphylococcus > Staphylococcus sp. EG-SA-10. The sequence continues at coordinate 73,253 of NZ_JACVZJ010000001.1, forward strand.
TTGCTAAAAATTGTTGAAATTGTTGTTGAATCTGTTTATCTACATTTGTAACTAAATCAAATCGATGACGCTTCGTTTCTGTAGTCATCTCCGTAATTAATTGTGGAATAACATTGTCTATTTGTTTCAACCATGAACATATTAACTTATCTATTTGCTGTAATGTTTTATCTGTCATTTCGTCCACCACTTCTCATATCATTATCATTTTATTATTACCCTATATTAAAAGAATCAACAATACAACTGAAGACTTCTTCATTTTATGCATAAAAAAATCGGCTAGTCACGTGCTAGCCGACAAATAGAAAGGAAAGTAAGTAATAAATATTGAAGATGTTGTGATGTAACTTGAACGATTAAAAGCTATCTGTTATATAGCTCTACCCCTTTGTTTAATCGCTCCCCCTGTTACAAGTAATATCATAGCACAATCTTTTTTAAAATGTAAGCGTTTTCCACAAAATTTTTCCGATTTTTTTAAAAAGATATTGAAAATGTCCTCATTGTCACTCTTATGTTATACTTTGTGTAATATATCATCTTTTAGGAGGTGGCTGTCATGAATAAAGCTGAAAGGCAAAATTTAATAATTACTGCAATTCAACAAAATAAAAAAATGACCGCTTTAGAATTAGCTAAATATTGCAACGTATCCAAACGCACAATTTTAAGAGATATTGATGATTTAGAAAATCAAGGTGTTAAAATTTATGCGCATTATGGGAAAAATGGTGGTTACCAAATACAACAAGCACAATCTAAAATTGCATTAAACTTATCTGAAACACAATTATCGGCCTTATTTTTAGTGCTTAATGAAAGTCAGTCGTACTCGACATTACCATATAAAAGCGAAATCAATGCAATTATAAAACAATGTTTAAGTCTTCCACAAACACGCTTAAGAAAATTGCTTAAGCGCATGGACTTTTATATTAAATTTGATGACACACTACATATGACACTCCCAATGTTGTTTTCCGACATTTTAATTTATTGTACAGAACGAAATGTGATGTTAGTAGATCATAAGGTTGATGATAATATTAAAGCCGAAAACGTTATATTTATTGGCCTTTTGTGTAAACATGGACATTGGCATGCAGTCATTTATGACATTGCTCAAGACAAAACTGCCGAACTCGAAATTGAAAATATTATAGATATTTCGTATTCATTCGGTAAGACGATTCAAACCAGAGACATATCCATTGATAACTATCATCAATTTTTAAACCCCATCGATTCCTAAACTATGGAGTCGACGGGGTTTTATCTACGCATAAATACTTATTACTGATATAACAAAAGAAACAAAATTATTTGCTATATGTAATGCAATTGTTGAACCTAGGTTTCTTCCAGATTTTAAATAAGTGAAAACTAATATGATGGATAGTATGAGATATGGACCAAACTCAAACGGTGACTTTGCATCAGTCACATGAATAAATGCAAATAAGAACACCGAAACAATACTCATAGCTATAAAATTAAACTTCTTACCTAATTCTCCAATTAAAATATGTCTAAATACGATTTCTTCAACTATTGGACCTACAATCACAATTAATAAGAATGCTACAGGTAAAAATGCAGGCACTTCAAACATTTTATTTAGCTCAAGTTCATTGGCTGTTTCACTATATTGCAAATGTTTAGGTAGAAACTGTGTCATATATTCATATGTATAAATTAAGATGAGAGCAATAATATACGTTATTGACAATCTAAGCCAATATTTTTTGATATACGCATAACCAGCCCGAAGCCTTGATGGCATAACTTTTAAGTGAAATAAATAAAATACGCCAATCCCAATCGTATATGCTAAAGCTTGTGTGATAGTCGCTACAAATATCAGATTACTATCGATTTCATAATAACCAAACAAAATTGGTCCTATGTAAGCTACAATTGTGAGTGCATAAAATATAACACCTATAATTGGAATTATAAGCAAATCTCTCCATGCTATATCTTTAAACGTGTATTTCTTTTTTTCATTTTCCACTGTTATATCCTTTCCTGTTTAATAATTGATTTTTGGAGGTACTTCTACATGATAAACGAAACTAAGTATATGAGACAACAAATTACTAATTTGATTCAAATCATTGATACGATTAAATATAATACTTTAATGACAGATTGGAACATTCAAACGCATATTTATAAATTTAACCAAATAGTTACTAATGAATTGAATAAGTTCAAAGGCTTTGAAACATCATATATAATAAACGAAAATCAAGTTTCCTATTATGAAATTATAACACTACTTAATAAACATCCCCTCCGACAAGTCGACTATGGTAACAAAATTCAATATCTTAATTTTTATCATACAGAACTATCTAACGCATTATTTGCAATTAAATTTGCCCATTAACCTATTTTTCATAAAATGTCATTTAAACAAGTTATTTATTAAAATTCACTTTATTACATAAATTATACAATTAAAAAGTTTCTTCAAATTGTAAAGATGCATTAATCGAGTTATAATCATAATGATTAAGATGGTAGATTTAGTCTTATATAACTACATTTACTAAGATTTAAATAGATGAGTACATAATGTATAAATTGGGAATATACAGTATGACTTACGGTAATATATCAATATATTGATATATTATTTGCACATGGGAGTATGCTATTTTTTATCTATACATCTTAAAAAAATTTACAGTTTTATAATTCAATATCATTAAACAAACAACATATTCAGCTTATTTTTCATTCTCTTACGTTACAAGTTGTAAATACCATCGCGTTAAACAACAATAGCCAACGCTAATAAAATATATTGCGTTAAAGTGGAGTGATTAATATGTCAAACGTACTAACAGAAATAGATAGTCAATATCCATATATGACTAAAAATGAAAAAAAGATAGCTAAATTTATACTAAATTCACCTCAAAAGGTGATTAAAATGAGGTCTCAAGACTTAGCAAGCTTATTAGATATTAGTACATCATCAGTCATTCGATTCAGCAAGAAAATTACTGATGGCGGTTTTCATGACTTGAAAATAAATATATCTAAATATGTTCCTAAAGCATCATCAATTTACAATGTTGAATTAATGAATAACGAAAGTACAGAATCTTTAAGAACTAAACTCCATACACGTACTACACGCGCACTGAATCATGCTAATAACGAATTAAATGATAAAACTATTGATCAAATATGTCATTGTTTAAAACGTTCTGAGACGATTTTTATATATGGTTTTGGCGCATCTTTTGTAGTTGCTACCGACTTATACCAAAAGTTATCAAGAATAGGTCTTAATATTCAACTTGTTCAAGAAACACATATTTTTGCAACATTATTAGCAACTCACAATTCGAACGACAGTGTTATTCTTATTACTAACAATGGTACGCAAAGTGAAATGCAATCAATGGTTAAAGTTATTGATGACTACCATATACCTATAATTACAATTACTAGTACAAGGGATAATCCCGTAGCACAGGCATCAAATATTGTTTTAACTTATGGGAAAACTGATGAAAATGAGATGCATATGGGAGCAACAACTTCATTATTTGCTCAAATGTTCACTATTGATATTTTATATTATCGTTATGTTGCATTAAATTATCACGCATCATTAGATTTCATAACACAATCTAAAATGGCTTTAGATAACTATCGTAAACATTTATCAAATATTAACTTTAAACATTAACAGTCTTATATAAATTCTTTAATCATGTCATATAATAATTTATGCATCATTTTCAAAGCTTACATGTCTTTTATCTTGTATAACATACGCATATGACCAATGATTTGATAAGGCCATTCAATTTCTTATATTAAAAACAAACGCAGTTGATTAACGGATTCATTCCATATATCAATTGCGTTTGTTATTTTAATGATGCTATTTTTTTAAGCCCACAGTAAAAACTATCGATAGTATTGCCTTTTAAAGGTAAATTCTTACTACAACTTCGATTTAAGCTATATTTATAAAAAAATGCGCCTACTCATAACATTTCTTTGGCTATTTAACTTTAATAAGCTAGGGCCAAGTTTGTCATAAAATAAGCGCACATTATAATCATACTATTTTGCTTTTACATTATTTTTATTATATCTAATAAAGTAATAAATCGTTACAATCGTAAAGAAGATAACGCCAATAAGCACTGATATTCTAGTTTCAACATTAAATACCATACCAACCAATACTAATATTAAGAATAATATTGTTAAGTAGTTACTTACTGCGCCACCAGGCATTTTGAATGGGTGACCTTCCACTTCTTCAGGGTGTAATTTTCTAAAACGTAAGTGACTGAATAAAATCATAAACCAAGGAATCATACCTGGTAAAATAGACGCACTATAAACGTATACGAAAATACTCTTCGCTCCATCGATATATAAAGGTAAAATTACGTTTAATAAAGCACCAATTAAAATACCAAGAGATACTGCAACAACAGTGTACAATGGTACACCATTTCTCATGATTTTAGTAAATATTTTCGGCATTTCACCTTTATGAGCAAGTGTATAAATCATACGACTCGCACTGAAAATACCTGAGTTACATCCTGACATTGCTGCAGTTAATACAACAAAGTTAATTAATCCAGCTGCAAATGTAATACCGATTTTAGCAAATGTTGCAACAAACGGACTTCCAATATCTCCTAATTGATTCCAAGGATACACTGAAACAATAACAAAAATAGCACCTAAATAGAAAATTAAAATTCTCCAGATAACACCGTTCACTGCTTTAACGATATTTTTCTGAGGATCTTTAGTTTCACCTGCAGTAATACCTATCAGTTCCACACCTTGGTATGAACCAATTACAATTGATAATGCAAAGAAGAAACCAACAATACCATTTGGCATAAATCCGCCATTTGTCCATAGATTAGAAATACCTACCGCATGGCCACCATTTCCAAAACCAAAGAAAATAAGACCAAAACCAGCAATAATCATTAAAATAATTGTTACAACTTTAATTAAAGCAAACCAAAATTCAAATTCTCCAAACGCTTTTACCGAGAATAAATTCGCTGCCATTAATAATAAAATAGCAATAATACCAGGAATCCAAGTTGGCAATTCCGGGAACCAAAACTTCATATATTCTCCTACTGCGATGACCTCACTCATACCAACAACAATCCATTGGAATATATTACTCCATGCTGTCATATAACCTGCTGCAGGATGTATATAATCACTTGCAAATGTTGCAAATGATCCTGTTGTAGGGTTTAAATAAATCATTTCCCCCATTGCTCTCATGATTAAAAATAAAAAGATACCCGCAATTAAATATGCAAGGATAACTGATGGGCCTGTCCATTTAATTGTACTTGTCGCACCCATGAAAAGCCCCACGCCAATCGTACCACCAAGTGCAATCATTTGAATTTGACGGGCACTCAATCCCCTTTGTAGTTCATTGTTCTCCATAACTTCTTACCCCATCTCTGATTGATACTAAATAAATCCATAAAAAAACTTATTGCCGTAATTATACTATAAATTATCGATTTTGGTACATTAATATTTGCATACCATGCAATCGTTTACAGAACTACTATAGCAGGCTTTTGCAACTTTGCAAACAATTATTTTGTGATTTTTCTAAAAAATAAAAAAAGTTGTCCAAGTACCGTTGAGTCACATACAACTTCAGCTATTCTCGGTAATTATGATATAATTTTAATAATATTAAAAAGGAGTATATCAATGTTAAAACAAATACTGCCACGTGCTACAAAAATATCGGTAATCTTTGCTGTAGCATTTTTCATCATAAATTATATCGGTATGGAAAAACCTGACATCCTATATTTAGTTGGAAGAACTATTATTGCAACACTTGCTTTCATACTCATTTGTCTTACATTATTTACTATTATTAATTCTCCAGAGCGCAAGATTAAACTCGGTACGACTTTACCGATTGCATTAATTATTGGTATCATTTTCGGCGCCATATTTTTAACGGTACAAATCGGTGTCATCACTGGGTTAATCATCGGTGTGATTGCTACGTTTATTTGGGAATTGATTGAAAAAAATAAAGGAGGTCGTTCATCATGACAACAGCATTAATTGGTGTAATTGTTTTAATCTTACTAATTATTAGCTTTGTGCCAAACTACCGTGCTATGAAATCAGCAAAAGAACAAGGAAGTAATGCAACAAGAGCTACAATTATGGTAGGCATAGATATTATCTTAATTGTACTTATCATCGTGACGTTATTATTAAAATATATGTAACTATTTAAACCACCCTATCTCATACATAAACATGAACGTTCTACCATTTCACATACATATGGTCGTCCATTTAATGAGGTAAGGTGGTTTTCTCGTTAAAGTTTACCTTGTAATAGTAAAAAATAGCCAATTGTTGCGAGTATTAAGTAAATCATTGAACCAACAACAAAAGATCTTACTTGCACGCGAAATGGTGTCTGTTTGTTAAATATAGGACCAATCACCAAATTTCCAACGCCTAAAATTACTGGACCAGCTAGAAAAAACAATATAATGTAACCCATCATGATACGCCTCCTATTTCGTAAAGAAACGCGCTACAATTTGATCGTAATCAATATCTTTTGCTACATAATCTACATTAGAAAAGTCCTGTGCGCTTGTCATTTTATTCGTATTAACAATAACATCTAATCCAGCTGCAATCGCGGCTGTTGCACCATTTACAGAATCTTCAATAGCCAAACATTGTGTCAGCATATAATTTAATTGTTGTACTGCAGATAAATATAATTCAGGGTCAGGTTTAACTTGTTCAACATCTTCTCTACCAACAACTACCTCTATATAATCGTCTAGACCTAATGCTTTAAAGGTAGGCATTATTTCCGCTTTCACACTACTTGTGGCAATCGCCATAGGAATGTGACGTTGCTTTAAAAATGCCATCAATGATTTAATCGTATCAATCATCGGTAATGTTGTACTAGTAAGATGATGTTCTTCATAAAGTTTATCTTTATTTTCCGAACCAATCGCTTTAATTAAATGGTCATGCAAATCTGTAGCTGCTCCTCCAATAGAAGAACGATAAAAATCAATGCTTATAGGATCGGCATTATGCATCTCTAAATGTTTATTAATAACATTAAATAAATGTTGTTCCGTATCTATTATTGTTCCATCGAAATCAAATATAACTGCTCTATACATGTATTTACTCCTCTATTTTTTCTCTTTATCAAAGCTTAACACAGTCCGATGACCACTTCATTCTATTAGTGCAATTATAACTTTTTTGACCAATACTTTGCTAAAATAGGCCCTGTTATATTATGAATGAAACTAAACACTGCGCCTGGTACTGCTGCAATTGGATTAAAATGCAATGCTGCTAATGACACAGCTAAACCAGAGTTCTGCATTCCAACTTCAATACTGACTGCTTTTTGATCTTGTCGATCTAATTTTAAAAGACGAGCTAACCAATATCCAATCGTATACCCTAATACGTTATGTAAAATAACTACTAAAAATATTAATAATCCTGTAGTTAAGATTTGGTGCTTACTGCCACCTACAACTATTGCTAAAATTAATGAAATAGCAACAACTGATACAATCGGCAAAGCTGTAGAAGCTTTTTCAGCAATTTTACGATTAATAATTTGCAAAACAATACCTAAAGCAATTGGAATTAATACAACTTGAACAACTGACCACAACATACTCAAGAAAGATACTTCCAACCATTCATTTGCAAATAGATATATTAACGCAGGTGTAACGAATGGCGCTAGCAACGTAGAGACCGTAGTAATAGAAACAGAAAGTGCTACGTTAGCTTTGGCTAAATAACTCATTACATTACTTGATGTCCCACCCGGACAACATCCAACTAATATTACGCCAACAGCAATATCAGGTGGTAAATGAAAAGACTTTGCAATTATAAATGCTAATGTGGGCATAATACTGAATTGCAGACAGACACCAATAATTACTGCTCTAGGTGCTTTAAAGACCATTTTGAAATCATTAGGTGTAATTGTTAATCCCATACCTAACATAACAATACCAAGTAAATAAGGTACCCACTTACCTAATGTCGCAACATGTTGTGGGAAAATAAATCCAATAACAGCTGCTACTAACATCCATACCAAAAAACTCTTCGTGGCAAATATACTCAATTTTTGAAACATTTTTAACACATCCTCGTCGATAATATTGAAAAATATTACCATAAGACCAGTAAGGTTACAATTACTTTTCTGAAAATTAAGATTATTTAGCCATTCTCTTCTTATTGCAAATATTTTAACACTGATAAACAATTATTTTAAACTTCATTCAAAAGTCTTAGTGAATAAAGAAAAAAAGCGTGGTAAAATCAACTTGAACAAAATTAAGTCACCTTTATAAATATTAAACGTGTATTTAATGCCATGTATTCCTCGGGAGGTCCTCACATGTTAATTGATAAATTCGAAACATACATCATCAACATCGCCGGTTTAAATGACCGTACTACTAGAAAAAAATTAAGTAAGTTATGCAAAAGTGTACAATTTTGTGATGCGTTGCAATTCTCAATAAACAAACAGTTTAATCAGTATGTATTAGAAATTAGCTTACCAAAGCAACAACTTCCATACTTCATTTCATTTTTAAGTTTTCATCAGTATAGTATTTTCCAAGTACTTTCACCAAAGAAAATAAATGAATTACTTGATTCTGATAATTTATATCAATCTGCAAAGCGTTTCGATATCAATATTGATGGCTTGCAAGATGCTTTCATTAAAGACAAAGTCATCGATATTATGAATATGTTCCAAAATCACACTGATATCACTTATACGTTGAATAAGTCTCATGCGCATATTATATGTACGCCAGAAATATTCGCTAAATTGTTACATACGATTGCAACTAGAAATATCGACATTCTATCTGCCAATTATAGATCGTCATCTATGAGCAAAGCTCGTATATCATAATAAAAGACACATCTATACGATGATCATTTACAATGATTGCGTATAGTGATGTGTCTTTTTTTGTATTATTTATCTTCGGACGATTGATCATCAACCATTTGTTCAAATGCTTCACGAACTTGTGGTACTGTCATACCTACTACAACTTGGATACTCTTACCACTCTTTACTAATCCGTGTGCCATTTGTTGATGCGTGAAATATTCCGTATCCGCAACTTTACTTTCATCATAAACAGTTAAGCGTAATCTTGTTGTACAGTTAGTAACATCTTTGATATTTTCTTTGCCGCCTAAACCGTCTAGGTAATACGCAGCTTTGTCTTCGTATTCATTTCCAGTTGAAGCACGTTTAGAATCTACGCTATCACCTTTTTTATTTTTGTAATCTTGCTTAGAAAATAATTTAACTTCCTCTTCTGTTTTCTTACGTCCAGGTAATGGAATATCAAATTTCAAAATTAAGAATCTGAATAAGAAGAAGTAAATCGCTACAAATATTAAGCCTATAACAACTTGTGCTACATAAGTGCCCCAATGTTCTTTCCCAAGTGGTAACCAGTTTGTTGAAATGAAGTCTAACAAACCACCACCCATATTTCCTACAACACCAAATGCGTACATTAAAGTATCCATTGATGCTGCTAAAACTGCATGTAAAACAAATAAGTATGGCGCGATGAATAAGAATGTAAATTCTAATGGCTCAGTAATACCTACAACGACTGCTGTTAATGTGGCAGGAATAAGTAGTGCCGCCACCTTTTTACGATTTTCTTTAGGTGTCGTAGCATACATTGCTAAGGCAATACCTAAACATCCAAATACTTTCCCATTTCCTTGTAACATAAAGCCATAAGGGAATTGCTCTTTTAATGGCTTAGTACTCTTAGCAAACTCATTTAAATGTTGTAACCATTCAGCTTTCAAGCCGTGATTGACTACTACTGGTCCAACTTCAATTGGTGCATAAATAAAGTGATGTAATCCTGTCGGTATTAATACACGTTCTAAGAAGTGATACAACCATACACCGATATAGCCTGAAGCAATGATAAAGTGTTGCATTGAGCCAATACCGTGCTGAACAGTTGGCCAAATAACACAAGTAATTGCTGCTAATGGTAACATCACAAAAAATGAGATTGTAACCACAAATGTTAAACCTTGGAATACACCAACCATTTCTGGTAATCGTTTACTATAGTATCTATTGTGAATCCAAGTAATAATAGCTGAAATAATAATACCACCTAGAATATTCGTATCCAATGTGGCAATACCTGCAATTGATTTTAAACCAGGTACATTTTCAACGCCTTTTTCTAAATTAGCGCCAAACGTATGTGGCCATTGCGTTAAAATGGCATTTATAAATGTATTAAACATTAAGTAACCCATCAATGCTGCAAGTGCTGCATGACCTGGTGCTTTTTTAGCTAAAGAAAGTGGTAAACCTACAACAAATACAACTTCCATATGCGTAAAAATAACCCAGCCACCAGATTCTATTACTGACCAAAATTTAAACCAAAACGTATGTTGATCTGCTAAACTCCCCATGATTGTAGGATTTTTAAATAATGTCGCAAAGCCAAGCACTATCCCAAAGAAAGCGAACATTAATACTGGTACAATCATTGCACTACCGAAACGCTTTATCGCATTCATCTTCTATTCCCTCCATATCATCTTTCCTAACAATACATCTAATTAGATTCATTTATAAATAGATGTCTTACTATTTAAATATAATATATAGTAAACGCTTACACACCTACAACGACATTGACGTATTTTGAAAGTATTTTGTATAATCAGATTATCTTTTCATATAGTGAAAATTTTTTCACGACCTTATATATGACATCGTTGTATTTGTAATACATTCGTTTTAAACGCATAATCAAACCTATATCAATACACAAATATATATAATGACATACAAGGTTTTAATGTAATAACGATCTATCACACATTTATTTTCAAGGAGGTTGAATATGTTTTTAGATGAACACATTAATCGAAACTTTGATAAACTTAATGACAATGATTTACATATCGCTCACTTTATCAATACACATATAGATGAATGTAAAAATATGAAAATACAAGATTTAGCACAATTCACACATGCCTCGAATGCAACCATTCACAGATTTACACGCAAATTAGGTTTTGACGGTTATAGTGATTTTAAATCGTACCTTAAATTTGAAAGTAATAAGACACACCAATTACCATCTAACTCTATCGATAGTTTCAAACAAGAAATCGATAGTACATTCAGTTATTTAGAACGCGTTGATTACCAGCTTCTTACTGAAAAAATGCATACAGCTTCAACAATATATTTGTATGGTACAGGGCGTGCACAGTTAAACGTTGCTTCAGAGGCACAGCGTATATTGTTAACGTTACATAATCATGTCATTGTACTTCATGATGAACATGAACTTAAAATGATTTTGAACAAGAGTGAACCTAATGATTTATTCTTTATTATTTCATTATCAGGTGAAACACATGAATTATTAGAAGTAACAAACTTGCTTCAACTTAGACAAAAATACTTTATTTCTGTTACTACAATGAAAGATAATACCCTTGCTCAAAAAGCAAATTACAATGTCTATGTATCCAGTAACACATTCTACTTAACTGATGGTACAGACTATTCTAGCTTCATCAGTTATCATATATTCTTTGAAACACTTGTAAGAAAATATAATGAGTATTTACTACATAATGATATTTCAAATTAGAAAAAAGGAAGTTATGATTTAATGGCCTTGAGCCTATCATAACTTCCTTTTATCATTTTATTGTTGTGTTGATGTTTCGATAACGTGGTACATCTTATCAAACATCAATTCGAAACCATGCACCATGGCATCATGATATTCTTTTTTCTTTTGCTTGTATTCTAAATTAGTAAATCGTCTTTCTTTTTCAACTAATGAACGATAATAAAATAGCATTTGGGTGCCACCTGTTTCACGTTCAAAAAATTCTACCTCAATGACATCTTGTGTTTCACTTAGTCCAGGCATACCGATAGTCATCTTAACGTATTCATCCATAACTAAAGATTCATAAATACCTTCAATCACATTTACTTTGCCATTACGTTGTTGATCTACAATACGATATTTACCGCCTTCTTTAACATCCGCTTCAATCTCTTTATTCGTTCTGGCTGATGTCATAAACCATTGTTTCAACAAATCTTTCTTTGTCCAAGCTTCGTATACTAACTCTGGAGAAAATTTATAAAGCTTTTCAATTTCAACTTCGACATGTTCATTCTCTACATTAAATTTTGCCACTGTTGTCCACCCACTTTCGCTCTTACTTTTATTTTAACGTATTTTTGCTCAGTTCCAAACATAGATGATCATCATTTTTAAAAGATTAGCGTTATACGGTGAGTACAACATGATCTGTTAATATAACAAGCCACCTTACTTGGCTACATCGATATATTGTTAAGCATTAATGTTTCATTTCTTGACTAGTGTTCTTTTTTAGCTTTGGAAAATTAAATAAAATCGCAATAAGTCCGCATACACCTAATAATATAGGATAAATGCTATATGGGAATAACATTAACGGTGAAATACCAGCTACACCAGCCGCTGAAATGACTTGCGGGCTATATGGTAATAAACCTTGGAAGCAGCCTCCAAATATATCAAGAATACTTGCTGATTTCCTTGAATCTACATCATATTCATCTGCAATATTTTTAGCTAAAGGACCTGACATAATAATAGAGATGGTGTTGTTTGCCGTAGCAATATCTGCGACACTTACCAAACTAGCAATCCCTAATTCTGCGCCACGCTTTGATTTCACTTTAGAGCGAACAAATTGCAACAACCATTCAATACCACCATTGTGTTGAATAATACCGACTAAACCACCAATTAGCAACGCAATCATAGCAATATCTTCCATGCTTATAATACCTTTGGACACTGCATCTAGTAGCCCCATCCAACCGAATGAACCATCTATGAGACCAATGATTCCGGCTAATAATGTTCCGCCAATCAATACGATAATGACATTTACACCTAATAATGCCAATACTAATACTAAAATATACGGTACAACTTTAATTAGATTATAATCATAGTTTTTAGCATGATTTAAAGAAATGCCATTCGTTAAGAAATACAGAATAATAATCGTTAAAATAGCACCTGGCAATACAATTTTAAAGTTTACTCTGAATTTATCTTTCATTTTCGTATGTTGTGTTCTAACCGCAGCAATTGTTGTATCTGAAATCATTGATAGATTATCGCCGAACATTGCACCTCCAACAACTGTAGCCATTGCTAGCGCAGTTGGTACATCTGTCGCTTGTGCAAATCCGTAACCAACAGGTGCTATTGCAGCAACAGTCCCTACTGACGTTCCCATAGATATAGAAACAAACATACAGATCACAAACAATCCTACAATAATTAAATTTTCTGGAATTAATGATAGTCCTAAATTAACTGTCGACTTTACGCCACCCATTTTTTCAGCTGTATTTGAAAATGCACCTGCTAAAATAAAAATCAACATCATTAAAATAATGTTTGAATGGCCTGCACCTTTCGTGAAGACCTCAACTTTTTTAGCAAATGATTCTTTTCGATTCATTAATAACGCCACAATTACCGTTATCGTAATTGCAACATTTAATGGCATTGAAGTAAAATCACCTGTGATAATACCTACGCCTAAAAACAACGCCACAAATAATAACAAGGGGAATAATGCCCAAGCATTGCTCTTTTTATGTACTTCCATCCTTTTTACCTGCTTTCCAATTAAAAATACCTCTTTCTCACAAACGATGAAGAAAGAGGTTTTCATGTGCTTTACCTGCTTATCTTCAAACCATTACGGTTACTGGAATTGGCACATTCGAGATGTTGCCGAGGCTTCATAGGGCCAGTCCCTCCACCTCTCTAGATAAGTGATGCTTATTTACGTTTACGTTACAAGATAATCCTTAGTACGTCAATCATAAATTAATCAGGAGTCGTATAATATTTTTCATAAACAATCATTGCTACTGTAATAATAATAATCAAAACAATAATGCTAATCGCAAGTATAAGCCACCATTTAAGCATTAATGCAATAAAAATGAACACGATAGACACACTTACTAATATTAATGATATGACTTTAAATTGCTGTGCGCTTTGTTCAGAAATAACTTTCAGCTGTTTGTTTGATGGACGCGTATTTCTTATACTGATTCCCAGTATATTTTCTAATATTTGAACCAATACGATACTTATTGCAAATATAATAATTGGTAAAACATCATAGCTCCCTATAGTTAATGTATAAATTACAAATCCAATGTAAAGTAACCCTGAGACAAAGGCTAAAAAGAATGCGACGTATTTGTTAAACTTAATGATATTCTTTTTAATATTTTGATGGGTAAACCATACATTCATAATAATCGCAACTGCCACAAATAATGTGAATACTATATATAATGACAACTTTTGTTCAGGAAAAACAGTCGCTATTCCAAAAGCTAATGCTAAAATCAAAAATAATATAGCTCTAGATACTATTAATGCCATAATAACAACCCCTTTGTTTAATATTGAGTTTGCAAATTTACGTTTATCAGCATTTCTATGATCAGTACTTCTACGGGCAGCGTTTCTATGTAATTTACATCATCTTAACATATAAATACTTCGCTATATAATTGAAAACATATCCTATTATTCTTTGTCCGTTCTGACGTCTAATATCTAACCTTAGGCATTTCACTTGTTAATGAATTGAACTTTCTTCCACTAACCGTCCCTAAACCCAATCCCGCAACAGTTTTTAACTTTTTCGTTGTTGTCCTGACATCCTCATTAAGAAAGTTTATTCTGCTTAAAACTTATAATCCACACCCTGAGCAAACGCTCCTTATGACAAAGTATTAAAATAAGCCGATAAAGATACACACCTTTACCGACTATTTAAAATACACTTCACTAACTCATTTTAATTTACTTGATTGAAGTGGCTAAATTAATATTATATTGTTCAATTAAAAGCTTCATACAAACCTAATCTATTTGCACTCCACCGCTAACACCGAACACTTGTCCAGTTGTATAACTTGATTCTTCTGACGCTAATAGCACATAAGTTCCACATAACTCAACAGGTTGACCTGCACGACCTAAAGGTGTTTTTTGACCAAATGTTGGAATTTTACTTTGAGGTTGTCCACCAGAAATTTGTAATGGCGACCAGAATGGACCAGGCGCTACACAGTTCACTCTAATTCCTTTTGGTCCTAATTCTTCTGAAAAACTTTTAGTTAATGAAATAATTGCTGCTTTTGAAGCGGCATAATCATGAAGAATAGGACTAGGATTATAACCTTGTACAGATGATGTCGTCGTAATTGACGCACCCGGTTTTAAATATTCCAAAGCTTTTTGAACTGTCCAAAATAGCGGATAGACATTCGTTTCAAATGTTTCTGTAAATGCCTCAGTTGTAAATCCATGAATATCATCATGATACTGTTGATGTCCAGCAACTAAAGTAACATTATCTAAGCCACCTAATTGTTGATATGCTTGTTCAACAAGGTCATAGTTGAACTGCTCATCTCTTATATCACCAGGAATTAACACTGCCTTTTGACCACTTTCTTCAATCACTTGGCGTACTTCTTGTGCATCTTGTTCTTCACTCGGAAGATAGTTAATCGCTACATCTGCACCTTCTTTAGCATACGCAATCGCTGCTGCACGCCCTATTGCTGAGTCACCACCTGTAACTAACATTTTATAGCTTTGTAAGCGTTGATGACCTTGGTAAGACGTTTCGCCACAATCAGGTGCTGGCGTCATTTCAGATTGTAAACCCGGTACCTCTTGTTCTTGTTTTTCATAATCCGTTGTTTTAAATTTTGTTCTAGGATCTTGAGCTGCCATTTTTTAACATCTCCTTATTCGCTTAATGGTTATTATTTACCCAATCTTCCTAGGAACTTAATCATGATTACACTAAAAATTACTTTCTTCTTTATAAAAACAAGCTCGAATTACTCATGCAATAGTCTTTTTACAAATTCAACAAAATACTCAGGTACTTTTTCAAGAATCCTTTCATCCGGTTTATATTGAGGATGATGTAAATCATATTCACTATGAGAACCAATTAACGCAAATACACTTGGAAAATGTTGACTATAACCTGAAAAATCTTCTCCAATCGTAAGCGGCTGTTCCATCATTTCCACCTTATATCCAACATGTTGGGCTACTGCCATTGCTTTATGCGTCAATGCCTCATCATTCATCACAGCGCCAGGTAAATGTGTATAATTTAAATTAATTTTCATATTATATGCTTGAGCTAATCCGTCCGCAATATCTTGTAATCGTGTTTCTACAAGCTTTCGCACCACAGGATCAAAACTACGCACTGTGCCTTGTACATACGCATGATCAGCAATGACATTCCAAGTATTACCACATGATATTTGCCCAATTGTTACTACCGCTTCATGAAACGCAGATAGGTTTCTACTAACTATGGATTGAATACTATTAATCAATTGCGCCAACACAATAACTGGATCGTTACATTGTTCTGGCTTTGCAGCATGACCACCCACGCCTTTAATATGAAACTCAAAACGATCTACTGCTGATGTAATTGCCCCTGTTTTGATTGCAAATGTACTTACCGGACGCGATGGGTCATTATGAAAACCTAATACCGCTTGTACATCTTTTAATGCATGTGTTTCAATAATTTTAAAAGCGCCATATCCTAGTTCTTCTGCTGGTTGAAAAATGAATTTAACACGCCCAGTAAGAGTGCCCTCAATTTCTTTTAACTTTACAGCCGTAGCCAAAATACTAGCCATGTGAATATCATGACCACACGCATGCATAACACCTTCATTTTCAGATTTAAAATCCTGTTCAACAAGCTCTTGAATCGGTAAAGCATCAATGTCAGCCCGAACAGCTATACAACTCGGTCCTTGTCCCACTTCAGCAACAAGCCCAGTCGCAAGTGGTAAGTCTAATATTCTAATATGATGTTCTGTTAAAATATCTTTAATTTTTTGTGTAGTCTTAAATTCTTTATCGGATAGTTCTGGAAATTGATGAAAATACCTTCTCCAGGCAACAGCTTGATCTTTTAATCCCATCGGTCATTCCCCTTCCTTAAGTCAATAATATGTTGTCTACCCTACGATGATCGCCTTTGACTATTAAACGATGATTTCACAACAATGTACTCTTGTTAATTACTTTCGCTAATGATAGACAATTGTTTAATAATATCGTAACACTATTGTCAAACTATTCTAACTTTTATAACTAAGAATCTATACAAAAACATGTTCTCGGATAAACTTGTTTTTACAAATCACAAAAAAGCTCTAAACATTAGTGTAAATCAATGCTTAGAGCTTTCTAATTATTTTATGCTTTAAAAGATAATGTGTTATCTACGATGACCTTACCGTCTTTAATAACTTTTTCTGCGTGATTGATACCAAAATGGTATGGAATATATTCATGATTTGGTGCGTCCCAAATTACTAAATTAGCCTTATCACCTGTGTTAATTGTACCCGCGTTAATGTCTATTGCTTTAGCAGCATTGACAGTAACAGCATTCCAAACTTCATTAGGTGATAGCTTTAATTTCAAGGCTGCAATCGCCATAACAAGTTGTAAGTTGTTTGTGACACTACTACCAGGGTTATAATCAGTTGCTAATGCAATCGCACCGTTATTGTCTAGCATGCCTCTTGCATCTGCATAATCTTCTTTACCTAAATAGAACGTCGTTGCAGGTAAGAGGACAGCTACAGTATCACTATTTCGCAACTTTTCTTTTCCTTTATCACTAGAAGCTACTAAGTGGTCTGCTGATATTGCTTGTTCATCAATTGCTAATTCCAGTCCGCCTAACGGATCAATTTCATCCGCATGTATTTTCACTTTAAAACCTGCTTCTTTGGCTTTTTGCATATAATGTTGCGATTGTTCTATTGTAAATACACCTGTTTCACAGAAAATATCCGCAAAATCTGCATATTGTTTTACTTCCGGAAGTAACGCAATCATTTCTTCTAAAAATGCCTCATTTGAACTTGCCTCTTTAGGTACAGCATGAGGCCCTAAGAAAGTATGTTTCATGTCTAAATCATATTTCTCAGCTAAACGATTAGACACTTTCAATTGCTTCAGTTCATTTTCTCTATCTAAACCATAACCACTCTTACTTTCAACTGCAAGCACGCCGTGTTTAATCATAGTAAGCAAATCATGCTCTGCTTTTTTAAACAAGTCATCTTCGGATGTTTCTCTAGTAGCATTAACGGTAGATAATATGCCACCACCCATTTCTAATATTTCAAGGTAAGACTTACCTTGACGTTTTAATGACATCTCATGTTCTCGAGATCCACCAAATGTTAAATGGGTATGAGCATCTACTAATGCCGGAGAAACTACTTTTCCACTAGCATCAATCGTCTCAGTCGCATCGTAGTCATCTGTATGTTGTCCAGCATATACAATTTTGCCATCTTTAATGACAACTGTACCATTTTTCACAACATTTAATTCATCTAATTCCTTACCCTTCAAAGGTTTATCTGTTGATCTCGGTAAAATTAATTCTGCTATATGATTAATTATTAAATCATTCATTACTTATCACCTGCTTTATCAATCATTGGAATATGAATACCTTTTTCTTTAGCTGTTTGAATAGCGATGTCATAGCCAGCATCAACATGTCGGGCAACACCCATACCTGGATCAGTAGTCAATACGCGTTCCAATCTTCTTTCAGCACGCTCTGATCCATCTGCTACAACAACCATACCCGCATGAAGTGAATATCCCATGCCAACACCGCCACCGTGATGGAATGAAATCCATGAACCACCTGCAGCTGTGTTAATTAGTGCATTCAATACAGCCCAATCACCAACCGCGTCACTACCATCTTTCATACTTTCTGTTTCACGGTTAGGACTAGCAACTGAACCAGCATCTAAATGGTCTCGTCCAATAACAATTGGTGCTGAAATTTCACCGTCACGTACAAGACGATTTAAAGCTAAGCCCATTTTCGCTCTTTCTCCATAGCCTAACCAAGCAATACGTGATGGTAGTCCTTGATATGAAATTTTTTCTTCAGCTAAATCAAGCCATCTTAATAACTTTTCATTTTCTGGGAAAAGTTTGCGCATTTCTTCATCCGCACGCTCGATATCTTTTGGATCACCACTCAACGCAGCAAAGCGGAATGGCCCTTTACCTTCACAGAATAATGGTCTAATGTAAGCTGGTACAAAACCTGGGAAGTCAAAAGCATTTTTCACTCCGTTATTGAAGGCTACTTGACGAATATTGTTACCATAATCAAATGCTACAGCTCCACGTTTTTGGAATTCAAGCATTAATTCAACATGCTTTGCCATTGAAGCTTGTGACAGTTCAACATATTTTTTCGGATCTTTTTCACGCAATACTTTCGCTTCTTCTACCGAGTATCCTTGTGGCACATATCCATTTAGCGGATCATGTGCACTTGTTTGGTCAGTAATAATGTCAATTTTAAATCCTTTTTCTAGAATCGCTTGATGGATGTCTACAGCATTTCCAACTAACCCGATTGATAATCCTTCTCCACGTTCTTTCGCCTCTTCTGCTAATTTTAATGCTTCATCTAAATCAGCTGTTTTAACATCACAGTATTTCGTATCAATTCGCTTATCAACACGTGTTTCATCAACATCCACGCAAATTGCTACCCCATGATTCATAGTAATTGCTAACGGTTGCGCACCACCCATACCACCTAAACCTGCTGTCAGTGTAACAGTGCCTGCTAAATCTCCATTAAAGTGTTGATTACCTAGCTCGGCAAATGTCTCATAAGTACCTTGCACAATACCTTGAGAACCAATATATATCCAACTTCCGGCTGTCATCTGTCCATACATGATTAAACCTTTTTTATCTAATTCATTAAAATGATCCCAGTTTGCCCATTCAGGTACTAATACTGAATTTGAAATTAATACACGTGGCGCTTCTTCATGTGTTTTAAATACAGCAACTGGCTTTCCTGATTGTACTAACATTGTCTCATCTGATTCTAATTCTCGTAACGTTTTCTCTATTGCTTCAAAAGCTTCCCAATTACGAGCTGCTTTTCCAATACCACCATAAACAACTAAATCTTCTGGTCTTTCAGCAACTTCTGGGTCTAAATTGTTGTATAACATTCTAAGTACTGCTTCTTGTTCCCAACCTTTACACTCAATACTCAAACCTTTTTTTGCTTGAATTTTTCTCATAAAATTCGCTCCTGTTCTTTTTAGAAGTTAATTCCACTAAATTTAAAACGCTTACATTATTATCTTCAATATTCATTATAGTATGTTAAAATATAGCCAACAAATATAAATAAACTAATTATTCATAGCTTGAATCTATAAATAAAAGGAGCAAAACACATGAAAATTATTCAGTTAGAATATTTCTTGGCTATCGTGAAATATAATAGTTTTACTAAAGCTGCACAATTTTTACATATTAGCCAGCCATCTTTAACTGCTACGATTAAAAAAATGGAAGCAGATTTAGGTTATGACTTATTTACACGTTCAACAAAAGACATCAAGATTACCGAAAAAGGAATACAATTTTATCGTTATGCGAGCGAATTAGTTCAACAATATCGATCCACGATGGAAAAAATGTATGATTTAAGCGTTACATCAGAACCAAGGATAAAAATTGGGACTCTTGAATCTACGAATCAATGGATTGCGAATTTAATTCGAAAGCACCATTCCGACTACCCTGAACAGCAATATCGTTTATATGAAATACATGATAAGCATCAATCTATAGAGCAATTACTGAATTTTAATATTCATTTAGCTATAACAAATGAAAAAATAACCCACGAAGATATAAGATCCATTCCTTTATATGAGGAATCTTACATTTTATTAGCACCTAAAGAAACATTTAAAAATCAAAATTGGGTAGATGTTGAAAATTTGCCACTCATATTGCCAAACAAAAATTCTCAAGTGCGCAAACACTTAGATGACTATTTTAATAGAAGAAATATTCGTCCAAATGTCGTTGTAGAAACAGATCGATTCGAATCAGCAGTTGGATTTGTTCATCTTGGCTTAGGTTACGCTATCATTCCGAGATTTTATTACCAATCATTTCACACGTCCAATTTAGAATATAAAAAAATTCGTCCAAACTTAGGCCGAAAAATTTATATCAATTATCATAAAAAGCGTAAACACTCCGAACAAGTACATACATTCGTACAACAATGCCAAGATTATTTATATGGCCTTTTAGAGGCTCTTTAACTTAAGTTATTAGAGCCTCTTATGCAGTTGCGTAGTCAACTGTATACCTTTTGCCTTTAACTTAAGTTATTAGAGCCTCTTATGCAGTTGCTCAGATCATCGTATAAAAATTAATGACGTCATTTCAAAAATCGATACACAAATAATTTATTATAAAAATTCTAAGAAAGAAGTGAACCAGATGTTAAAATCTATTAATCATATATGCTTTTCAGTCAGAAATTTAAACGATTCAATACATTTTTATAGAGATATTTTATTTGGGAAATTGCTATTGACTGGTAAAAAAACTGCTTATTTTAAGCTTGCAGGCCTATGGATTGCTTTAAATGAAGAAAAAGATATACCACGTAATGAAATCCACTTTTCATATACACATATAGCTTTCACTATAGATGACAGCGAATTTAAATATTGGCATCAGAGGTTAAAAGATAATAACGTGAATATCTTAGAAGGAAGAGTTAGAGATATTAGAGATAGACAATCAATTTACTTTACTGACCCTGATGGTCATAAGCTAGAATTACATACTGGCACACTTGAGAACAGATTAAATTATTATAAAGAGGCTAAACCACATATGACATTTTACAAATAAGGCGTCATTATAAAAAGGCCTCTTGAATTCCGTTAAAATTTTAATTAATCATTATATAATAAGAGAACTTTTCATACAATACAGTTGTTATTTTTGCTATTTCAAATAACATAAATAAGCAGTAAGATGACTACAACTTAAGAGTCTTCTTACTGCAATTATCTTTCAAATATATCAACGTTAATATAACTTCTATTACGAAATACTCACATTCTGCCCTGCAATGCAAATTTCGTCACATATAAATATTTTTAATTATTTTAAAAAATGATGCACTAAATTAGCAACGAGCTTTGCAGTTCTATTGTCAGCGTCATATGTTGGATTCATCTCAGCAATACTAACTGAAGACACCTTATCACTTGGAATAATACGTTTTGCCAATTCAAGAACAGTATGTGGATACAAACCTAACACTGCCGGCGCACTTACCCCAGGCGCAAACGCACTATCAATGACATCCATACAAATCGTAAACATAATGACATCATGTTCATGTACAAAACGCTCAATCATATCTTTAATTGTTGGTGATACGTGACTCAATAATTCATCTGCAAAGACATAATCAATCTTTTTCTCTTTAGCATAATCAAATAAACTTTGCGTATTACCACCTTGAGCAATACCAAGCACTAAATAATCTGTGTTTTCATCTTCTTCTAAAATTTGTCTAAAGCTCGTTCCGGATGTAGATTGTTGTTCAGCACGTGTATCAAAATGCGCATCAATATTTATCACACCAATAGATTGTGTTGGATAGACTTTACGTGTTGCTAAATATTGAGCATACGCAATATCATGTCCACCACCTAATAAAAATGTTTGTCTATGATTAGCAATTGACTTCGCTGCAAGCATAGCAAATTCTTTTTGAGTATCAATTAATTCCTCATGATCATGATAAACATTTCCGTAATCGACTAAAGTTTCACATTGATTCAAATCCGGCAAACCTGCAAATGCTTGTTTAATCGCATCTGGTCCTTCTTTTGCACCAATGCGCCCCTTGTTTAAAGCAACACCTTCGTCAACAGCATAGCCTAATATACCGACCCCTGATGGCCTACTACTCTTTTCCAGCTTAGACAAATCTTCAAATGTTACTGTTTGAAAATGTCTAAATTTTTTCGGGTCTGTTTCACTATCTAACCTTCCAGTCCATAAATTTGGTTCACCTTGCTTGTACACAGCATTTCCCCCTCTTATTTATGTGGCTTATTAACAATTAAAGTATAACGTATAGGAAATTTTGAATTCAATTCATAGTTAAATCCATATCTTAAAAATACTTATCTACATTTCTTTTACCCCTATTTTCTATGTAATAACGAATACTTAGCTGATTTATGTTAATAAAATACGTCAAGACTATTACATTTTCATTAATATTGACATAGACAATTTATCTCTCGGCTTGTAATATGTATAATTGTTACTAAAAGATATTTTGCTTGTTACCTAATGGAGGTTACATATAATGAAAAACAATAAAATTTCTGGTTTTCAATGGGCAATGACGATTTTTGTCTTCTTTGTCATTACAATGGCGTTATCCATTATGCTCAGAGATTTCCAGTCTATAATTGGTGTCAAACACTTTATATTTGAAGTTACAGATCTAGCACCATTAATTGCTGCAATCATTTGTATACTCGTTTTCAAATATAAAAAGGTCCAACTTGCAGGTTTAAAATTCTCAATCAGCCTGAAAGTAATTGAACGTCTATTGCTAGCTTTAATTTTACCTTTAATTATTCTAATTATTGGTATGTACAGCTTTAATACATTTGCAGATAGCTTTATTTTATTACAATCAACAGGCTTATCAGTACCTATTACACACATTCTGATTGGACATATTCTAATGGCGTTCGTAGTAGAATTCGGATTCCGTTCATACTTACAAAATATTGTTGAAACGAAAATGAACACGTTCTTTGCAAGTATTGTTGTTGGTTTGATGTATTCAGTTTTCTCAGCAAATACAACTTATGGTACAGAATTTGCTGCTTATAACTTCCTTTATACATTCTCATTCTCTATGATTCTTGGTGAATTAATTAGAGCGACTAAAGGACGTACAATTTATATTGCAACGACATTCCATGCTTCAATGACATTTGGACTTATTTTCTTGTTTAGCGAAGAAATCGGCGATCTATTTTCAATCAAAGTCATCGCCATTTCAACAGCAATCGTTGCAGTAGGATACATTGGTTTAAGCTTAATTATCCGAGGTGTTGCATATTTAACAACAAGACGAAATCTTGAAGAACTTGAGCCTAATAATTATTTAGACCATGTCAATGACGATGAAGAAACTAATCATACTGAGGCTGAAAAATCTTCTTCAAATATTAAAGATGCTGAAAAAACAGGTGTAGCTACTGCATCAACGGTCGGTATTGCTAAAAATGATACTGAAAAAACAGAACCTCAACATCACATAGATAATCAAACTGAATCTAATCATGATGAACATCATGACATCACTTCGGAGTCAGTAGAATCAGCAGAATCAGTTAAACATGCACCACAAAGTGACGATTTAACAAACGATTCAAATGAAGATGAAATACAATCATTAAAAGAACCTGCGACTTATAAAGAAGACAGACGTTCATCAGTTGTAATAGATGCAGAAAAACATATCGAAAAAACTGAAGAACAATCTTCAGATAAAAACAAATAATAACAAAGCGCTTGCTAGTACCTCTTAAGAAGATGATGCTAGCAAGCGCTTTTCTATACTATTATTATTTTTCTAAAATTTTAACACCCTCTTGAGTGCCTACAATAACTTGATCTGCCATATCTAAAAAGTATCCTGTCTCAAACACACCTGTCAGATGAATTAAATACTCATGGAACTTATATGGGTCAATTCCTTTTGGTAACTTACAATCTAAAATATAATTGCCATTATCAGTTATAAATGCGACATCTTCGTTTACACGGCGTTCTACTTTTATATCAGCGTATGATTCAATTTTACGTAATATGTGATACCAGTTAAATTTATCCACCTCTACTGGTAACTTAAACGTCTCACCTAAATATTGAACCATTTTCGTTTCATCGACAACCACAACAAAACGCGATGCCATTTCATCTATAACTTTCTCTCTGAACAGCGCACCACCGCCACCTTTAATTATATTTAAAGATGGATCTACTTCATCAGCACCATCAATTGCTAAGTCGATATGATCAACATCATTGATTTCGCATATTTTAATACCTAATTCTTTTGCTAAAAATGCAATTTTATTAGAAGTGCATACACCTGTAATATTGTAACCACGTTCTTTAATTAGTTGCGCCATTTGAGGTAAGAGTAATTCCATTGTACTTCCTGTACCAATTCCCAGCGTCATGTCACCATTGATTTGACTTAAAACATCATTTAATGTCATTAACTTAAGTGCTTTGACATCTTTCATGAAGGTAGCCTCCCATATTTATGTAATCTATTCAATTCATATTTTACATGACTCATATAAATTAACATACCCTTATTTCTAACATTTTTTTAAACATATCAATCAGAATTTACAATTCTAAAAATGTTTTATAGTACAATATACTTTAACTTAACGTTAAGGAGAATGATATGATATCAATTCACGTAATTTCGACAGGAAAAATCCAAGATTTGCCTTATAGCTCGAAAAGACCGATGCGCTCTGCTTTAGATAAAACTAAGATTTCACAAACAACATGGTTATCTTCAACTGGTTTCACTGGTGATGAACAGGCTTATAAAGATCATGGTGGACCACATAAAGCAGTTTGTGGGTTTAGTAAACATAATTATGCACTGTATCAAGATGATTTACCTTCACTACCTACTCATGCGATGTTTGGAGAGAATTTAACATTTGATTATTTAGACGAATCTGATGTTTACTTTGGTAATCAATATCGTTTAGGTGAAGCGTTAATTGAGGTTTCTGAAATTAGAGAACCGTGCTGGAAAATTCAAGCAAAATATAATATTCCTGATTTAGTGAAGCGCATGTCTACATCTGGTAAAACAGGTTTCTATTTCCGGGTATTAAAACAAGGCTATGTATCTCCAAATGATCAGCTTTACTTAATACAAGAAGCACCAATCGAACATCGTTTATCTGTACAACAGCTTAATGACCTTTATTATAATGATAGACAAAATCAAGATATGTTACGATATGCACTAAACAATCCATTTCTGTCACCAAAAAGACGCGATAAACTTCAAAAAATGTATAACAGAACATTGAAATAATTACCTTTCATTATAAGTGTTAAATGAACTTTTCAAAACAAAAAGGAATCAACTTACACATCGTTTGTATAATAGTCTTATCTATAACTACTGATGCTATTGATTCCTTTTTAATGTTATATATTTTCTTTATTTCAAACTGTATATTAATGATGTCACTTCATTTGATACGATTCTTGATAACCTATTCAAAATTCCGCCAAATAACATAAATATTATATAAATGCCGATACTTTTAATCATTTTCTACTTTTTCTTCGATACGGAAACTTGTTTTCGAATTGAACACTTCACCAGCTTTTAAAATTGACGGTGCTTTTTCACCATATAAATTAATATCATTTGGTAAAAATTGTGTTTCTAATGTAAAGCCAGAATGTGGTTTATAAATATTAAATGGACTATCCCACTCATCAGGCTGATTAAAAGTAAAGAATACAACATGAGGCATATCTGTATCGACCTCTAACATAAATTCATGATTTTCAACATACATTTTATGTTCACCAACTGTAAATGGGTGATCAAGACCACCAAAACGTGTCATTTGTTGGCTTAATTGCGCATGTTGTGATGTAAAAATATCACTCAATTTTATCTTGTTATCTTCAAACACTTCATGTAAATCTAGAATATCACCTGTAACAATATTTCGCTCATCTAATACATACATATCTAATTGATTACTTGAAATGCGATGATTATCAACGACATTATTATCTCGATTCAAATTGAAGTACACATGATTCGTAGGACTAAACAATGTGTCTTCTGATGCAACTGCTTCGTATTCAATCGACCATTGGTGATCCGCATCATAAATATGTGTAATCGTCACATCGATATCACCCGGGAAATGATCATCAGCTGATTTCAACACCGTCTTAAATATCACTTTAATTTGAGCAATTTCATTTCTAATTTCATAATCAAATAACTTATTGTCCAAACCATGACATCCACCATGTAAATGATGTTCGCCGTTGTTTTTTTCTAACTGATATTCTTTACCTTTCAACTTAAATTTAGCATTATCAATTCTACCGCTATATCTTCCTATAGAAGCACCAAATTTAAAAGGATTACTATGATAAAATTCATCCGCTTCAACAACATTTCCAAGAACAATATTATTATCATGATATTTCCAAGACACTACTCTTGCTCCATAATTCGTAAAAATAATTTTAGTTTCATCATTATCAATTTTGATTAAATCTACACCTTGTCTTTGGTGCTCAACTTCAACTATCATTTTTACTTCTCCCTTCTAACCACAAGTGTTCAAGCTCTGCTGGGTAGCAACATTACTAAAACACCTACAATACAAATGATTGCACCGATAACATCATATTTATCTGGCATTTGTTTATCTACGACCATCGCAAAAATCAAACTCATGATGATAAATACGCCACCATATGCTGCATATACTCTTCCGAATGATGGAAATGATTGAAATGTCGCAATGACACCATATAACATGAGTATCGCACCGCCTATTAGCCCAACAAGTGAAGACTGTCCTTCCCTAAGCCACAGCCAAATCAGGTATCCCCCACCTATTTCACATAAGCCAGCTAATATAAATATAAAAATCGGATATAACATGAAATCACTCCATCACACATTTGCTACCAATAATCTATCGGCTACATATCATTCGTTTACATTTCTTCTTACTTCACATTCCCATTTTAAAAAGTTCGTTTTCACATTCATATTGTACACTTTTTTAGACATTATTCTATAGCTAAATATAAAAAAATAAGAGTAACACGCTTTCATCACCATTTTATATGATAAATGTGTGTCACTCTCATCAATTTTATTTTTTAAATACACGTTTCATTGAATTAAATAAGCCACGTTCAAATGTAAGTACTGAATCTTTATATGTTTTAATTGCAATCCATATCAAGACAGCTACCATTACAATTGAGATTAATGAACTTAAGATGACCTCATGTATTTGAAGCCCTGAAGTTTGAGCGCGTACAACTAATTGAAATGGCGCTAAAAACGGAATATAACTTGTGATTAAAGCAAGTTGCCCATCAGGATTATTTATCGTGAATATCGCGATATAAAATGCAATCATACCAAGTAATGTCAGTGGCATCAAAGATTGATTTAAATCTTCTATTCTAGATGTTAATGATCCGAGAATGGCTGCAAGTAATACATACGCCATAATTCCAACAATACTACTTATAATTCCGACAATAATAATTTGCCAAGACAATTGATTCATTTCCACGTTAAAACCTTGTAGCAAGTCTTTTAAGTCAAAGGCAAAAATGCATATAACTGCCATCAATACAATTAAAATAATCTGAGTCACGGCAACTGCTATAACGCCTAAAATTTTAGCAAAAATATGTTGGATTGGTGAAATACTTGTAATAATCATTTCAATGACACGCGATGTTTTCTCACTAGCAATTTCCATAGCTATTTGAGATGCATAATTTAAAACAATAAAGAACATTAGAAAGATAATGCCATAAGCTAAAGCATAGTTGAAAATCTTTTGTCCTTCTGATACTTTATCGACTTCATCATTAGAAATCACCTTATTATCAACTTTACTTTGTGCTTGTAATTTTTGTAAGTCTTCTTTGTTGATATTTAATTCCCCGGCTACCATATTTGTTTGAATAGCTGTAAGCAGTGCTTGTACTTTTTGTGAATCTTCATGACTTACTCGCTTCTCACTAATGATTGTCCCTTGTAACGTGCGATTTTGATTCACCTTGATAATATAAGCTTTATCAAGTTTATGTTTTTTTACTTCTTTTTCAGCATCTTCTATAGAAACTTTAGTAAACTTAGCATCACTATGAAATGTATTCGCCTGTTGCTTGAAAACCTTATAGATTTGTTCATTCGGTGCTGCTACACCAATTTTATCTGGACCATCATCAAACATGTTAATAATCTTATCAATGTTAGATAGGCCAATCATTAAGGCAGCAATAATAATCATAAAAATTACAAATGATTTAGCTTTAATTTTTTTGATATATGTCAAACTAAATGTCGCCCAAAACTTATGCATCCTTGCCACCAACCTTCTCAATGAATATATCTTGTAATGATGGTTCTACAACTTGGAATCGTTTAACATAACCTTGATATGCTACAACTTGATAAATATCTTTGGCTACGTCTTCATTCTCAATCGTCAACTGAATACCTTGCTTCATGTTTTCACTATGAATGATGCCTCTAATGTGTGTTAAATCTGGTAGTGTTGTTTCTGACTCAATGACAACTTTCTTGTTACCATTAGATGCACGTACATGATTGATATCACCAGAAACAACAAGTTGACCTTTATCTAAAATACAAACATCATCACATAATTCTTCAACATGCTCCATACGGTGAGAACTATAAACGATTGTACTGCCCCAATCATTTAAGTCTTTAACTGCTTCTTTTAATAACTCAACATTAACTGGGTCTAGACCACTGAAAGGCTCATCTAATATTAGTAATTCTGGTTTATGTAACATACTTGCTAACAGCTGAATTTTTTGTTGATTCCCTTTTGATAGACTATCAATTCGTTTTTTACGGTTTTCAGTAATATCAAAACGCTCAAGCCAATACGATATTTGCTGTTGTATTTCTGTTTTTGACATTCCCTTTAAAGTTGCCAAATATTTCAATTCTTCTTCAACTGTCAGTTTCCCATGTAAACCGCGTTCTTCCGGCAAATAACCAATACGATTGTACATTGTTTTATCTAGTTTTTTACCGTTATACGTAATGTGTCCTTCAGTTGGTTCACTTAAGCCTAAAATCATACGAAATGTCGTTGTTTTACCTGCACCATTTCTTCCTAGAAAACCTAACATTTTGCCTGATTCTAACTCTAATGAAATATCATTTACTGCCGTCATCTTGCCAAAACGTTTCGTAACATGTTCAATTACAAGTCCCATACTTTGCCTCCTAAAACAATATGTATTTATCTTAATATAACATTTCTATTCTCTATAAATGCAATATTTTTAAAGTGAATTTATTTTTAAAATTTCTGAAATTGAAATATTTAAATAGTATCTTCTTTGCATGTTAAGTATCATTAGCTTTAACTACTCATTTTCCATGCCTTTATTGCCTTATTCGTAAAAAAATATCCCAGCATCATTGTGCCGAGATATTTATATCCTTACAATTGATTATCTGTTTCTTCCGGTGTTTTCGGTGTTTTCGGTGTTTCAGATGTACCCGCTTTTTCCGGTGTTTCAGATGTCACTGGTTGATTTTTAATTGAAGATGGGTATTTTGGGCTTTCGCCATATTTATTTGCCGGCTTACTGTCAAAGCATAGGAATACTATCATTGTAACTGTAAGTCCAAAATAAATAAGATATAGAAGTACTAACAAAATAACAATTCCAATTGGCATAAACATAAAATCATTATCATAATATGATTCGATAAACTGCACCACTATAGAGAATACAATACTAAATGCACACATTATAATAGGCAATACCACTGTTCTTGATATATCGTGGAATCTTCGGACGCTTAATGCCAAATTGGGAATAAAGGTTGCTAAAGAATAAAGAAGCATATATATAATTGTAAGTATTAATATCATCACACCAAACATAGATAATACTTTAGCATCTATTTCATCACCTATACCCACAAACACTGCTCCCATAAAGAACACGAAGAACGCAGGAAGTATAAATATTAAATGCCACAACATCATATACCAATATTCACTACGTCTTGATCTCCCCTTAAAATTTACATAATTTTTCCAAAATAATACGAATGATTTCATAAAACCTACTTGAGGTAATTGTTCCATTGTAATCTCCCTTTCGTTAATCATATTTATATTTTTAATTATTATTACCGTTATAATTTACAAGATTCATTATCAAGTCACTTCATTTCAATCGTCATTCACATTGGAAAATGAACTTTATATTTCATCACTAGTTAAATGAAAACCCGCTAAAAGTACGCATCTATATGGAGACTCATTTGAAAGTCAACGCTTCGTTAACTATACTAAAAATATGTCACACTGCAATGTTCACATTTAAAAGAGTCTCAATCTCTGCAAATAAAATATTCCATAACAAAGTATATACTTTACATTTTTATAATTCTTAACAATACTATTTTATCAAACATTTACCACAATAAAAATATCTTTTTCATTTTTATTTAAATTAATCATATAATTGCGAGGAAAATATTATGGATTTCGTTAATAATGATACAAGACAAATTGCTAAAAACTTATTAGGTGTCAAAGTGATTTATCAGGATACCACTCAAACGTATACAGGCTACATCGTGGAAACGGAAGCATACTTAGGTTTGAATGATCGTGCGGCTCATGGCTATGGTGGTAAAATAACACCTAAAGTTACGTCATTATATAAACGTGGTGGTACAATTTATGCACATGTCATGCATACGCATTTACTCATTAATTTTGTAACAAAATCTGAAGGTATACCTGAAGGCGTACTTATCCGCGCAATTGAACCAGAAGACGGTTTATCCGCTATGTTCCGTAACAGAGGTAAGAAAGGCTACGAGGTAACGAATGGCCCAGGAAAATGGACTAAGGCATTTAACATTCCACGGGCTATCGATGGCGCTACGTTAAATGACTGTAGATTGTCTATTGATACTAAGAATCGTAAATATCCTAAAGATATTATTACTAGTCCACGAATCGGTATTCCAAATAAAGGTGATTGGACACATAAATCTTTACGTTACACAGTGAAAGGTAATCCATTTGTGTCTCGCATGCGTAAATCAGATTGTATGTTTCCCGAAGATACTTGGAAATAAATGTCATCTTTCATTGATTACTATCATGAAAATGAAATCTATCTCCTTATAAGTCAATCAATCGTGCCGTCAACATGCGGATGGGTTGATTGTTTTTCTTTGTGTCCATCATATTTTTTGATTCATCTCCTCTGTTTGAACTTGTTCTTAATTATAAAATATAACAATAGAATTATTTATAATTATTAAATTTAGATGCATTAATATTATTGATATTATTTTCAAAAACTAGAAATATTGATTTGTTGCATGTATAATGTTAAAAGTGCCCTTTTATACCGCTTACATATAAAAGCTTATTTAGGGAGAGGGATATTCAACAAGGGGGATTTGAAAATGATAGAACTTAATGCAATTACAACATTATGTTTAGCCTGTATACTTTACTTACTTGGTAAAGCTATCGTTAACCACGTTAATTTTTTAAAACGTATTTGTATACCAGCACCAGTGATTGGCGGCTTAATCTTTGCTATTTTAGTTGCGGCTTTGGATTCATTTGGCATGGTTAAGATTAAATTAGATGCTTCATTCATTCAAGATTTCTTCATGTTAGCATTCTTTACGACAATCGGTCTTGGTGCATCATTGAAATTATTTAAATTAGGTGGCAAAGTCTTGTTATTATACTTTATGTTTTGTGCTATCATTTCAGTCATTCAAAACATAGTTGGTGTATCACTAGCAAAAGTATTAAATATTAAACCGTTACTAGGATTAACAGCTGGTTCTATGTCTATGGAAGGTGGTCACGGTAATGCTGCCGCTTATGGTAAGACAATCCAAGATTTAGGCATTGACTCAGCATTGACAGCAGCACTTGCGGCTGCAACTTTAGGTCTTGTATTTGGAGGGCTTATCGGTGGACCAGTTGTAAAATTTTTAATCAAACGTTATAACTTAAAGCCTCAACATAGTGACGATACATTTAAAGATTATAGCCAAGTAGCATATAACGAACATTTACATAGTAAATTTAATGCCACTGAAGTATTCTTCATTCAATTTACAATCGTTGTATTCTGTATGGCAGTTGGAAGTTATTTCAGTCATTTGTTTACAGCTCAAACAGGGATTAATGTTCCAATTTACGTTGGCTCATTATTTGTAGCTGTTATTGTCCGAAATATCTCTGAAAGTTTTAATTTTAATATTGTAGATTTAAAAATTACTAATCAAATTGGCGATGTCGCATTAGGTATTTTCTTATCTCTTGCGCTAATGAGCATTCAATTAATCGAAATTTATAAACTTGCTATACCTCTTATTATTATCGTTTTAGTTCAAGTTGTCGTTATGATTTTATTTGCTGTTTTAATTTTATTTAGAGGTTTAGGAAAAGATTATGATGCTGCAGTAATGGTAGGTGGTTTTATCGGGCATGGGCTTGGTGCAACGCCAAATGCCATGGCAAATTTAGATGTTATTACTAAAAAATATGGAAACTCACCTAAAGCATATTTAGTTGTGCCTATTGTTGGTGCATTCTTAATCGATTTAATTGGTGTTATAGTCATTATGGGATTCATTCAATGGTTTAGTTAAACATCAAACTCATAAATAAAAGAGGAGGCCTTCGCCTCCTCTTTTATTTATCCTCGATGTATATTCAAGCTACGTTGTTCTATCCATGACAATATTTCCGGACTAAATACGATTTGTTTTTGTGTTAAGTCGTCAATATTTTTAGCATCTAACATCGTCATTATTGATTTCATGTGTTCAATAAATGATTCTACATAAGCTACTGTATGTGCAATGCCATTATTTTCAACTTGATTTAAAAACGGACGTGACATACCAGTTGCCTTTGCGCCAAGTGCTAAACTTTTAATTGCATCGAGTGGTGTACGTAAACCACCACTCGCGAAAACTGAAATTTCGCTTTGATAAGCCGTTGTTTCAAGTAATGACTCAACTGTAGACTGTCCCCATGATGATAAGTAATCCATATCTTTATTTGCACGACGTTCATTTTCAATATCTACAAAGTTAGTACCACCTTTGCCACTAACATCGACATACTTAACGCCTATTTGTTGTAAGTCATGCATTAATTCTTTGCTCATACCAAATCCAACTTCTTTTATAATGACTGGAACAGACACTCGTGATACAATCGACGCTATATTATCTAACCAAGTCACAAATTCACGATTCCCTTCAGGCATAACTAATTCTTGAGGAGAATTAACATGGATTTGTAACGCTTGTGCCTCAAGTAATTCAACTGCTTCCAAAGCCTTTTCTACTGGTACGTCCGCACCAACATTGCTAAAAATCATGCCTTCAGGATTCATTTTTCGCGCAATCGTAAACGTCTCAGCCATGCGTGGATTTCTCAATGCCGCATGTGTTGATCCAACTGCCATCGCTAAGCCAGTTTCTCTTGCAACTACAGCTAGCTTTTCATTGATGTTTTTCGTCCACTCGCTACCACCCGTCATTGCATTAATATAAACCGGATATGCCATCGTTAAGTCAGGTGTCTGTGATGTCAAATCGATATCATTTACATTAATTGATGGGATAGAATGATGCACAAAACGCATCTTATCAAAATCTGAATGCATTGCGTCAGATTGGGCCATTGCTATTTCAACATGTTCATTTTTTCTCTGTTCTCTTTGAAAATCACTCATGATTAAACCTACCTTTTCGTCATTTCTAATTTAAAACCATTTTTTACGTCTGAAAAAGATGATTAATACGACAGCTATAACAAACATTACAGCTAAGCAAATATAATATCCATAATGTAAATGTAATGCCGGCATATTTACAAAGTTCATACCATAAATCCCAGCTATGAATGTTAACGGTGAAAATATAACTGATACTAATGTTAATACTTGCATAATACTATTCATTCTAAATGACGTGTATGACTCAAAATTTTCTCGTATTTCGTTTGTCATTTCTTGAGCAGTACGAATGATATTACGTTGCTTAATCAAGTGGTCATCGATATGTTGAATGTATAGCGAATGTTTATTATCTATAATCAAATCACCATTTTGTTTCATTGTATCAATTAGCTCTTGCATAGGAAACAGTACACGTTTTACTTTAATCAAATCCGAACGTAACTTAAAGACACTATCCATGACCATTTTATTAAAGCAATCATCTACATGGCGGTCTTCAAAATGATAAACACTATCTTCAAGTGCATATACAAAGTTGAAATATTTATCAACCATCATATCTAAAATTAATATGACGACATCTGCACAATCTAATTCTGCATCTAATGTATTCATATACTTATAGACTACTTTATTTAATGATTCCAACGTTTGATGATGATATGTTACTAATACATTGTCTTGTATAAAAATATTTAGTGCTATTGGTGAATAGTTTGACCCCATAATACTATGAAATACTAAGTATTGATAATCTTTATAAGATTTATATTTAGCTCGTGGCATACCGTTAATTGCATCATCCACTTCTAAATCATTAAAATTAAAATGTGCTTTAAACCATTCATTTTCTTGTTCATTCGGTTCATCAAAATCATACCAAACAATAGTCGCATCTTTTGGTATCTCTTTGATATCATCAACTACTTTAAACGATTCATATGTAGTTTGATACCGTATCGTTAAAGCCATCGATACTCCCCCTAAATAACGAATTCTCTATTATTTTATCATGAATTAAATAACGTGTATGTCTTAATTTATTTTAGTATGATAGTCACTAAGGAGATGGTTATTATCAAACAACTTTTTACACATACTCAAACCGTAACATCTGAATTCATTGACCATAACAATCATATGCATGATGCAAATTATAATATCATTTTTAGTGACGTCGTGAATCGTTTTAATTACAGCCACGGTCTTTCTTTAAAAGAACGCGAAAATTTAGCATATACGCTATTTACACTAGAAGAACATACGACATACCTCTCAGAATTGTCTCTTGGCGATGTATTTACTGTTACTTTATATATTTATGATTACGATTATAAGCGGTTGCATTTATTTTTAACATTAACTAAAGAAGATGGTACACTAGCATCAATAAATGAAGTAATGATGATGGGAATTAATCAGCACACACGTCGTTCTGATGCTTTTCCTGAATCATTTTCAACACAAATAGCACACTATTATAAAAATCAACCAACTATCACTTGGCCTGAACAATTAGGACATAAAATAGCAATTCCACACAAAGGAGCATTAAAATGACAGATGCATTACAACAAAAGATTCATATCGAATTACTAGATTTATTAGATGATGTTAAGTTTGAATTAACAGAATTAAATGCACAAAAAGGGTTATACATTAACGGACCAGCAAATCAGCTACTTAAGCGTGGCGTGCATATGGCTTATGTTCAAGGACAAAAGCAAGCCATCGATAATATTATGACTATTGTGGAACAACAGCTTGAAGATCAACATTTCCTAGAACATTATGATAAATTTCAAAATGAAGTTGCTCATCGCAATTATGATAAAACAGCTAACTTTGCAGAACTTAGTGATATTCCACGTCAATTCGATAATTTTTTAGATCAATTTTATCAAATTAAAGGGCAATACTTTATCATCACGCATATCAATACACTTATTGGTGATTTTCACTCAGAAGCGCATTAACAATTAGTCTATATAATCCTTGCTATATTTTCAAAAACAAAACCCAATTGCGTTTTCATGTCAAATATCATCTTCCATGAAATCGTAACTGGGTCAATTGTATGTTATTAGTTATTTTGTGTTACATCCTCATCTATCGATTTGGCAATTTGTTTAATAGCTTTATGTGATTGTCTAATTGGATAAATTGGAAAATCATGTACCATCTTAGGATAATCATAAAACTCAATGTATTGATGATGTTGCAACATCATTTGTTCGAATAGCTTCATATCAGGATGTGTCATTTCACGTCCACCACCAAACATATAAACTGGTGGTAATCCTTCTATTGTGCCATTAATTGGCGATATGCGCTTATCTGTTAATGGTAGGCCATTCGCCCATTTTTTCATAATCTCATTGACACCAAACTGACTTAGAACCGCATCTTGTTCGATTAAAGCGTCCGAAATATCTTTATTAGATAGTGTTGCATCTAAAATTGGTGAGATTAAATACAATTTATTCGGTAATGGCTGTTGATTGTCTAAAAGAGATTGTACAAAGGATAATGCCAGTGCACCACCTGAACCATCACCCATGACTACGACATTTTGATGGCCTACTTCAGATACTAATTGATCATAAACACGTTGTATCGCTTGGAAAGTATCGTCAATATGAAACTCTGGTGTCTTTGGATAGATAGGCAGTACAACCTCATATAATGTACTTAAAGTGATTTTATCCAACAATCTCCAATGGAACGGTGATGGTTGTAGTGCATTGAATCCACCGTGAATATATAAAATTTTCTTATCAATTTGATGTCTGAAATTAAAGCGAAAGACTTGCATATCATCTAATGATAATTTTTCTAAATTTGCTTTAACATTTAATGTTGAAGGCTGCTTATGTTTTTTTCTATTTTCAATTTCTCTTTTATAAAAAAATCTTTCAACATCTTGATCATTTTTAAACATAATCGAGCGATTGTGAAGCAAATATTTATTGACAACGCTATTCATAACACGGTTTCTAATCAATGTCTTAACCTACCTTTATATATTTTATGTATCCAATGATTGTCTATCCCCTACATTCTTTGCCAAAAAAAGTATATAATGTAGAAGATATTTTCTTTTTCACTTTCAAATTTAAGACTACAATTGAACAGTGATTTTTCATCATTATAACAGACAACTAGACATATTGATAAGTAAAGAAAAGAACTTTATACGGAGGTACCTTGCATGACAAATCCTAATCAACGATTAGAACCATTTGATGAGACATTTCAACAACCGAATATTCATCGTGGTAAACGATATGGTAAGAAAAAACGTTCATTGGTAAGCATGATTATTCAAATCATTGTTGTTATATTAACCGCAATCGCTGGATACAGTATGTGGAAACAACCCATTTTTAATATTGTCTTCACCAAAGAATCTGTAGATTTTGATGGCATTAAAAATTTTAACGAGACAATTGGAAAAATGCATCAATTAAATATTAATTTGGGTAATATCAATGATTTACAACAAGGAATCGATCGCTTAATTTTAGTCTTTAACGGTTTCTTTATTTTATGTATCGTTAGCCTAGTCATAACAATACTGACAATTGTATTTAATCGCACAGTTCTAAAAGTAGTAAATATTTTAGTGTTAACAATTATGTTAGTCATTACATTGTATTTCAGTTATATTATTAAAGCACTCGCACAAGAAATTGCAGATGCTTTAAAAAAATATTATTTAAATGTACCACCAGATCAAGTAATAACAGAAGCTGACGCTATTCATAACGGCATCATTTTACTGGGCTGTAGCATCGGTTTACTTGTTATAAGCTTATTCTTCCGTAATCGCATGCCTCGTTTAAAATAATGTTATATAGTAGGGATTGGGACAGAAATGTTATTTTCACAAAATTCATTTCGTTGACCCACTTCCTGCTTTTTCTTTATTAATGACCTACTACGTCAATGCCAAATTTTAATATAATTCCTCTAACATTCTACAAATCAACAAATAAAAAAAGTATCGATAACCATATATTGGCACCGATACTTTAAAAATCATGTCCCCACAACATAATTTTTGATTAGTCACACTTCAATTAATTTATTTTATTTATTCATGATTGATACTATTATCTGCATCTATCTTTTGAGCCGTAGCTTTTGCTTTTTTGTTACTTTGTAAAAATAAGCATAAAATTAAAGCGATGATGCTAAATATCGTTGCAACTATAAATGCATCATTAATCCCTTCAACTGTTGCTAGTTTATTTACAAATTGTAATAACACTTTCATTGCGCCTTCTTGACCACCATATTGCGATGCTAATTCACGCATATGATCTTGTACAACAGGATTCGTTTTATCTAACTCTTCCCCAAAAGCTGATAAATGTTGTGTAGTTTGCGTTGTCATTACAGTAACCAAGATTGCTGTTCCTATAGAACCAGCTAGTTGACGCATCGTATTTAAGAAGGCATTACCATGGGAGGCAAGTCGTCCCGGCAACGCATTAATAGCTGCTGTTACCATTGGCATCATAATAAATGCCATACCAAATGAACGTAGTACATAGATGCCCATGATTGTCATATATGGCGTATCCATATTCAATTTAGTTAATTCCCATGTTGCATAAGTCATGACAGCAATACCAAAAATGGCTAAAGGTTTTAAGCCAATCGTGTCTAACAACTTACCAGCAAATGGTCCTAGTAGACCCATAATTAGAGAACCAGGTAATAATAACAATCCGGAATCTAATGCTGAGAAACCACGTAAATTTTGTAAGTAAATTGGTAATAAAATCATACCACCATACAAGCTCATCATTACAACCATATTAATTACTGTTGTTAGTGTAAATGTTGGAAATTTCAATACTTCTAAATTCAACATTGGTGCTTTCATTCTTAATTCTCTTATTACAAATAGAATAATAAAGATAATACCAATCGCAAACATTGTTTCTATCTCAACAGAACCCCAGCCTTTGTTCCCCGCTTCTGAAAAGCCGTATAACAAAGCACCAAAACCAATTGTACTAAAAATGATACCTGGGATATCAGCTTTAGGGTTTGTTGTATATTGATATAACTTAAACCATACAAAACCAACTAAGATTGCAATAATTCCGATAATGAACATACCGTAAAACATCACATTCCAATGGTAATTTTGTACAATATAACCTGATAATGTTGGACCGATTGCAGGTGCTAAAATCATTGCGATACCCATTGTACCCATGGCAGCACCACGTTTTTCAGGTGGATAAATTGTAATAATAACAATTGAACCTAATGGCATTAGTACACCTGCACCAATAGCTTGTAATACACGTCCAACCATCATGATTGGGAAATTCATTGAAATCGCACATATTAATGAGCCAATTGTAAAGAGTACTAACGCAACTAAAAATAATTTTCGATATGAATATTTATTAAATAGATACGCCGTAATTGGTATTAAAATACCGTTTACTAACATGAATCCCGTCATCAACCATTGCCCTGTTGACGCAGAAATATTAAATTCCGTATTAATTTTTGGCAAAGCAACATTTAATAATGTTTGGTTTAAAATCGCAATAAACATACCGAATAATAATGCCGCTAATATTTTACCGCGTGAAACACCTTCACCAAAAATATAGTTTTTATGTTCTTTTTTAATTTTCTCATTTACTTTATATTCTTCTGATTCAGGATTTTTAGCAGCAAATGCTTCATCATCCTTATTATCATTGAATAATCCTTGATCTTGTTCAGACCCTTTCGCATGATCAGTTAGACTAACTTGATTCTGATTGTCTTTATTGTCAATACGTGCCTCTTCACGCGCCGTATGTTGTGACGATTGATCAGTTTTTCTGTCTAAATCACTTGCTTTAAATTTAGATTGATTTGATTGACGTGTCGCAAAATGTTGTTCCTTTTGTTGGCGTTTTGCTTTTCTTCTTGATCTTATTAATAATAAATTGATAACCCCAACAATAATGAGCGCTAAAACAATGTAGCTAATAATGAAGGTCGTAGTCATTTAATGACCCCCTTAATTTTTATGAATTTTTACTTCAGCGTTCATTCCAGGAACAACTTGTTTAGACGGTTCTGAATCTAACGTAATTTTAACAGGTATAACTTGAGATACTTTAGTATAGTTACCATCACTATTTGATGATGGCATTAATGAAAAACTAGCAGCAGTAGCTTTTCCAATACTATCAACTTTACCTTTAATAGAAGCTTTTTGACCGTCAATAGTCACATCAACATCTTTACCAACTTCAACATCTTTAATATCTTTTTCGTCAATATTTGCAGTTACATATAAATCATCTAAATTATAAGCATATGCAATTGGATTGCCTGCTTGTACCATAGAACCTTCCATGCCATCTAATTTAGCAATTGTACCTTTTTGTGGCATTTTAAGTTCCATATCTTTAGTTTCGCCATCTTGACCTTGAACAGTAACTGTTGCTACTTTATCACCTTTATCAAGTTTATCACCTTGCTTAACATTTAGTGATTTGATTTGCCCAGAAGCTGGACTTGCTATTTTAATTTGATCGCCATTTACTTTAGCATTATCAGTTGTTATATAACTTGTTGTTTTATTCCAGAAATAAAAACCAGCAATCCCAATTGCTAACAGTACAACAACCGTAATGACATTAATTAATATCATCTTTTTCATGAAACATTTCCTCCTATTTGCTTTTAAAATTCACTTTATTTATTATAGAGACATGATAACTAAAAAAACACCAACAATTTTTATAAGAGTGTTGGTTAAAATTCACAAAGGTGTAACAATATGAAACGACAAGCCAAAATAGAAATTCAAAACGCACTTGTTGATTTGATGGCTGAATATCCTTTTCAAGAAATATCCACTAAAATGATTTGCGCGTATTGTAATATTAATCGTTCTACTTTTTATGATTATTACAAAGATAAATTTGATTTATTGGATACCATCAACTCAAAGCATAAAGAAAAATTCCAATTTCTTCTAAGCGCGCTACATCATAATTTCGAAAATATTAAACAGGATAAGCTTAAACTTTATAAATTCTTCATTATTATTGCTAAGTATATCAAGCACAATGAGCAGTTTTTCAAAGACATTTTAGTTACCTATCCAATGAAAACATTATTCATAGACTATATAAATTTAGCGAGAGATTACTATCAACAAATTATGAATGACTATAGTACTACAGTAACCAATAAACAGCTTTATGTTACATATATCATAGGCGGTCAAGCTGGAGTATTTATTAATTGGCTTTCGAATGGTTGTAATGAATCACCTGAAGAAGTTGCTGACATTTTATTGGCTAATACGATTAAACTTCAAAACCAATAATACGGTTTCATTCTAATAAAGAAATGCTATAAAACAACTAGAGAAACTTAAACCAAATGGACAGATAATAGTACATATGTAACGGTGCTATCAATATAAAAATGCCGAGATTTCCACATAATAATCTCGGCATTTTTATTTTTGATGCTAAATTCATAGATCTATGAATAGCTCAAGTTTTGTTTTTAAATTTTTCAATTCAATATAATAGAAGAAACTATGTTTATCATCGATTTGTTTTAAATACCTTCATATTATAAATCTGTAAAATAATTAATATAACTGCTGTAGCTATAATAATAATTATGTAAGGAATAGGATTATCTTCACCTTTTACCCCCACTAATGGCGATGCAATACCACCAAATAAAAACTGCACTAAACCTAATAAACTTGATGAACTCCCTCTACCACTACTACTTTCATCCATAGCTATTGTAAAACCAAGTGTCGCAACACCTGTCACTGGTGCTATTAAAATGATAAATCCTATCGCTAAAATCCAAAAGTTCCAATGATTAAGCAATACAATCGTCACTAAAATTACACCGATAATCTGAATCATCGTCATGACTCTCATCAATTTTTGTGAGTCTATAAAATCAACAAGGTACCCAGTAAGTTGACTTGATATAATGAGCGTAATACCAATTCCTGCAAACATCCAACTAAATTGTATTGCAGTCATGCCATAAATTTTTTGAATAATAAACGGAGACGCAGAAATATAAGTAAATAATATTACAAATGTCATACCTTGAATGAGCATTGGTAATACAAAACATGGCGTCTTCAATAATATTTTGAAGTTTTTAAACATTGTCTTTAATCCACTACTTGACTCACGATTGGTCACTGTTAATGATTCAGGTACTTTTAATAAAGAACCTATGACCATGACGATGCCAAAGATAGTCAGAATGACAAAGACCATACGCCAGACAGAATAATTTAAAATTATGCCCCCTATTGTTGGCGCAACAACTGGTGCAATACCATTAACAAGCATCAATAATGCCATAAACTTAGTTAGTTCATTACCACTATACATGTCACTTGCTATAGCTCTTGAAATAACTGCTGCTGCTCCACCTGTCACTCCTTGAAGAAATCTTAATGCAACCATCAGCCAAATATTATGTACAAAAACAATACCTAAACTTGCTAATGTAAAAATAATCATAGCTATAATAAGCGGCTTTCTGCGCCCAGTTGAATCTGAAATTGGACCAGCAAACAAATTACCAAACGCTAAACCAATCATAAACATCGATAATGTTAATTGTGCGTTAGACGTCGTTGTTTGAAAATCATGTCTAATATCTGGTAATCCAGGCAAAAACATATCTATTGATAATGCTCCAATGGCCGTCAAAGATCCTAAAATAATAATAAATATCGGTGAACGCTTATTAAAACGCTTTAAATCATTCACTATATTTCCTCCTTTATACAATGATTAGTTTATAACTATCACGAACAGAAACTAATTTTAAATATGCTCTTTTATATATTAGCATTACTCACAAGTTTCATGAACATCATTACAACTTATAAAAGGTATAAAATGATATAAACCTCAGCACTCCATAAATTTTTTCACAAAAAACAATCCCTTCAAAGTAATTCACACTAATTGAAAATACTTTGAAAGGATGTTGTTTGTATTCCATGACACATGCATCTTATTTAAGATTTATACTCTATTTTTCTGATGTCTTGATTAATTGCAAGCGGTCTTGCGAACCTTGTTCAAGCTCATATTCTTTATCTACTTGCTTACCGTTTTCATTTATTAATCTTACGGTTGCGGTAATCTTATCACCATGTTTTTCGGCATCTATAATTTGTGGTGAACTAATCATCATTAAACTTCCTTTAGATACACGCTTCTTTACATCATCATAAAAGGATGATCCTTTTTTTATATATGACGATACAAAATCAAAATCCGACTGATTAAACGCAGCATTATTCGCTAAAGAATATCCAGCAAAGAATTCTATCAATTTGTTCTTCAAGCTGTTTTCTTCTTTTTCTTTCTTTTCAACATAGTCTTCGATATCTTCACTGTCAAAGTTCAAAGTTATTTCTGTATTGTATTTTAAATCGCTGGCTTTAATCGTCTTCG
Source organism: Staphylococcus sp. EG-SA-10 (assembly GCF_017151945.1). NCBI lineage: Bacteria > Bacillati > Bacillota > Bacilli > Caryophanales > Staphylococcaceae > Staphylococcus > Staphylococcus sp. EG-SA-10. Next base: position 117,555 of record NZ_JACVZJ010000001.1, read on the forward strand.
TCTGTGTTGTAAATGTTTTACCTTTCGCTTTACCTGAAGCTGAAATGGTAATATCTTTATTTTGTGGATATGGACCATACGTTTTGGAACTTGAAAATGCCATTTCACGGTCATTTATAGTTACTTTTTTAGAACTATCATTTAATTTTGTATCGCCTTTTAAAGTTACAGATATATTTGCTTCTTCAAAATCTTCAGTAACATCTACCGTTTCAGAATTACTTTGTCTAAAATCAAATTTTAAATGGCCTGCAAAATCACCGTTCTCAGTTGATTTCATAGCTGGAATTCTATATGTCCCCGGTATAAAATTACCTATTGGCGTCACTTTATTTGCTTCAGCTATAACCATCTTTTTCTTACCACCAGATTTAAACTCATATTTTGTTTTTTCTTTCGGTTTAACAATTGGTTGCTTGGTAGGTGCAGTAAAGCTCATATTATCGAAAAAGATATAACGTGTGCCATTTTTACTTACACGTAATATATTTTGACCAGATCTGGTTTGAATATAAGAAGCTACGCTGGTCTTACTCTTATTCAATTTATGTACCGTATTTTTAAGGTCGCTGACAAATTGCTTAAGCCCAACTTCATCTTTGATATAGTTAATGTATACTTTCGCTTCTTCAGAATCTACTTTATTATCTTTAGTACTTAATAATGTTGCTACTTTTTGTTTATCATTATTCTCAATCGCATTCACTAATATTTTAGTTTGCGCTTCAGGTGAATTGAAGTTTCTTAGTAAAAAGAACAATATAATAATTAAGATTAAAATGAAAAAACCAATTGCCCAAGGCACCATTTTTCTCATCTTGATGTTATTAGTTTGTATATCTTCATCGGTTGACTTTCTATATAATGCTTGACGACTATCAAATTTATGTCCACATTGTGTACATATCTGTACATCATCTTGTGCTTGTTGTCCGCACTTCGGGCAAGATTTCATACTTTCACCTCAATTCTGTTCCTCTTCAATTGTTATATGTATATCATAAAAATTATTTTATTATTTTACCATTATTATTTTACAAATATTATCCCAAGAATACAATTCAAGAAATGATTAACTTTACTTTAGAATTGTACCTTATTACATTATTTATGAAAGTACTCTCTCAATTATAACTAAAAAGAAGGTGTTCAATACATACATAATTAGTCTTATATTTGAACACCTTCAAAAACCTATTTATGATTGCTATATGTTTTAATGCGATGATTGATTACTTCTAATACTTGCCTTACATTTTCAATATCTTCAGAATTTAAATCATTAGTAATATCTTGCGCAATATCTGTCATAATCGCATTACGTTCTTTCAAATATGCTCTACCTTTGTCAGTTAAGGTTATGAATTTCAAACGTTGATCAATATTTAAATTTGGTTTATCTAACTTAACTAATTTAGCATCGATTAACTTTTTAATTCGTCGGCTTACTGCGGCCTTATTTACACCTTGTCTTTGCGTGATTTCACTAATTGTCAAAGGTTCTTTATTTAACATACCTAATACGTTAGACTGCTCTAATGAAATTTCATATTCATTTTGTAAATCTTTCAACATTTTTGCAGTTAATGCGTTAACGTTATTTATAAACTGCTCTAAAAATTGAATATGGTCTTGTAAATGTTTTACCATAATTATTTCTCCCTAATTACTATTTTTATAAAGTATCCTCAGCAATCATTGTATCGCACATCTAAAAAACACAAAAATATTGACCCATATATAATATAACAAATTAAGACTTACATGTTGCTACGTTCTCCTTGCTTTAATAAATTAAATCATCTACATTTATATTTAATATTTATTATAAGCGAGGTGTCAGTATGTTATTGAATTTATTATTAATATTTATACTTATCGTTATTTGTCCGTTAATTTTCAACTATACTCTGACGTTAAATTTAACATGCTACATCTTAGTTGTCATATCGATATTTTTGTCACTCATCTATAGCATCATGACCTATACTTTCCCTTGGTCTATGTTTGTAACATTTATAATAATCAGTATTATCATGCTATTCAAACATAGATATTTATTTTCTCATACTTCTAGTCGCTTATTTATTAAAAAATTATTATCTTTTTCATATAAATTTGTACTCTACACATCAGCACTTCTATTTATAAGTACGATTCAGTCACCCATTGTGAAAGGTTTGTCTATGTGGTTAGCTATATTATGCCTTTCCCTGTTACTAACCTTTATTTGTTATCTCGTTTGGACAGTATCATATAGACATAGATCATACAACAAAGAAGTCGATATCATAATTGTGTTAGGTGCTGGTATTTTTACCGAATTTGTCACACCAATGCTTGCAGCGCGTTTAGACCGTGCACTTGATATCTATCAACAACAAGCATCAGCAACAAAGATCATTGTATCTGGCGGACAAGGACCAGACGAACCAATTCCTGAAGCTTTAGCTATGCAACGCTATTTGATTGCACATGGTGTTGATAAAACAGATATACTAATGGAATCTCACTCTATAAATACATACACAAACTTTTTATATTCTAAACAAATCATCAACAATTTGTATCATGAAGCAGTTAAAATTGTTTGTGTAACAAGTCAGTTTCATGTATTACGCGCCTTACGACTAGCCCAAAAATTAGGTTTATCTATCGATGGTGTCGGAAGTCATACACCATATCACTTTTTCTTACATGTGCTCATTAAAGATTATCTAGGCGTAATGTATCAGTATAGATTGTTATTAACGTTATATTGTTCAAGTAGTTGGTTTATATGTCTTTACGCCGCTTTTATTTATAATAGTTAATCCACAAACAAACTATTATTATAGGTTGTTTCTAATATTGCGTCAAACTATCTTTAAATATTCGTTAATCCTTGATTAGACAATTGTTATATTGAAAATAAATAAACTAAAGCACGTCATCATTTTATGTAATGGTGACGTGCTTTTTTGTAAACCCAAATCGTATTCTGTTATCTAACTTTTATACTACTATGTCTTAAATCATTAACATTTAGCGTCTTTGCAAGCCACTAATCAGTTATTTTGCCATCTTCTAATTCAACCACTCGATCTGCATATTCAAATAATCTTCGATCGTGTGTAATCATAATACCAATCATTTGTTGTTCTTTAATTTGTTGACGTATCATCTCAACAACTTTTGTTGCTCTATCGGCATCTAAACTTGCTGTGGGTTCATCTGCTAAAATGATTTTCGGATTATTCATAAATGCTCTCATAATCGCAACACGTTGCTTTTCACCGCCAGATAACTGATGCGGATATACATTCAAGCGATCTTCTAAACCAATATTTTTCAAAAGTTGTATTGCTCTTTTTGAACTTTGTTGTTTGGTCATTCCCGCTTCTTGGCCTACGAGTGTCAATTGCTCTATCACTCTTAAATAAGGAACTAAATGTGAAGATTGAAAAATAAAACCAATATCTTCCAATCGTAAATCACTAGGACGATGCTGTTTATCAAACAATGGTGTATCATTGTAAAGCACTGTACCACTCGTTTGACTTAACAATCCGCCTAATATCGTTAGCAATGTTGTTTTCCCAGAACCAGAGGCACCATTTAAAATGACAAATTCCCCTTGTTCCACTTCAAATTTAATACCTTTTAAAACTTTTGTTTCAGACAAACCTTCTCCGAAATTTTTGACGATATCTTCAACGACTAATGCCATTATTCTGCACCTCCAATTGCTTCGATAGGATCCACTTTAAATAATTTGATAAATGATAGTGAGGCACCTAAAATCGCTACTAATATAAATATCCCCACCATCAATAAAATATTTTGCGTTGTTAAGTAAAAAGGCATGGTTACCGGCATCATAAATGATAGTCCTACTATGATGATCACAGCAATACCTACCCCAATTATTGTTAGTGTTAAAATTTGTAAAACTAACGCACTCAATAAATGTCTTGTCTTAATACCAATTGCTTTCAAAATGCCAATTTGTGATATTTTTTGAATCGTCATAACATAGAAAAATGCACTTAGAACAATTGCTGTAATAGCAAACAAACTAACAATCATCATATTTAACGGTGCTTGCTCTGCTTGATAACTCGCAATATTACCTGTTAAATCTTTTTCACTCACAACTTGAACGTCATTTATTTTATTAAGCTCATCACGTTGTTGTTGCGTTAAATTTTTCACTGGATAAAATGCCGTATTAACCTTATTCAATGCATTAAATCCGTTATCGTTCAATAGCACAATGGAACTATGCGCATACATTGTGTCGTTTAAAATACCAGAAACTCTATAACTAGTTGAATTATTTTTAAAATGTAATCTATCCCCGACTCTAATGTTATCTGCAGCTAACTTATCATTAATAGCGACCTCATGAGCATTTTTAGGATAATCACCTTTTTTAAGTTGTAAGCGTTGTTGTTTAACGTCATTCATTGTAATCACATCTTGTTCTTTATTAGATAATTTTAATGTTTGAACATTCATTTTATGTGGTTCTTGATGAATTACCTTTTTAATTTGATTCTGTTGCGTATCACTAAGTTGCGATTTCTCAATTTGCGGCTCTTTCATTTTTTGAACAACATATTCATCATTATCAAAGTGTTCAAATAACGAAATATTCTCCCTACCAAGCCCTTGAGCTAAACCACTAATAAATAACACCATAATACTTAATAAAAGAATGATTAATGTGATTAAAATATAACGAAATTTGTAAAACATAATCTCTTTTATCGCTAATTTCATATCGATTCACTTCTCCCTATTTCTTCTTTAGCGTCAGTATAAGGTTGAAATATGAACTCAATATGAACAATTGTTTTTTTACGCAAAAATATTTTACATGTATAATAAATGAAAAAGATAAGGGAGTTTATAGCTATGGTGCAATGTCTTGTTGTCGATGACGATCCTCGAATCCTAAATTATATAGCTAGCCATTTACAAACAGAGCACATTGATGCATACACACAACCAAGTGGTGAAGCTGCATTAAAACTTTTAGAAAAACAGCGTGTCGATATTGCAGTGGTAGATATTATGATGGATGGTATGGACGGCTTTCAATTATGTAATACATTAAAAAATGATTATGATATACCAGTTATCATGTTAACAGCGCGGGATGCACTTAGTGACAAAGAGCGTGCGTTTATAAGTGGTACTGACGATTATGTAACCAAACCCTTTGAGGTTAAGGAACTTATTTTTAGAATTCGTGCGGTATTACGCCGATATAATATCAATTCAAATTCAGAAATGACCATTGGCAACTTAACGCTAAACCAATCTTATTTGGAACTCCAAGTATCTAATAAAACGATGACGTTACCGAACAAGGAATTTCAATTACTATTTATGCTTGCAACACGTCCTAAGCAAATCTTTACTCGTGAACAGATAATAGAAAAAATTTGGGGCTATGATTATGAAGGAGATGAACGAACAGTTGACGTTCATATTAAGCGACTACGCCAAAGATTAAAAAAATTAAATGCCACACTTACAATTGAAACAGTAAGAGGTCAAGGCTATAAGGTGGAGAATCATGTTTAAAACACTCTATGCTAGAATTGCGATTTATTCCATTACGGTTATTTTATTTAGTGCATTAATAAGTTTTGTATTAACAAACGTTTACTATCATTATAATTTAAAAGCATCTAATGACGCGAAAATCATGAAGACGCTTAAAGAAGCAAGACAATATGAACAATCGGCTAAACCAACGCACATTCAACAATATTTCAAACATTTAGGGCAAATGAATTACCAAATAATGACCGTTGATCAAAAAGGGCATAAGACATTTTATGGGGAGCCTTTTAGAGAAGATACTTTATCACAAAATGCTATTAACAACGTGTTAAATAATAAAGATTACCATGGTATTAAAGATAAACCATTCGCATTATTCGTAACTGGATTTTTCGACAATGTAACAGATAATACTGTTGGTATTAACTTTAAGACAAAAGACGGTTCAATAGCAGTATTCATGCGTCCAGATATTGGAGAAACATTTAGCGAGTTTAGAACATTCTTAGCCGTCTTGTTAATGTTGTTATTATTTATCTCGATTTCATTAGTTATCGCATCAACCTATTCAATCATTCGTCCAGTAAAAAAGTTAAAGCTAGCGACCGAACGCTTAATTGATGGTGATTTTGAAACACCTATCAAACAAACACGCAAAGATGAAATTGGAACATTACAGTATCACTTTAATAAGATGAGAGAGTCATTGGGACAAGTTGATCAAATGAGGCAGCATTTTGTACAAAATGTATCTCATGAAATCAAAACACCATTAACACATATTCATCATTTATTAAGCGAGTTACAACAAACTTCTGATAAAACATTACGACAACAATATATAAATGATATTTATACCATTACAACGCAGCTGAGCGGATTAACAACTGAATTGTTGCTCTTATCCGAATTAGATAATCACCAACATTTATTATTCGATGATAAGATTCAAGTCGATCAACTCATTAAAGATATCATTCGACATGAACAATTTGCTGCTGATGAAAAGTCGTTAATCATTTTAGCTGACCTAGAATCAATCAATTTCCTAGGAAATCAACGTTTGTTACATCAAGCATTGAGTAATTTATTAATAAATGCTATTAAATATACAGATGTTGGTGGTGCCATTGACATCGCTTTGCAACATAGTCACAACAACATCATTTTCACAATAAGTAATGATGGTTCACCAATTAGTCCACAAGCTGAAGCACGTTTATTTGAACGTTTTTATAAAGTGAGCAAACATGATAATAGCAATGGTTTAGGTCTTGCAATTACAAAATCCATCATTGAATTGCATCATGGTACAATCCAATTCACACAAAGTAACGAGTATGTAACCACCTTTACTATTACACTGCCAAATAATTCACATTAATCTCTACCTCCTGAAAAACATTTCTGTTTTTATTTCAGGAGGTATCTTTTATATTGATTAGCGCTTTCTAGCCACTTAACATTTAATTTCTACCATTCAACACATTTTAAATATATCGATGGTCGTTTATGGTTTAATAATTTTGAAGGAGGCATTAACCTATGATGAAACTCAATTTATTTATCAATGCAAATGAGACGGAATCTTATATTGATATACATGCACCTAAAATGAATGATCACGTTCAAAGTATTATTAATGCAGTCAATGATTTAGACAAATCACATACATTAGTCGGATACATAGACAAAGAAATCCATATCATTCAGATATCAGATGTTATAACATTCCAAGTTATTAATAAAAATGTAACAGCCATTACAAGCAATCAAAAATTCAAACTAAAATTACGACTTTATGAACTAGAAAAACAATTACCACAACATTTCATTCGCATTTCCAAATCAGAAATCGTCAACAAGTATTGCATTGAAAAATTATTATTAGAGCCAAATGGACTTATACGTATGTATCTTAAAGATGCACACTACACCTATTCTTCTAGACGTTATTTAAAATCTATAAAGGAGCGCTTATCAATATGAAAAATTTGAAAAACTCATTATTCATTAGCTTAATCATTGGTTTGACCCTTTCACTGTTCTTTAGTATGTTATTTGCAGACGGCAAATATTATCCACTGAACCCACAATCAACTATTGGCATATTGTATTATACGCATTTCACAGAAACTACCGTAATGTTGATTTCTATCATTTTATGGTTACTCATAGGCGTCGTCTTTTTCCTTGGAGATTTTATCTTTAAATACACAGATTGGGGCATTACTAAAGCAACCATAGTGCATTTCATAACAACGTATGTCGGATTCTTACCTTTAGCAATACTTGCCGGTTGGTTTCCACTAACAATAAATTACCTAATCATATTTACAATTATCTTTATTGTGGTTTACACATTGATTTGGATTATTCAATTCTTTAAAAACAAGAACTACGTAGACACTATTAACGAGCAACTGAAACAATTAAAATGATTTTTATGAACAACAAAAAAAACGGTAATGTCTATCACATAAAAAAAGACATTACCGCTTCGTTTATTATTTAACTTGTAAATACTTAATTACTTCTTCATTAATTTTGTGATATAAATCCTCATGATCTGTTAAGCGATAACCAAATGACGGCACCATTTCTTTAATCTTTGGTTCCCATCCTTTGAATTCATCACGATAGCATCGCTGTAAAACATCAAACATAATATCTACAGCTGTTGACGCACCAGGTGATGCTCCAAGTAATGCAGCTAATGTGCCATCATCTGACGTAATGACTTCGGTACCAAATTGTAAGTTACCTTTAGAATCCTCAGTATCCTTGATTACTTGGACACGTTGCCCTGCTGTAATCACTTCCCAATCTTCATTTTTAGCATTTGGGAAAAAGACTCTTAAATCATCCATACGCTCATCATTAGATAACATCAATTGTGACACTAAATACTTCGTAAGACTCATTTCTTTGATACCTGCAGATAACATCGTCACGATATTATTTGGTTTAACCGATTTAATTAAATCCATATGTGAACCTGTTTTTAAAAATTTAGGTGAGAAACCTGCAAATGGACCAAATAACAATGAACGCTTGCCGTCTACAAAACGTGTATCTAAGTGTGGCACTGACATTGGTGGCGCACCCACTGCTGCTTTTCCGTACACTTTAGCATGATGACGATCAATCACTTCTTGATTTGTACAGCGCAGGAATAATCCACTTACCGGGAAACCACCAATATGTTTTGATTGTTTAATTCCAGTCTTTTGGAGTAATGGTAAACTCGCACCACCAGCACCAATAAATACAAAATCAGATTCATATGTTGTCGTTTCGTTAGTTTCTAAATCTTTAACTTTAACTAGCCATGCCCCAGATTTCTGTTTTTTGATGTCTAATACATTCTGCTTATATTGAATTCCCACACCACGTTGTTCTAAATTATTAAATAACTTTGCAGTTAACGCACCAAAATTAACATCTGTACCAGTTTCATCATAAGTTAAAGCAATTGGTTCATCAGACTTACGACCTTCAATCATTAACGGTACCCAAGATTTCATTTCTTCTTCATCTTGCGATAATTTCATTTTTTCGAATAAAACACTTTTCTTTAACGTTGCAACACGACTTTTTATAAAAGCTACATTATCTTCGCCAATGACGAAACTCATGTGTGGCACCGCTTGAATAAAGCGATCTGGGTTATCTAATTGTCCTGTTTTAACTAAATATGCCCAAAACTGTTTTGAAATTTGGTACTGCTCGTTTATCTTAATTGCTTTACTACAATCAACTGTGCCATCCTTACCTTCTTTTGTATAGTTCAACTCGCAAAGTGCTGAATGCCCTGTACCGGCATTATTCCATACATTTGAACTCTCTTCGCCAGGTTGTGCTAATTTTTCAAACACTTTAATATTTTTCTCAGGTGATAATTCTTTAAGTAATGTTCCTAATGTTGCACTCATAATACCGCCACCAATTAAGATGACATCTGTTTTGCTATGTTGTGTTGTCATAACAAATACAGTCCCCCTTTTTAAAATGAATAATGGAACGTTCGAGAAATACGACATATTAATACCACTTTGAATCAATAAGTGTCTCAACAGGTTCCCATGGTGATGCTCTATTACTATCTACTATGTATATAAATATTTTATAATAACGAAACTACTTTAATTATATACTTTATGTGCGATAGCACAAAGACAAAACCACAAACCTTAACAGCTATCAACCAATTTAATTTGATTGCTGATTACTCACTCTTCATTTTAACATAAAGCGCTACCATTATTATAATGTCAAACTTCTTTCATTAATGATTCATTAAAAAAAGATGAGATGTTAGAAAACATCTCACCCTCTGTATATTTATATTTTGAAATACGTTTATTTATAGTAATGACAAGATGAAAGTCCAAATACAGATGAATATTAGTAAACATACACTGTATTTCAATGTCATTTTTAATAATTCTGATTCCTTACCAACTTGTTTTACTGCTGCAGTTGCAATTGCAATTGATTGTGGTGAAATCAGTTTTGCCGCTACACCACCAACTGTATTAGCAGATACAAGAAGTGAACCACTTGTTCCAATTTGTTGTGCAACAGAAGCTTGAATTGGTGCAAATAATGAGTTGTTATTTACAACTGATCCTGTCATAAACACACCTATCCAACCTAAGATTGGTGATAGAACTGGGAAGACATTACCTGCTTTAGCAATACCTTGACCCATTGCTGCACTTAAACCACCATAAGTTGTGATTTTAGAAATTGCTAAGATGAAACAAATTGTAAGAACTGGTAACCATAATTCTTTAAATGTAACACCGAATAATCTACCTGCATCTTTAAAGTTAACCTTTTTAGACATTAAAATTGTAATAATAATAGTTAATAAAATAGCTGTACCTGTTTGTCCAATAATATTTAAAGTCAATACTAATGGTTTATGCGTAACTTCGCTGACTGTTCCAGGTAAGTTGAATTTAAATACTAATGATGATAAAGCACCATTTGGTAAGAATAAGTTTTTAAAGAATGGCGCACTCCAAATCATTACAATGACTGTTAATACAATGAACGGACTCCATGCATGTAATACTGCTTTTGCAGAATGTGCTTTTGCAGGTTCAATTTCTTCATCTTTATTAACACGATAAATGTGTTTTGGTTGGAATTTTTTAGAAAATACTGCTAATGCTAACATTGTTAACAACGGCGGAATAATATCTGCTAATTCAGGTCCACTGAATACAGTTAATAATCCTTGAGTAAGTGTATAAGTGATTGAAACTACTAAAATTGCTGGTAATGTTTCTTTAACACCTCTAAAACCATCAATAATAAAGATAAGTAAGAATGGAATAATGAAATTTATGATTGCCAATGTTAAAGTTGCTGATTGAGAAACACCTAATACTGAAACATCTCCAGGTAATTTCAACGTTTCTACAACACCTACAGGGATACCAATCGCACCAAAAGCACCAGACGCTGCATTTGCGACTAAACATAACATCGCAGCTTTTAATGGATTAAATCCTAATTGTGTTAATAAAAGTGCACAAATTGCAATTGGTACACCAAATCCTGCTGCACCTTCTAAAAATGCGTTGAATGCAAATCCAATAAGTAAAACTTGAATACGTTGGTCTTGTGAAATATTTGTAATACTATCTTGAATTGTTAAAAATTGTCCAGATTCAACAGTAATTTTGTATAACAATACTGCCATCATAACGATATAGCCAATCGGAATGATACCTTGGAAGAAACCTTCGACTACTGCACCAGAAGCGATACCAACTGGCAATTTGAAAAATGGTATTGCAATTAGTAATGTTACAACAAGTGTTGTAATGGCTGCATAAATACCTTTCATTTTAAAAACAGTTAAACAAAGTAAAAACAGTACAATCGGTATTGCTGCAATTAAAGACGATAATAATAAATTATCAAATGGGTTAAACGTATTTACTAACATAGGCTGACTCTTCTTTCCATAAAGTAGTAGTGTAATTGCTTCATTAAAATCATGCTCTGGCTATAGCATTTTGTTATCGATAACATTTTACAGAACAGTGAGATTAATGTGATTTTTTTCACAATTAAAATATACCATTTTTTCAGACTATTAACAATATCACTTTCCTATTTAATTGTTTTATTTTTCATTTTAAATCTGTTCATCAAAATGAATTGTACTTAATGTAATGAAGTAACTTATACTATTCATGAATTTTACATAAGACCGTGCTAAAATAAGGAAGATACTACGATGAGAAATGGAAGTTATAGCAATGATTAAACAGATAAATGTTTCTAATATGCAAAAGTTTGAATCTCAATTAATGAAAGCTCAGTCTGAAGGTTATACACATGTCGTTCCATATGCCAATGAGATAATGATTTATCAATCTATGTTAGATGCGGTTCAATTATATCCTAAGTCTATCGTGGTTGATTATACTGTTGATGGACAATACAAAAATGATTGTCACTATTTCGGTCAATCATCGATCAACATTGCCGATTGGGCTCAAAACAATAATTATTATCCTAACCTGATATATGCGATTCAACAGACTCTTGATTTAATACATTATTACTCTGTAGAAACGATTTTCGATTTAGCTTTATTGACACTTCTGAAAGGTGATTTATCAATCGATGGTCATGTCGTTTTTGATTTTAAAGCCCCTTTAGCAACAAGTGCTTCAATATGGGAAACTATTAAAACTATTGAAGATTTTGATATGATGTCTCAGTTTTATTTGAATAAAATGGCTTATATTGATCATCATCCTATACCTTTTCGCAACCTTTTTATTGAGGATTCAGAACAACTTAATTCACCAGATAATTGGTTGTATTCTACCAAGTTTATGCTACCTAAATGGTTATATAAAATAGCAAAGCAACGTGCTGATAACAAACAATTACAAAACCTCGGCTTGTATACGAAGCAACCAAACGTTTTAAAAGATCACATCGTTTTTATCGGTGATCATCATCAATATATAGGTAATTCAAAATATTTATTCACTTACTTCGTTAAACATAATCCAATGACTGCCTGTTATTTTGTTACTGACGATCGTCGCGGACCACATTTCATATCACCTAAGTCTGAAAAAGCTGACGAATTAATTAACAGCGCACGCGTAGTTTTAGTTGAAAATGATATACCTGAAACGTTACAACCAAATGGTACTTTAATTCAATTACATCAAGGCACACCAATAATGCAATTATTTTTAGATAGTAAAGAACCTATTAAAAATATAGAAACACCTTTTTATCGTGCTAAAAGGTATAATCGCTGGTTGCAATTCGATTATGTTATACATTCTGCTGATGATATTAGCCACTTTTATCAAACGGCTTTTCCTAGTCACCAAGCAAATGTATTGGCTTATGGTAATCCTAAACACCAATATTTACTACAAAAGCGTAACGAAAGTACTACTCAACAACAGTATAAGAAATCGTTTAAAATAAATGATCAAAAACCAGTTTTATTATACGCACCTATTGGATTAGTGAGTGCGCAACAATTACCACTATCAGATGCTTTATTCAAAGCCTATCATGTTGTGGTTCAGGGTGTTGATGAAACGATATTACCAGAAGAGGCGCTTGTTGCACCAAAGTATCTTAGTGCTCAAGACTTAATTCTAATGTCTGATGTCGTTATCACTGATTACTCAAATATAATATTTGATGCGATGGCTATAGACAAAACAGTAGCATTATACACTCCAAATCACAGTCAATATATTGAGTCTCAAGGTGTTAACGAAGATATTTGGCGTCATCTATCAAAAATTTGGTATACAGACCGACAATTATTAATTAATAATTTAATTTCCCAGGCAATACCAGTGATTAAATATCCACAAATACAACATAAAGAACAACCATTAGAATCTATTTCACAACTTATATTGTCTAAGATGACATCTAATCAATAGTGTTTAAATTCCTCAGTGGCTGTGAATGAGATTTAAAAGTACTATAAAACGTAAACCATTATACTTTAAAATACGCAAAAAAACGGTAAACCCTAATTCATATTATAGAGTTTACCGTTTTATTTTTTTAACTTGCATCAAAATTACATTAACATTATTGTTGGTAGTTTGGATCAGTAACCATTGCTTGTCCAGTATAATCAACCGTTACAATTGAATATTTTCCATTTGCATTTGGGTCTTTAAAACTAAACACATACTTATAGTTGCCATTATGTTCTTCAATAGAATAATCATTATACACTTTATTATTACTACCAAATTTATTTGCTTCATTATTAGCCGCATTTAAAGCTGTTTGGAAATTTGGCAATTGCTGTAAAGCTTGAGTTTTATTTCCATTAAACGGATAAATTTGACGTGCAACCGGCGCGGCATTTTGTCCATAATATGGTGCAACGTAACTTGATTTTTGATTATTATTCGCTTGATTATTACTTGATTGGTTATTATTTGTTTGGTTTTGGTCATTGTTTGTTGCATTTGAATTAGATTGTTGCTGGTTATCGTTTGCACTATTATCTTTATTATCTTTGTTTACGTCTTTACTATCATCTTTATTATCTTTCTTATCTTTAGATGAATCATTTGTTTTTTTATCTTGTTGTTCAGTTTTCGCTTTATCATCTTTTTCTTTATTACTGTCTTTTTGTTGGTCACTATCTTGACCACATGCAGCTAAAAATAATGATAATGCTAGTAACCCTGTAACTAATCTTTTCATACATATCTCCTCCTATAATTCGATATTCATTGAATAAGCTTGAAATACATATCTACCATGTGTATCATTTCATGGCCTGTTACCAAAGACGTCAACATTAATATGATTTGAATTATCACAATACCCATAACTACAATCTAAGGTTCTTTTTATTATACCCTAATTTTTGTTCATTATTATTTAATTTTTGTGAATTTTATGTTTTCTATAAATTTAATTATTTTACTTTAACAATTCATTACGCATTTAGCATTTCAAGGTATACACAATATTTATTACTATGATTTCATTTTATCTGCTGCAAAAACAATCATTATAACTCTTTTTCCATAATTAAATCTGTATCCGTTACATCACCTGTTTGAAAATGATGTTCACCAACCACTTTAAATCCATGACGTTTATAAAATGCTTGAGCACGAGGATTATGCTCCCAAACTCCTAGCCAAATTTTATGTTTATTATGTTCTTGTGCAATTTTTTCGGCCAATTCTATCAATTGTGAACCTCTTCCGCCACCTTGAAAGTCTTTCAAAAAATATATGCGCTGCACTTCTAAATAGGTCTCCCCCATTTCTTCAGTTTGAGCACTATTAATATTCATCTTTATATAACCAACATTCGCACCATCTTCTTGATAAAAATAATGAAATGAATCTACATGGTTAATCTCTTGTGTAAATTTTTCTACAGTATAATTGTCTTTAAAAAATTGATCAAAATCTTTGTCATCATAGTAAGAACCAAACGTGTCATAAAATGTTCTAGTTGCTAATTCAACTAATTCACTAGCATCTTGTTTTGAAATTTCTTTGATTATACCAGCCATATAAATCCTCCAATAAACAGTGATCGAATCAAAATATTACTTATGTTATTTTTCAGCCAAAACTATTTAAAAATACATTAACACAAATCAATTACAAATTTTATTGATTGTGTGTAACATCAATAAATGATACATTTATTCCAGTAAAATGGCCGTATTTTCAAAAGAGAAAAAGAGAGGATGTATCGTTGTGATAGAAACATTTAAAGCGTTTGTAATTGATAAAGATGAGAGCGGTAAAGTGACACCAACTTTCAAACAATTATCGCCTACTGATTTACCTAAAGGAGATGTGCTGATTAAAGTACATTACTCTGGTATAAATTATAAAGATGCTTTAGCGACTCAAGATCATAATGCAGTCGTAAAATCGTATCCTATGATTCCAGGAATAGATTTAGCTGGTACAATTGTTGAATCCGAAGCACCAGGCTTTGAAAAAGGAGAACAAGTAATTGTAACGAGTTATGACCTAGGTGTTAGCCATTATGGCGGTTTTAGTGAATATGCGCGTGTAAAATCAGAATGGATTATCAAGCTTCCTGATACTTTAACATTAGAAGAATCAATGATATATGGCACAGCTGGTTATACTGCCGGTTTAGCAATTGAAAGACTTGAAAAAGTTGGAATGAATATTGAAGATGGTCCTGTACTCGTTCGCGGTGCTTCAGGTGGTGTCGGTACTTTAGCAGTACTCATGCTTAATGAACTTGGTTATAAAGTTATCGCAAGTACAGGTAAACAAGATGTTAGCGATCAATTACTTGAACTTGGTGCCAAAGAAGTTATCGATCGACTTCCTGTTGAAGATGATCATAAAAAGCCACTCGCATCATCAACTTGGCAAGCTTGTGTAGACCCTGTTGGTGGCGAAGGTATTAATTATGTTACAAAACGTTTAAATCATAGTGGATCAATTGCAGTTATTGGTATGACTGCCGGTAATACTTATACTAATTCTGTATTCCCTCATATTTTAAGAGGTGTAAACATTTCAGGAATTGACTCAGTATTTACTGCTATGAAATTAAGACAGCGCGTTTGGCGTCGTCTCGCAAAAGATTTAAAGCCTGAAAATTTACATGAGATCAAGCAAGTTATTACATTTGATGAACTTCCAGAACAACTTAACAAAGTAATTAAACATGAAAATAAAGGCCGCATTGTTATCGATTTCGGTGTAGATAAATAGTATTCATGAAAAAGACATCCCGTTATGCGAGATGTCTTTTTTAATTTAGTATTTGATATACATACCGCCTGAATCTGGTTCGGTAGGCATAAATCCAAATTTTGCATATAATTTATCCGCTGGGTAGTCTGCGATCAGACTAACGTATGCACTTTCGACAGATACATTTTTAATATACTTCATAATATGTTCCATAATTTGACTGCCGTAACCTTGACCTTGGTAACTTTTCAAAACTGCAATATCAACAATTTGAAAAACAGTTCCTCCATCGCCAATCACTCTACCCATACCAATTAACCGATCTTTATCATACAAGGTTACTGTAAATAAGGCATTAGGTAATCCTTTTTCAGCTGCTTCGCGCGTCTTTGGACTCATACCTGCATTAATCCTTAATGCGCAATAATCCTCGCAAGTCGGAATATCATATGTCACTTTAACCATTATTTACCCCACTTTTCATCACACAATATATCAACCTAGTATAAATGTTTATTTACAATAGTCTTATTCGCTTCTTTAAACACTTCATGATGACTTGAAACATAACCCTCTGCATTCGCATCTGGTTGGATATATGTTTTAGCAAGGTTCGCTGCATTTGCACCATCACTAAATGCACTTGCAATTAGATGTGATTTTGCATCATGATAAACAATATCTCCACACGCATAGATACCAGGTATACTTGTTGTCGTATTTCCAAATCCTTTAACACGACATTCATCATGCATATCTAGCTTTGAAGATGTTTCACTCAATAATGTATTACAACGATCAAAACCATGACTAATAATGACATCGTCAAATTTAACTGTATGCGTATCACCACTTTCAACATGTTCCAAAACAACTTCACTTATATGCGTTTCATCATCATTGCCGACCAAGTATTTAATACGTGTTTTCGGGCATAGTTTCACATTTAAATCTGTCACCAGCGTTTTCATCGCTTCATAACCACTTACATCTTCTTTTCGATAAACAACTGTCACGCTTTTAGCAATCTTGGCAATATCATGCGCCCAATCTAATGCTGTATTTCCTCCACCTGATATTAATACATCTTTATCTTTGAAACGTCTGTAACTTTGTACAACATAATGTAAATTTGTTAATTGATATCTCTCTACACCTTTAACATCTAATTGTTTTGGATTAATAATACCCGCACCAATAGCAATGATAACTGCTTTCGATGTATATATTTCTCCCGCTTCTGTTTCAACTTCGAAATGACGTTCTGCCTTTTTCCTAATATCTACCACACGTTCATTCAAATGAACTTCCGGTTTAAAATATAATCCTTGCTTAATTGTATCTTTTAAAATTTCATGACAAGGTTTTGGCGCAATGCCGCCAATATCCCAAATAATTTTTTCAGGGTAAATTCTCATCTTACCCCCTAATTCAGATTGAACATCTATCAATCTTACAGACATATCTCGCAATCCAGCATAAAAGCTTGCATACAAACCAGACGGACCGCCACCAATGATTGTAACGTCTTTCATTATGTGCCTCCTATGACTCTCTATATTCATTTCTTTCATTAACGCGCTCAAATTGATAATTATTATCATTTAAAGACATTATACTATTAATATTTATATTGTTAAAATAAATCGCATAGTTAGCCATGAATTATCAATAACTATCCCATCACAATATAAAAACACACCTTTCAAAGTACGAAACAACAATGTTCCTTTGAAAGATGTGTATATTTTTTAGTTCTAGTTATATTATTTTTTAAAAGACTCATCACGTGGTTCTTTAAGAATTGCTTGTCTTAAAAGGAAAAATAGCAACAATAAACCTGCAAGCATACCTGTGTGCCCAATACCTGCAAAGCCTGCAAATGCTTCTGGGGAGTATGATTTACCAGTGACTTGGAAGAATCCTTTTGTCACCATCATACCTATAGTAACGATAACACCTATGTTATATACATAGAAGAACCAGTTAAATAAGTAGTAACTTGATAATTTAAATAACTTCTCCAATGGTAATAATATTAAAAACATAAACATACCTAAAATAAGTGTATGTGTGTGTACAAGTGATAATTGTGTTGTACCAGTAAAATCATATGCTTTTGTTAGCTCTCTATAGAAAAAGCCACTAAATAAACCTATGATCATATAAAAAAGAAATGAATATAATAACCTACGCATTTTGAATCCTCCCTCACCTTTTCATTATATCCGATTATACCTATTATAACAGTGACAAAAAAGCGAAGATATGACACAACTGAATTTGGTTTAGCACATAGTATGACAGCTAAAATAACTTTACATCAAGTGCTATACAAATAAAATAGCTATACCATGACGCTCGCTACAAACGTCTTGTATAGCTATATTCCTATTTATTAAATTATGACGGCACTTCAGTACGTTTTGTGCTATGTTTTCTAACAATAGCTGAAACTAAACTTGATACAGCGCCAAAAATCATAAACCCTATAAACATCCACATTGTACTATTTAATTCAATATGATGATTCAAGTATAATAGTTCTCTTACACTTGTTGCATAGTGTGTGAATGGATTCCAATCATATACATATTTTTGATAACTTTCAGGCAACATTTGTTTAGGTAACGTTACAAGTTGCATACTAAAGAACATTAAAATGAAGAAAATTGGAATTGACTTCATACCTAGCCATACCATAACACCTAAAATAAGGCCCACGAAACCAAGAATCGCAAGTGCTACAAAAATCGCGATACGATTTGGATGGTCAAAATCAAATCCTTGAACGCCTTGCATGAAATAAATATAAACGAAGCTACCTGCAAATGCTGCAACAACTGCAAATATCATTTGTCCAATTGAAGCAATGATACGATGTTGCACGACGATATTGTTACTAGTTCTAAATGCAAAGAACAATAAGATAGACGTTACGATTGAACCTATCCAAATTGGCATAAACATTAGGAATGGTGCATTACCACCTGCTTGGTGATCTTTAACTTTATTAAGTTTTTCATTATCCACTTTTACTGGATTCGTCAAACCATTGATGTCCGCGGCATTGACTTTAACATTTTGACTCGTTAATGTTTCCAAACTTTGCTTCGTAATTTGAGCATTAATATTATCACCCATACCAGTTAACACAGCTGATGCAATTTGTGAACCTTGTAAGCTTGATCCTTCACTTACAATCGTTTTAAATTTAGCCTGCTTAACCTCTACTTGTTGATTCCCCATTTTTTGTTTCATTTGTTGAACTACTTGTGGCGGAATTTCACCTGAAGCAACTTTTTGTTGCATTTCTTCTTTTTTACTATCCATAACTACTTTTTGTGTTTTACTCATAGCATCTTTTGAAAAGTCTTTATCAATAATAGCTACTCCAAAGATTTTTTGATCTTTCAAATCTTTTTCAAGATCTTTTTCACTATCAACCTTAACCCATTTAATTTTATTAGAATCACTATCTAATAATTTATCCTCTAATTTTTTACCAATGTTAACATTTTTATCTTGAATCGTTGTACCTTTATCCTCATTTAATATACCAATTGGTAAATCTTTTGGTTTAGGATTATATGCAGGATAAAAAGCTAAAGAAAAAATTACCAAGATAATCATAGTTGCTATTGGTGCAATCCATAATAATTTATTTTTAAATATATTCATTTTATTAATTACCTCCTTATTAGACAATGTGTTGAATATTTCGCATGTTGTCTATTATAATATGTAAGTGGGAATAAACAATACACAATGTTCATCAATACGTTTATTAATAGACATATACACCCACATTGTTCAATAACACAAGGAGGTTGATTTATTTTTGAAAGAAGATAGGCGAATTAGAAAGACAAAGTCCTCCATTAAACAAGCGTTCACTAAATTACTACAAGAAAAAGATTTAGAAAAGATTACCATTCGCGACATAACAACACGCGCTGATATCAATAGAGGGACATTTTACTTACATTACGAGGATAAATATA
The DNA here is from genome assembly GCF_017151945.1 of Staphylococcus sp. EG-SA-10. Taxonomy (NCBI): domain Bacteria; kingdom Bacillati; phylum Bacillota; class Bacilli; order Caryophanales; family Staphylococcaceae; genus Staphylococcus; species Staphylococcus sp. EG-SA-10. Next base: position 137,860 of record NZ_JACVZJ010000001.1, read on the forward strand.
TGTTACTCGCAGATATGGAAGATGAGTATATTTCAGAACTAACGACATATACTCAATTTGATTTGTTACGCGGTTCTTCAATTGAAGACATTGCGAATACTTTTGTAAATAATATACTCAAAAATATTTTCCAGCATATTCATGATAATTTAGAGTTTTATCATACTATTTTACAATTGGAACGCACGAGTCAATTAGAATTGAAAATCAACGAACATATTAAAAATAATATGCAACGTTATATTAGTATCAATCATTCTATCGGAGGCATTCCAGAGATGTATTTTTACAGTTACGTTTCCGGAGCAACAATTTCAATTATTAAATACTGGGTAATGGACAAACAGCCCATTTCAGTTGATGAATTAGCTAAACATGTGCATAATATTGTTTTTAATGGTCCATTAAGAATAATGGCAGAAAACCGTTTGCATAAATCAAACCTTGATTCACTAACTTAAGTAATACGCGCTTTTCCTAAATCCTTTAGAAAGGAACTATATATCATGATTACTTCATTCAGACATTCTGAAGATATAGATAAACATATTATAAAAACACCATTAGATCATACAGCGTCATGGATTAATGTAGTAGAACCAGACCGAGAAGAAATTGAAAATCTTATGGAACAATATAATATACCTGAAGACTTTATACGTGACCCTTTGGACTCAGAAGAAAGTTCCCGTATTGAATATGACGAAGATACTGGTTACTCATTAATCATTATTGATTTACCTATCGTCAATTCAACTAATCGTAGCGTTCTATCTTTTGTAACGATTCCATTAGGCATTATTATTGGCAACGGCATTATCGTAACAGTTTGTGACGCTGAAAATGAATTTTTAGAAAATTTACCTAAGCGTGATATTAATTTAAAATTTCACAGCAGATTTGCATTAGAAATTTTAACTACTATTGCCGACCATTATAATCGTAACTTACGATTACTTAATAAAAGTAGAATTCGTATTGAGAAAGAACTAAAAAATAACATTACTAACAAACAACTTTTCAAATTAATGGAAGTTGAAAAAAGTTTAGTATACTTTTTAGCTGCCTTAAAAGGTAACGATACAATTATTAAAAAGTTATTCCGTTTACCTGCAATTAAACGTTTTGAAGAAGATGAAGAATTACTAGAAGATTTAATCATTGAAAATAACCAAGCCATCGAAACAACAGAATTACATCAACGTATCTTAGAAAGTATCACAACATCATACGCTTCCTTATTATCTAATGATATGAATACGATTATGAAGACATTAACACTTTTCACGGTACTATTAACGTTACCAACGCTCGTATTTAGTTTCTTCGGTATGAATGTGCCGTTGCCAATTGATGACCATAGTTATATATCTTGGATTATTGTGGTAGGTATTTCATTAATTCTTGTCGTAATTGTTAGTATTTTCTTATGGCGAAAACAGAAATTATAACTAAATTAAAAGGTATGACAGCTTAAAGTTTCATCCTATTGCATTTGCAATGACTGATACTTTGATTACTGTCATACCTCTTTTTTTATTCTACAACTTCTTTATTTGCTTTTCTTTTCGATAAAATTAAAGTAACTGTTATAGCAACGATGAATGATATTGTCATACCAACAAAGTAGTGTAACCATCCTGCATGTACTGGATTGATTGAAATAAATCCTGGCAATCCAGCAGTTCCTAATGCGATTGCTTTAACCTTGAAGAAAGCAATATATGCTGAACCAATACCTGATCCAACGATAGCACCAATAAATGGATATCTTAGTTTTAAGTTAACACCAAACATAGCCGGTTCTGTAATACCAAGTAATGCTGAAATACCTGCGGCAGATGCCACACCTTTTAACTTCTTATTTTGTTTAATAATAAAGAACGCTGCAATTGCTGCACCACCTTGTGCAACATTAGACATTGTCGCAATCGGGAATATAAATGATCCACCCGTTTTAGTGGCATCTGCAATTAATGTCGTTTCTACAGCTATAAAGCTATGATGCATACCTGTAATAACAATCGGAGCATACAATAATCCGAATATTAATCCACCAATTGCACCACCAAATTCATAAAGCCATGTTAAACCATCTGATAACCAGTAACCTAATTGTCGAGTGATTGGACCTACAAATGAAAATGTTAGAAATGCTGTTATAAAAATAGATAACAATGGTGTTAACAAATTATCTAACACCGTTGGAATAACTTTGCGTAACCCTTTTTCAATTGAGGCTAAGATATAAGCTGCTACAAGCATAGGTAACACTTGTCCTTGATAACCTACTTGATTAATATGCAAACCAAATACATCCCAATATGGAATAGCCTTACCTGCTTCAACTGCTTTTGGGAAATCGTATGCGCTCATTAGCGATGGATGAACCAATATCATACCTAATGCAGCACCTAAAAACGGATTGCCACCAAAACGTTTTGCTGCACTAAATCCAATTAAAATTGGTAATAATGTAAATGGTGCATTCGCAAAAACATTTATCATTTCAGCTAATCCAGCAAATTGACTATATACATCTATCAATGATTTACCTGAAAAGAATAAATCTTTCGCAGTCAAAATGTTATTTAACCCCATTAATAATCCACCAGCAACGATGGCTGGTATAATCGGAACAAAGATATCTGACAGCATTTTTACAAATCGCTGTAACGGATTCATATTTTTAGCAGATTGTGCTTTGACTTCCGAAGTGGTCGATGCTTCTTTTCCAGTTAATTTTTCCAGTTCACTAAATACTTTATTGACTGTACCAGACCCAATAATAATTTGGTATTGTCCCCCAGTAGAAAATGTCCCTTTAACTATATCCATATTGTTTAGCGCCTCTTCATTTACTAAACTTTCGTCATTTAAAACTAATCGTAGTCTCGTTGCACAATGCGCCATTGCATCTAAATTCTCTTCTCCGCCTATCGCGTTCAAAATATCTTCTGCGGATTGCTTATAATTCATATATTTAGCCTCCTAATTAGAACCGGTTCCATTTATTCCACTTTATTGTAACCGGTTCCAAAAATATTTGCAACACTCTATTATCATTTTATATAAACACTTACATCACTTTTGATAGCGCATTCATTTTTATTGCTATACTACATGCATGTATATTAACATTAATTATCGGAGGTAATTTTATGAAAGAACGTGGCCATATCGAACAGCTTTGGCGTGAGGAAAAATATCATGTATTGTTACACAGTCAACAGTCTTACCAAATGATAAGGAATGCTTTAAAAACCGATTTATCACTTCATCAAGTCCAACAAATGATTGATGATGCTTTATTAATTGAACCGAGTATAGGAAGTGTATGTAATGCTTTTGATCATATGTGGGGATATTTAAAAAAATGTGCGAATGAAGAAGAAAGACAACAATCAAAATTACTTAAAGCTGATTTTATTAATGGTAAAATCGACACCCAAACTTTATTAGATTTTTTAGCAGAACTTGCTAATAAATATGATGTTCAATATTTACTACAAAGTCGTGTTTTAAACACAAAAAGAAAGAGATAGATTGAAACTTTAGTTGTAACGGACAAATAGTAGTCATTGGAGTTCAGCAATTCATACTTTGTACTAAAGTTTACTATAATCTATCTCTCAAGGTTTAAATGTACATATCTATATTAAAATGCGTTTCTTGATGTTAGAAGATACCATACACATTTAATTAGTTACAGCATAAATCAATTTATACCCTTAATTATTACATTGTTTATATTTTAAATTCGGGGGAGTAATTTTAAGTAATATCTTGTTGCTGCTAATTCTATTGTTAATAAATTGATATTAGATGTAGAAATTGAGTGTGAAAGTTAATAATAGATGATTTAGCTAGTAACATAATTAATTCATATATAGTCAAAAAGTTCTGTTAGATACTGTTCTTGATGAATATTCTTTGATGTTAGGTGTTAGCTATTCTAGATGAGTTTCTTAGATGTGGATGCCTGTCTTGATGAAGTTATCTATGATGTTAATATAATACTTGATGTTGATTCTTAGATGTTAGTGCGATTTCAAGATGCTGATTCTTTGTTGTTGCACTATCTTGGTGACGTTTCTAGTTGTTTATAGTTATCGCATCTCTTGATGTAAAATCTAAGATGTTTATGCATTTCTAGATGTTAATTCTTCGCTGCTTAAGAATTATCTTGATGGTAAATCTAGTTGTGCCATGCATTTTCTCATGATGAATCTAAGGTGTTAATTCATTGATGTGTGCTGTTTCTTGTTGCTTCATTATCTTGATGGTGAATTTCGTTGTCTAATGCACTTTTTCAAATGATTATTCTAATTGTTACGGCAATAACTAGATGGATTTTCTTAGATGTTCACTTTTCTAGATGTTTATACTTATCTTGATGTTTTCTAAACAGAACTTTTAAACGCTTTATTTTTTAGTAGATTGTTTAAAATTTCTTAGTTGATGGTTATTGTTGTTGATTTGAATAATTTGTAGCGAATATTTTGTAACAGGGCTACTAAGAATTTTTATAACAAGAAGTGATTTCAATCGTACTAATTTTCAGCGTTTGATGACAAAAGTGTATGTCCAAACTTAAATAATGGCGATAAAATTTAAGTCATGGGTACATTTAATGTTTTTTGATTCAAACTTCCATTTTGGTCAATTTGCTTTTTTTATAACATAGTTGAATATCAATAAAAGATTAGCAAGTTAGTTCAAAATGGCTATGTATTGTTTTTTGAAATACATAGGTTTGAAATCTATATTAATTATGCACCAAATAATTTAATTAGACTCTATCGAAAATTTCCAAATTTTGCTTACTATCTTTCTAATTTTACTTTTATATTGTGCACAATGCATAAAAACAAGCGTTTTCCTAGGAGTTTTCATTAATTTCTTTTATTTTTCACTATTACCTTTTCAAAAATATTCAACTATAATAGGTATACTATCCATGATTTTAAAAATTTCCATGTTTTACATTTAAATGATAGATTTCAATATATATTAGGCAGGAGAGAGAAATATGACATGCCAACTTAAAATACATCATACATTATCGACAATACCAAGTCGTAATATTAATAATATTATGGTGCTATTTTCACTTACAAGTAAACTCAATATTACGATTAATGGTGAAACCAAAGACGTAAGTAATTATATTATCTTAATTAACCATGGTGATATTTATAATATTAACCACGGCGAAAATATAATCGAATTAATGATACCCGTTTTTTATTTTTATCAACAAGATGATGATTTCTTTAATGGTTATTTAGATCGTCATTTATTACAATCAAGTAATTATATTAAGTCATTAATTGCCGATTTAATCAGTACACCAACAAGTTCTTCTTTAATGGGGAAAAATATAGGTCAAAGTATTATAGACACTTTACTTAAAGAAGCTTTTATAAGAATAGATCATGAATATTTACCAAATATTGCTTTAAGCAATCCGGTGTTTATAGACTGTGTAAACTATATTCATGACAATATTGATGCGCACTTGTCTTTAAAAGATATAGCGATGCATTGCAACATCTCTGAATCATATTGTTCTAATCTTTTTGTTCGATATTTGAGTATGAATTTTAAAGATTATTTTACAAGTATTAAACTTGTTAACGCCATCAATTTATTACTTTCTACAAAACATTCTATTACAACTGTTTCTGAATTGGCCGGTTTTAACAGTCATACAAATTTTGCAAATCAATTTAAGAATTACTTGCATTTTAGTCCTAAACAGTTCCGTTCACTCGTTTCCAAGATTACTGAACCACCACAAATACACTTCCAACAAGATAACGTATCACAATTCACTGAGTTAATTTCAACAATTGATTTAACAGCTCAACTGGCTACAAATACAACAGATATTCATATAGATGATTTTAATCCGAAAGATCGAAGTCAGCGTGCCAAAGTATTTGTTCGATTTAGTAATTTCAATGAACTATTTCAATTTATTTTCAATGAATATTACGATATTAACTTTGAGCACTTACCAAAACCTGTCGTTTTCATTGACGATATTCACGATATTGAGATTAGCCAAACGAATTACAACCTGTTAAATAGATGTTTTGAAAAGCTTTTCGAAAAAAATATAGGTTTAGCAATCGCTATTAAATCAACACAACAATTCGAAACGATGAAGCAATTAATACTAACATTTTTACAAGGTAATCAAGACTATAAGACAAGCAAGAAATTAGTTAAATTTATGCTCGTATTTTGCTCTAATTCTATGACAGCAGATGAAATTCATTTATGTCATCTTAAAATTAAAAACAAAAATAAAGAAATTAAATATAGTGTGACAGTCGATGGCTTTTTAGAAACTTATTCAACCGTGGAACAAGTTTATGATGTCATGCAGCGTCTTAAATTCCATTATTACTTTATTGATATTGAAAATTCAAAAACTGCAACACATCTTATCACTAAAAACCAACACTATCATCAAACTGACACTCATTTTGAACAGTATAAGAAATTCATTTTAGATTCAGGTATATCATCAACACAATTCGTATATAATAACCTGTCTGTAAGCGGATTTAAATATACTAATGATGGTAAGAATCCAATTCAATTATCTGACATAGTGTATCACTTAATCGCATTATTACGATATGGCGGTGGCATTAGCTATCAATTATTAGATGACCATTCAAATTATATTTCCTTGTACAACAAATATGGTAGCCCCCTACCATTAATGCATTTATATAAAATGTTTAGACCTTTTGTTAATGAAGACATTGAAATTACAAATAATTATGTATTGAGTCGTAAAGATAATAATTACCATTTCTTATTATTCAATAAAATTAATGACCGATATATGTCAGACGTAAAACAAGACTTCATTTTCCATAATGAATTACCTCAAGATTCTTTGATGATTATTAAAACTTTGAATCATGAACATGGTTCAATTCAACATTTGCTTCCAATAAGCGATCAACTTGTCTATATAGAAAAAGAAATTCTAGATGAATTAGACAAAACGAATTACCCTAAAACGGAGCTTGCAGTTCAAGAAGAAACTGGTCGTACATTTGAACTCAAGTTAAATCACGACGAGGTTAAATATATTTGCTTTAAACCAAGCTAAATACTAACAGTCCTCTTGTGTTTAGTTTCTTACGTTAAAGGCTATTTATATCATAAGGAGATGATATAGGATGAGTAACTCACAAGCAATTCAAGCAATTGAAAACGTGTTAGCAACGTCAAAAGTTGGTGTATTATCAACTGCATATAATAACAAACCTAATAGTAGATATATGGTCTTTTATAATGATGGTCTTACTTTATATACTAAAACGAATATCCATTCTGCTAAGGTCAAAGAAATTAAAGATAATCCAGCAGCATATGTTTTGTTAGGCTATAACGACACAACTAATCGTAGTTTCGTTGAGATGGAAGCGACAATCGAAATCGTTACAGAACAAGAAGTGATTGATTGGCTATGGGAAACACAAGACAAAAGCTTTTTCAGTTCAAAAGAAGACCCAGAGTTATGTGTTTTAAGAGTAGTTCCGCAATCCATTAAGCTAATGAATGATAAATCATTAGATACACCTATTAAAATTAATTTATAATATGTAAGTTTTTTAGTTTTAAAAATTAGCCAGCAATTGAACATGTTAGCTATAAATTTCAACAGTATCCTATTTATATATATTTCGCTTTTGATAGCGTTTAATACTTTTAACTATATTTTTATTATACAACAACATTTTAGACACATTTTATTCACATTTATTGTGATTAAGGTGTGTCTTTTTAAATTAATTTTATGTAATATAAATACTGCATTTGCAAACTGTTGTACTTTAAGATATAACAGAATTAACTACATTTAAGGAGATTGATGAACCGTGAAAAATAAAAAAGGTTTTGGTCTTGGTATTAGTTTAATTGCCATCATGTTGATTGTATGTATTGTACTAGTAATCATGATGATGACTGGTGGAAAGAAAGATACATATTATGGAATTATGAAAGACAATGCTACAATTGAAAAAATGATTAGTGAAAAAGATGAAAGCATTGAGAAGAACGTTAAATTACCTTCAGATGCAGACGTTTCAGTTAAAAAAGGTGATTTTGTAATTGTTTATAAATTAGCAGATTCTGATAAAATTGTTAAAGTAAAAAAAGTTGATCATGACGATGTACCACATGGTTTAATGATGAAAATTCATGACATGGGCAAAATGCACATGAAACACTAATTAAGCTTTAATTTTAAGTAATATATAAGATATTAAAAGCAGCAGTAAGATGTTTTCTAATTGAAAATTATCTTACTGCTGCTTTTTAAGAATTACTGTGTCAGTCTATTTTCGGTTCGCCTGCGCTTTGCGCATGCATAAAAGCCCCTAATAACTAAAGATCCCTTCGTTTCGGTTCGCCTGCGCTTTGCGCATGCATAAAAGCCCCTAACAACTAAAGATCCCTTCGTTTATTGTTCGCCTGCGCTTTGCGCATGCATAAAAGCCCCTAACAACTAAAGGCCCCTTTGTTTCGGTTCGCCTGCGCTTTGCGCATGCATAAAAGCCCCTAACAACCAGAGGTTGTAAGGGGCTTTAAATGTCAGATAGTATTTTTTAAATTGATTTTAAATATTCTTGACCTTTTGCTTTGTCATATACGTTTTCCCATTTAGCTATAACGATTGTTGATAATGCGTTACCAATAACGTTTACACATGTACGTACCATATCTAAGATACGGTCAACACCAATAATTAATGCTAAACCTTGTGCCGGTAAGCCCATGGCACCTAATGTTGTTAATAAAACAACAATTGAAGTTCCTGGTACTGCCGCCATACCTTTAGACGTAATCATTAATGTTAACATCAACACAATTTGCTCTGATAATGTTAAGTGCATTCCATACATCTGTGCAACGAATAATGCTGCAATAGATTGATAAAGTGCTGATCCGTCTAAGTTAAACGTATAACCAATTGGTATAACAAAAGAAGTAATTTCTTTTGGAGAACCGAAGTTTTCCATTTTCTTCATCATTACAGGAAGTACAGCTTCCGAACTTGATGTAGAAAATGCTAAAAGCAATTCACTTTTCAAGATTCTAATAATATTCATGATATTAATACCACACATCCATGCAACTAGTCCTAGTATAGCGAATACAAAGAACACCATTGCAAAGACAACAACTAATACTAATTTTAATAGTGGTAATAATGCGGATGCACCAAATGTAATAATTGTAGTACAAATGAATGCAAACACTCCAAGTGGTGCTAATTTTAAAATTTTATTAATCATCCAGAACACAGCTTCAAGCGATCCGCTTAAAAATTCTTTAACTGGTTCTGCTTTTTTACCTACTGCAGCTAATCCTAATCCAAAGAATACTGCGAAGAAGATAATAGGTAATAATTCACCCTTATTTAAAGCTTCAAAAAAGTTTGTCGGAATAATATGTACAATGGTATCAATAAAATGATTTCCATATGTAGATTGTTCTGCTGCATGTGCAGTTGATTGATATTTAGAAATATCACCTTTAGGTAATTTCGTTGGGTCTAATCCAGCACCTGGTTTAAATAGGTTACCGAAGATAATCCCTAAACCTATTGCGATTGTTGTAATAATTTCAAAGTATAAAATTGTTTTCCAGCCATAACGCCCTACAGTTTTCGATTCCCCAACGTTCGAAATAGAAAGCGCTAGTGAGCAAAATACAACTGGTATAACGATCATTTTAATTAAATTTAAAAATACGTCACCAAATGGTTTAATGTAATTTGCTACGTTTTCTTGTCCATATAATAAAAGTCCTACGACAACACCTAACACTAATGCAATAACAACTTGCATAGGTAGGCTAATTTTTCTCTTGAATAGAGCCATAGTACAAACTCCCCTTCATCTGACATCACTCAATTATATCAGAAAATTGATAATTATCTATAAAAAATTAAAATATTTATCTTTTATAGATGTCAAAAATCACTAATTTCCATACAAAAACTGTTTACCTCAAATAATTAAAATTGAAGGCACTAAACTGTTTCACCAGTTATACGTCACACTATTTTGATGGTTTATAATTTTGATTAAAATATTTATGCTTTGCAGTTTTCAAACTTTTCTTAGTCTCTGTATCAAAGCCTTCAACAAATAATCCTTTATTAGTACTGATTGGTTGCACAACATAAGTTACACCAGGTTCATCTTTAAACGTAACTTCCTTATAGAAGAGACCTTTTTTAGCACTATACTCTGTTTTTTCTGATTTAATTTTATCTTTTAGATTTTTCTCTTCCAAGTAACTGTCAATTAGTTGAATATTCTTATGGCCTTGATATGTTTTCAGACCAAAGAAAAATGCTACTGCAACAATTAATGAAATAAATAATATAATGATAACTTTAATCGCGTTTTTTTTCTTCTTCATTATGTAACTCCTTTTTGCTTATCTATTCAGTATGAACGAATCAATTTATTTAATAAAGAGTTTTTACCAGATTGTAACAAATTTTTTTATTCTCAATATTATTATAGAAATCGAATTACATACACGATGCTTTTAAAAAATTTAATAACAAATTTCATTTTACTATCTATCAAAATAATTGACTACTTTTAACAATTAAGGATGATACAATTACATTTTTTTCAATTTAAAAAATCAGTCATATCAGTCATTACCGATGAAAATACTAAGATATCGATATGTTTTGCATTATTTAACATTTAAATTCAATTATAGACAATTCAATAATTGCGATGAAATCAGTACTTGACAACTATTACACTTCATAATATTGTTTATTTTAACAAGGAGTGATTGGATGTATGTAGAAAACAGCTATCTTAGCAAACAGTTGTGTTTTTTATTTTATGTTTCTTCAAAAGAAATAATTAAAAAATACACAAACTATCTTAAGGAATATGATTTAACCTATACTGGTTACATTGTTTTAATGGCGATTGAAAATGATGAAAAACTTAACATCAAAAAATTAGGTGAACGTGTATTCTTAGATTCTGGAACACTGACACCATTACTAAAGAAATTAGAAAAGAAAGATTACGTTGTTCGAACACGTGAAGAGAAAGATGAAAGAAACCTACAAATTTCTCTAACAGAACAAGGTAAAGCAATAAAAAGCCCTCTTGCTGAAATTTCTGTTAAGGTCTTTAATGAATTCAACATTTCAGAACGAGAAGCATCAGATATAATTAATAATTTGCGGAATTTTGTTTCTAAAAATTTTGACTATTCCGACAGAAAGTAACTCCCTATCATAAGGTGATGGGCAGAAGTATGCATCGCTATGTTTATTCATTATCTTTATTGCTTGTATAAATCTCGATGCTCAGTTCTTTTGCCCTGATTCCTTATCAGGCACAATTCTACCCATTTATAACTTTTTTACCTCCCCTTTTACTTTATCTTTTTTAATACTACTCATATAATGGCTTTGTAATACAAATTTATATAATGGAAGTGATGATATTGAACTTCAATCAATTCGAGAATCAAAACTTTTTTAACGGTAATCCAAGTGACACATTTAAAGATTTAGGTAAACAAGTATTTAATTACTTTTCAACACCTTCATTTGTAACGAATATATATGAAACAGACGAATTATATTACTTAGAAGCTGAACTAGCAGGTGTAAATAAAGAAGATATTAGTATCGATTTCAATAATAATACGCTCACTATTCAAGCTACTAGAAGCGCAAAACACAAATCTGAACAACTCATTTTAGATGAGCGTAACTTCGAATCATTAATGCGTCAATTTGATTTTGAAGCTGTTGATAAGCAACATATTACTGCTAGTTTTGAAAATGGGTTATTAACTATTACCTTGCCTAAAATCAAACCAAGCAATGAAACTACTTCATCAACATCTATTCCAATTTCTTAAACCGTCTAGCATTTCATAAATTTCATACAGTACTAAAGCCTTAATGTCATGCTACGAATATTGCGCATGATATTAAGGCTTTGTATTTAACTAAATGAATGTCATGTATTACATATCAACCGTTTTTCAATGAGCCATATTCTTTTTGGTATAAATGACGCATGGTAAATAATGCAATACATCCAAATACCGCTAAGAAAATAAATGCTAAATGACTTGATCCTGTTAAATTAGCTACGTATGTGATTACTAGTGGTGGGAAGAATCCTCCTAAACCACCCATCATTGATACGATACCATTTGCGGATCCCGCTTCATTTGAGAAGTATGATGGTACTAATTTGAAGATTAAGCCGTTACCAATACCTGCACAAATACTTATTGTTAAACAACCTACAGTGAATAATGCGATATGGTCTGAAATACCTAAAATAATGGCACCGATAATCATAACAACAAAATCAATCATCAATACTTTAACTGCATTAAATTTATCACCTAAAATGCCACCTATTGGTCTTAAGAATGTTGCCAGCGCAATGAATACACCTGATCGAATACCAGCATCTACTTTGTCAATTCCAAAATGATTTACTAAGTAGTTAGGTAAGAAAATACCAAATGCTACAAAAGCACCAAAAGTAATGAAATACCAATAACTCAAGTAATATAATTTGTAGTTTTTAGATAATGTTTTCATTTGTGCCATTAATGGCACTTTAATTTTACGTTCTTGTGTATCACCAAATATAAACATAATTAATGCAAATAAAGCGATAATAATTAAGTAACTTCTAACAGTTGTTTGCCAACCAATAATACCCGCAATTGGCGGTGCTAAAAATGAAGAAACTGCTGTACCGATATTCCCCATACCATAAATACCATTTGCTAGACCTACTTTTTCTTTAGGGAAATATTTAGGAACTGATGTAACACCAACTGAGAAAATTGCACCACCTACACCAAGGAAAAACCCTGACGCCATTAACATACCCGGTGTTTGTGCTTGGCTTAAGAAAAATATCGGGAATAACAATACGATAAAACTAGTAAAGAATACCCATTTAGCGCCAACAATGTTTGTTAGATAACCAAATGGCACACGGAGCACCGATCCCAAAATAACTGGTATCGCTAAAATGATTGATATTTGACCTTCAGTAACATTGACATCTTGTTTAATAAAGGGCATTAATGGCGCAATTATACTCCAAGCCATAAACCCAACCACTAAACTTAATGTCTGTAATGTAAGTTGAAAGCCACCTTTTGTTTTGTACATACGTTTCACCTTCACCAAAATCATTTATTTTTTAATAGATATCAATACTCTGCCTATATATTAGAGGTCAATGTTATTTAAAAATGCTTTCATTTATATGAAAACATTCAATATAGACAAAGTATTGACTACATATATATTTTATTATGATTGTGAAAAAGTGAACATAAGGATTTTCCCTTATTTATGAAGTGATTTACCCTATACAATGTCCCTTTAAGATACTTTTAGACACTTATTCGCCATCATTTTAATCATATTATTTAGGAACACTCACATACTTTTCTTTAAATTTTTTCAATTAGTTACAGTTACTGCTTGAAAATCACGTTACGTTACCCTTTATGCTGACAACATAAGGAGGTTTATCATGTATAAAATCAATATTATTAGATCAGATTCCGTCTATAAGAATATACTCAAGGCACCATTAAACGATCGTGATTCAATTTTCACTAAAGAAATATTAGTACCTTTTAAAAAGAAATTTGAAGCACAACATATACCTATTTATAATGATGCCAAACAGACAATGAATGCAAATCATTTTTTAAATGCCTTTCAAATTCCACCCAAAGATTTACGCATGTCTGACCAAATATCAATACAATACCTGAATAATGATTTCTGGAGTAATTGCGAAAAATATTTAAAAGTTGCTATAGATCAATTTTCAAATTATAGTATCTCATCTCAAGTTTCTAATTATCATTTCACAGTATTACTTGGAGATAGCCAAAAACCACTTATGTATCTAAATAAAAATCGCGGTGGTGATGGTGGTATACCAGGTTATATTATGATTTATTTAGTGCCGAGTACAAGTACAATTAATTCTATGAAAAGCTTAATTGCACATGAAGTAAATCATAATATGCGCTATCAATATATTGAATGGGATGGCGGAAGTTTGATTGAATTGATTATTGCAGAAGGATTAGCTGAAAACTATGTAGAATCATTGTATGGTAAAGCGCATATTGGACCGTGGGTAACAAATACTAATTGGAGTCGTGATAACGTAAAAATTAAAAATACTATTTATAATCATTTACATTTAAGGCATATATTTGAATCGATGCCTTATCTCTATGGTGATGATATTAATAAACTTCAAGGTAGGCCTATCGTTGGCTTATCTCATGCTGCCAGGTATGCATGTGGCTATCACTTGGTGAAATACTTTTTACAAAAAACAAACATACCTATTGAAGTTGCCACAATACTTCCAGCACAAAAAATAATAAATGAGGTGACTGAATTTTGGCATACACATACACTTTAAAAGATATTATTGAAATTACAGGTGTAACTAAAAGAACTTTACATTATTACGATGAAATAGGATTATTAATTCCAGATAAAAATGATAAAAATTATCGCGTTTATAAACAGCAAGACTTAGAAAAATTACAAAAGATTTTAATACTCAAGTCTTTTGATTTTGATATCGCTAAAATAAAACAATATATTTCATATGATAATGAACAATTGCGAAAGTTATTATCAGAGCAAGTAAGCAAGTTAGATAAAAAGATTTCTGACTTACAATTAATTAGACTCTCTGTATGTGAATTTATTAAAGGACACTCTCTAATTGATACCAGCATTTTAAACAAGACACTACAGTCACAATATGATAAAGAAGCATCTATAAAATATGGTCATACGAAAGCATATCAATCATTTATTAGACGTAAAGACAGCTTACAATCACATGATATGAGACATAAATTGACAACTATCTTCAATAAATTTAATCATATGTCTTTGAGTCATTATCCAATCCAAGATTGTAGTGATCTCGTATTTGAGTGGAAGGCATTTATGAACACTATCGCTGATTTTGATGATGAAACATTATGTTGTATTGCCAAAACATATGAAGATGATACGCGTTTCAAAGATTACTTTAATTCATATGATAATCAAAATTTAGCATCATACATTTCAGAGGCTGTTAATTATTTTTTGAGCAATGTGAATAAAAGCGACAATTTTTAATCCTCATACAGATGCTACAACACTGAATACACCAACTAAAATACTTGTTCAAAGTAGAAAACTAATCATTTATTCTCTAAATCAATAACTATATTAAAAGTTATACCTTTGCAAAGCGAATTAGTATAGGTTACCGAAAGGAGAAGGATTAAGTTCCATTCGATTTATAAAAAAATATATTTCGAAACATACAAAAGCGCCAGAAGATAATCATTTCCTCTCGCGCTTTTATACTGAATTATATTAATTTCAAACTCTAAAACTCTAATAATTTCTTTTTCAATGCATATTCAACTAGCTCAGGTTTACTCTTTAAGCCAAGCTTTGTCATAATATGCGTCTTATGTGCTTCTACTGTTTTCACAGATACAAATAATTTCTCTGCAATTTCTTTATTCCCGTAACCTTTGGCAATAAGTGGCAATATTTCTAGTTCTCGTTTTGATAAGATTTTAAAAGGATCTGATGTGTTTGCAGTGTCCTGATTTGAATTAGATACAAATTCATTCACTAAAGATGTTGTAAGTTTCATATCTACATATGTTTCACCTTTATATACAGTTCGAATAGCTAACAATAATTGTTCATCAGGTGCATTTTTCAATATGTAACCTTTCGCACCATTACGCAACACATGGAACAAATACTCCTCATCATCAAACATTGTTAGTATTAGTATTTTAGTTTCAGGAAAACTGTCAGCAATTTTACTCGTAGCGATAAGACCTGACTCACCTGGTGGCATACTTAAATCCATTAGTAACACATCAGGTTTATATTCCATTACTTTTTGGTAAGCTTCGACGCCATCTGCAGCCGTTGCAACAACTTCCATATCATTTTGATAATTTAAAATCATAGAGAACCCCGTACGGACAACAGCGTGATCATCGGCAATGACTATTTTCAATTTTATTCCCCCAATGTATGTTTCAAATTGGAATGTTCAATGTAACATTGGTACCCTCACCAATTTTCGTTTCAATATTGACGCTACCGCTGACTAACTCAGCTCGCTCATTCATTCCATATAAACCGAGTCCAGAACCTTTAGGCTTAGAACTTGGATCAAAACCATTTCCCGCATCTATCACTTCTGCTACCAAATGGCGCCCAGTTTGACGGATACCTACATTTATTTCATTTACATCAGCGTATTTCAACGCATTTAGAATAGCTTCTTGCACTACTCGATAAACAACCGTTTCAATATCACTATCAAAGCGGGTATTTTTAATATTTGATGTATATATGATTTTTATTCCATAATTTTCTTCAAACTGTTTAAAATATGATTTAAAAGCTGCTTCAAGGCCTAGATCATCCAAAGAAGCGGGTCTTAATTCAACCGACATATTACGTATATCATCAATTAATTTAGCGACAATATATTCAATATTTTCTGCGTCTTCCAAAAGCTTAGTTGTATCTTCTTGATATTTTAATAATCTCAATTGAACATCTACATTGAGCATTTCTTGAATCACACTATCATGTAACTCTCTTGAAATTCGCTTTCTTTCATTTTCTTGGGCTGAGATTGTTTTACGCATCATACGTTGTTGATGTAATTTCTCTTGCTGTTCAATTTGTGATGAAACATTTTGAAGCGTAAATGCATGAATTCCCCTGTCTTGATCAATCAACTGATATGTTGCTGTAAATGGCATCACTTTTTGATCTTTCGTCTTCATAAATACTTGGAAATTCGTAGCTTGTACTTGCATCGATTCTAAGAAACAGTCTTTACATGATTGTACATCATAGGCATTTGTATACCCTTCACATCTGTGACAAATCGCATTCGCTACAGCACTGTAATTATCTTCTTCAGATAATATATCTTTAGCAGCATCATTCATTGCAATAATTTTACCGTTATCATCAGCAAAAACTATCTTTTCGATTGAATGCTCATAATATTTTTTCAATAAAGTATCTAACTGTATACTGTCCTCATTAATCATGACTTACACCCTAATTCATCTCATTATTTATCATCATTGAAAATACCAAACTTACGTTGAATATCATCATTATCAAATATTTTTGGTAAAGGACGACCATCTCTTTGACCAAATAATAGTACACCATACACTTGATTCTTATACCAAAGCGGCACTGCTAAAACTGCTGTTAATGATTCGCTCAATAAAATTGGATAGTCAATCTTTTCTTCAGGCCCTAAAGCTAAACCAACATTGGCTATTACCATACGCTTTCCTGTTTTCATAACAGTTCCAGCTAATCCACGACCTTTTCTTAGAATAATCAATTTAAATCGATTATTTTTATTACCTGAAACATAGTGCCATTTTATTGGAGATGATGGTTTGTTAGATTCATAGAAAGCGATTGCCGCAAAATCATAACCCTCTTCTTTGCGTATTTTATCTAATGTCTCTTGAAATCTACGATCTTCAATTATTGCTTCTGGTGTCAAATCCTTTCACCTCTTATGCTTACACTTTATTCTTACGGTAAATAATATATCTGCGATTTATATATGTCAAAGGTACACTCCAAACATGCACCAAACGTGTAAATGGCCAACAAGCCATAATAGTGAAACCTAACAATATATGCATTTTAAATGCAATCGGTACACCACTCATCAATGACGCATCTGGTTTTAACATAAATAATTGTCTAAACCAAATTGATAATGAAGTTCTGTAGTTAAAATCTGGATGTTGTATATTTGTTACTAATGTTGCATAACATCCCATAAATACGATAAGTAATAATAAGAAATTTACAAATATATCCGACGCTGAACTTAATCTTCGAATACTTTTCGTAGTAACACGTCTCGCTGTTAATAAAAACATCCCTACCAAAGTTATTATACCAAAGATGCTACCAATATAAACAGCGCCTATATGATATAAATGCTCAGACACACCCACTGCATCCATCCATGATTTCGGTATTAACAATCCAACTACGTGTCCAAAAAACACTGGAATAATACCTAAGTGAAATAATAAACTTCCCCACATCAACCTTTTTCTTTCTATTAGTTCACTAGATTTAGCTGTCCAAGAAAATTTATCATAACGATAACGTGCAATATGACCTGCGACAAAGACAACTAAACATAAATACGGAAATATAACCCATAAAAACTGATTAAGCATGATGTTTCACTCCTTTTGGTGATGTCAAACATAATTTCAATGTTTTTCTAAGTGCTTGAATCACATAGGCATATGGATTGTTATCTTCACCAAGTGCATTCGCCATCACATATGTTCCATCCTCAATAATCATAATGATTAATTGAATATTCTCTTCAGCTCTTGGATCATTTCGCCATTCTGCCACTTGCAAAAATTGAAGCATCAACGGTAGATAATCAGAAAGTTCATTATCTACCATTTCTAGTCCAAACATTTCATATAATACCTTTAATTTAGCTAACATTTGCCCACGTTCTTTTTGCGTATCAAATTTGTTATACGTCATATATAATGGTGCTTTTTTCGTAAAATCAAATGTATCTGTATAAATCGCTTTGATTTCTGATAATGAAAATGTCATCATTACATTTCTAAATGCTACTAAATCTTCATATGCTGGATGATCTTTCGAAATTGTTTCTTCAAAAGTTTTTGGATGAAAAGTTAATTTTTCTGGAAAACATAACTGTTGTGCCATATATCCAAAACTTTCTTGATATTTTTTAAAATTATCGAAATTAATCACGGAAAATCCCTCCATAGAAATTCTCATTATAAATTTCTTGACCAGTTTTTCCTGAACCTACTGCAACGCCACAGCCTTCACAGTTATCTCCAAAATGCTCGCCACCGTAATTGTATCCTGTACTACCTTGTGCGTGATACGTATCTAAATAGGTTTCTTTGTGTGATGTTGGAATAACAAATCGATCTTCATATTTGGCTAGTCCTAATAAACGATACATGTCTTTAGTTTGGCGCTCCGTTATACCTAATCGCTCTAATCGAGACGTGTCAAATGGCTGTTGAGTAACTTGAGATCTCATATAACTTCTCATCATTGCCATACGTTGTAGGGCTCCTTTTACTGGTTCTGTATCTCCTGCAGTGAAAATATTAGCTAAGTATTCAATTGGTAAACGCATTTCTTCAATGGCTGGGAAAATCGCATCTGGATTTTGAGTTGTATTTTTACCTTCAAAATAGCTCATAATTGGGCTAAGTGGTGGGCAATACCAAACCATCGGCATCGTTCTAAATTCAGGATGTAACGGAAATGCAAGTTTATATTCAATTGCTAACTTATAAATTGGAGAGTTTTGTGCAGCTTCAATCCAATCGTAACCAATACCATCTTTTTCAGCTTGAGCAATGACTTCTTCGTCAAATGGATTTAAGAATATATCTAATTGTTTTTCGTATAAATCTTTCTCGTCTACTGCTGAAGCTGCTTCATGAACTCGATCTGCATCATATAATAAAACACCTAAGTAACGCATACGTCCTGTACAAGTTTCAGAGCATACCGTAGGCATACCTGCCTCGATTCTCGGGAAACAGAATGTACACTTTTCAGCTTTGTTCGTTTTCCAATTGAAGTAAACTTTCTTATATGGACAACCTGTCATACAGTAACGCCATCCACGACATGCGTCTTGGTCAACTAATACAATGCCATCTTCATCACGTTTATACATAGCACCTGAAGGACACGATGCAACGCAACTTGGATTCAAGCAATGTTCACATAAACGTGGTAAATACATCATAAAAGTTTCGTCAAATTGGAATTTAATATCTTCTTCTATTTTTTGGATGTTAGGATCTTTTGGACCTGTAACATGGCCACCTGCTAAGTCATCTTCCCAGTTAGGTCCCCATTCAATTTCAATGTTATCCCCTGTAATTTCTGAATACGCTCTAGCAACTGGCGAATGCTTCCCTGATTTCGCAGTTGTTAAATGTTCATAATTATAGTTCCATGGCTCATAATAATCTTTAATTAATGGCATATCTGGGTTATAAAAAATTTTACCTAAAGCAATTTTTGAAATTCTACTTCCAGATTTTAATTCAAGTTTCCCTTTACGATTTAGTACCCAACCACCTTTGTAGTGTTCTTGGTCTTCCCAACGTTTCGGATACCCTACACCTGGCTTCGTTTCTACGTTGTTGAACCACATGTACTCAGCACCTGGACGATTTGTCCAAGTGTTTTTACATGTCACACTACACGTATGGCATCCTATGCATTTATCTAAATTTAATACCATCGCAACTTGCGCTTTAATCTTCAAGCCAATTAACCTCCTTCATCTTTCTAACTGCTACATATAAATCCCTTTGGTTCCCAATTGGTCCATAATAATTAAAGTGATAACTAATTTGTGCGTATCCTCCGACTAGTTGTGTTGGTTTCAAATGGATTCTAGTCGGTGCGTTGTGTGAACCACCACGTGTATCTGTAATTTCTGACCCAGGCGTTTGAATATGTTTATCTTGTGCATGATACATAAACATTGTACCTTTAGGCATACGATGCGAAATAACTGCTCTTGCCGTTACAACACCATTACGGTTATACACTTCTAGCCAATCATTATCTTGGATATCGTGTTTTTCAGCATCTTCATTTGATATCCAAACCGTTGGACCACCTCTAAATAGTGTCAACATATGCTTATTATCTTGATACATTGAGTGTATATTCCATTTACCATGTGGCGTTAAGTATCTGAGTACTAACGCATCTGTACCACCTTTAATTTTCTTATCTCTATTCCCAAATACCATTGGCGGCAATGTCGGTTTATATACTGGTAAGCTCTCCCCAAATTGTTGGAAAACTTCGTGATCCACATAATAACTTTGACGTCCTGTTAATGTTCTAAAAGGTACTAGACGTTCTATATTCGTTGTAAATGGTGAATATCGTCGACCTTCTTTATTTGAACCTGGAAATACTGCTGTCGGTATTACTTCTCGTGGTTGTGAAGTTATATTTAAAAACGAAATTTTCTCAGCAGCGCGTTCGCTAGAAATATCTTTTAACGGCATTCCAGTTTGTTCTTCGAGATCTTCATAAGATTTTTGTGATAATTTACCATTCGTAGCAGATGAAATACTTAGTATTGCATCAGCTACATTACGTGCTGTATCAATACGTGGACGATTCGCTCTCACAGAATCATCATTTGTATCACTCCACGTACCTAACATACTTTTTAATTCTTCATATTGTTCACTGACACCGAAACTTACACCATGTGCTCCAACTTTCCCTTTTTCAAGTACAGGACCAAGCGTGACATATTTGTCGTAAATTTTAGTGTAGTCGCGTTCTACAATTGCAAAGTTAGGCATTGTACGTCCAGGTACCGCTTCAATTTCACCCTTCGACCAATCTTTCACTACGCCGTATGGTGTTGAAATTTCTTGCTTAGTATCATGACTAAGTGGCGTTGTCACAACATCTTTAAACGTTCCAGGTAAATAGTCTTTTGCCATTTCTGAAAATGCTTTTGCCAACGTTTTATAAATATCCCAGTCTGAACGCGATTCCCATAATGGATCAATAGCTGGATTAAAAGGATGTACATATGGATGCATATCTGTAGATGACAAATCATGCTTCTCATACCAAGTCGCTGCTGGCAATACAATGTCAGAATATAAAGGTGTTGCTGTCATTCTGAAATCTAAAGAAACGACTAAATCTAATTTCCCTGTTGTTTCCTCACGCCACGTGATTTCTTCTGGCTTTTCATCTTCATTTGGTGTAGCTAATAACCCTGATTTTGTGCCAAGTAAATGCTTCATAAAGTATTCTTGACCTTTTGCAGAACTTGAGATTAGATTTGAGCGCCATATAAACAGTGATTTCGGATGATTCTTTTTCAAATCCGGATCTTCTATCGCAAATTGCGTTTGTTTTGACTTAACTTCATCTATCGCGCGTTTTAAAATTGCCTCATTCGACTCAATGCCTTCATCTTTAGCTTCTTCTGCAAACAACAAACTATTTTTATTAAATTGTGGATATGATGGTAACCAACCAAGTCTAGCTGCTAAAACATTATAATCAGCTGGATGTTGATGCTTTAACTCTTCTGTTTTAGCTAATGGAGATTTTAAACGATCTACATTTGACTCTTCATATTTCCATTGGTCTGTCGCAAAATAGAACCAACTTGTTCCGTTTTGCAAACGTGGTGGTCCTTGCCAGTCTTTCGCAAATGCGACAGTACTCCATCCTTCAATCGGGCGACATTTTTCTTGTCCCACATAGTGAGCCCAACCGCCACCATTCACACCTTGACAGCCACATAACATAACTAAGTTTAAGATTGAACGATAAATCGTATCTGAGTTAAACCAATGGTTAATACCCGCACCCATGATAATCATTGAACGCCCTTCAGTATCGATAGCGTTTTGCGCAAATTCTTTAGCTACTTGAATGACAACACTTTGTTTTACGCCTGAAATGGCTTCTTGCCAAGCAGGTGTATATTTTGATTCTGCATCGTCGTATCCTTTTGATTCTAATTTATGATCAAAACGACGCACGCCATATTGACTTGCCATTAAGTCAAAAATTGTAGCAATACGGACTTTGTCACCATTTGCTAAAGTGACTTGTCGAGTTGGAATTGGACGATTGAATATCCCATCTCCATCACTATCAAAGTATGGGAATTGAATCGTTTCTAATTCGTATCCACCTTCTGTCATTGATAATGTAGGATTAATTTTAGAACCATCTTCTGTTTCTAGTTTTAAGTTCCACTTCTTACCTTCTTCCCAACGTTGACCCATTGTGCCATTAGGTACTACTAAACTATCGCTAATTGCATCATGAATAACTGGCTTCCATTCGCCTTGCTCTGTTGTTTGACCTAAGTCACTCGCTCTTAAAAATCGACCCGCTTTATATCCATTTTCATCTTCATCCAGCATGATAAGAAACGGCATATCTGTATATTGTTTGGCGTAATTTATAAAGCGTTCATTAGGTTGATTAACATAATGTTCTTGTAAAATAACATGCGTCATTGCTTGTGCAATTGCAGCATCTGAACCAGGATTCGGTGCTAGCCAGTTATCTGCAAATTTCACATTTTCTGCGTAATCTGGTGCTACTGAAATGACTTTTGTACCTTTATAGCGGACTTCTGTCATAAAATGTGCATCCGGAGTACGTGTTAAAGGTACATTAGAGCCCCACATAATAATGTATGATGCGTTATACCAGTCACTTGATTCAGGCACATCTGTTTGCTCTCCCCAAATTTGTGGAGAGGCAGGTGGTAAATCTGCATACCAGTCATAAAAACTAAGCATTTCACCACCAAGCAAATTGATGAATCGAGCACCTGCTGCATAACTAATCATTGACATCGCTGGAATAGGTGTAAATCCTGCGATTCGATCTGGACCATATTTTTTTATTGTATACAGTAATTGTGCTGCGATTATCTCTGTCACGTCTTTCCAATTTGAACGCACGTGCCCTCCCATACCTCGGGCTTGCTTATATTGTTTGGCTTTGTCTTCATTTTCAACAATAGACGCCCATGCAGCAACGCGATTACCATTGTTTTCTTCTAATGCTTCAGTCCATAAATCCCAGAGTTTTCCACGAATATATGGATATTTGATTCGAAGTGGACTGTATTCATACCAAGAGAATGACGCACCTCGTGGACATCCTCTCGGTTCATATTCAGGCATATCCGGACCACAACTTGGATAGTCAGTTTGTTGATTTTCCCACGTAATAACACCATTTTTCACAAATACTTTCCAAGAACATGAGCCTGTACAGTTAACACCATGTGTTGTTCTTACTTCTTTATCGTGGCTCCAACGTTCTCTGTACATTTTTTCCCATTCTCTACTTTTACTTTCTAGGATCGACCAATTCCCATTAAATTTTTCTGTTGGTTTAAAGAAATTCAATCCAAATTTTCCCATATTTATATCCTCCTACGTATAAAAATACGATGTATAGATGTCGTGTTTTTAAATACTTTAAAATGCCCAAGACTATTGCTTTAATTAGATTGTACATTTTTTCACAAACGTAAAATATTAGGGAATCACCTAATTACTTAAGGAATTTCCCTATCAATAACGGGATTTCATTGAAATAATACACAATCATGTATGGTCATGCTTATTGCCAATCTAAATCGTTCAAATTTGGCACAACGACAAATAAGGCTTCAACACGAATATATTCTCTCGGTTGAAACCTTACTTATTCATTTATTTTTTATAAATTAGTGACATAACACTGTATTAGCATCTGCACGATCGGTTGAAATATATGTTACATTTTCTTGCTGCTTAATAAATGCATCATAGTAATCATATTGCGACGAATGATATGTGCCATTCGATGTATCATTTGGGTTTAGCAAACAGCCATAACCTTCGTCATATAAATGTTCACAGAGCATAAGGGCGTCATGTTTAGAACCACTTACTACATAAAATTGCTTCGCAGGATCATATGATTTAGGAGTGTTTTCAGTATAACCAACAACTTCCCCAATAATACATATCCCTGGTTTCGCCTCAATTGAATAGTCTTGCAATTTTGAAATAATATTACTTAAACGCCCCTTAACAACAAACTCGTTAAAACACGATGCTTGAAAGACAATCGCTATCGGGTAATCAATATCTGTGTATTGTTGTATCTGTGTGATAATTTTCCCTAAACGTTTTACCCCCATATAAATTGCTAACGTGCCACCATTCACTAAGGAATTGACATCCACTTCATTTTCTTCTGAATCTTTAAAGTGACCTGTAGAAAATGTCACACTTTTAGCAACAGCACGCATCGTTAATCCTGTTTGCATAGTAGCAACTGCTGCACTCGCTGATGTCACCCCTGGTACAATTTCAAACGCAATATGATATTCATTTAGTGTGTCGACTTCTTCTTGCACACGACCAAATATCGCTGGATCGCCACCTTTAAGTCTAACAACCTTGTTATATCGACGCGCTGCTTCCACGATACAGTCATTTATTTTTTCTTGCTGAATATGTTTTGCATACGGCTTTTTACCAACATCGATAATTTCAGTAGTCAAATTCGCATATTGTAAAATCAACGGATTCACTAATCGATCATATAGAATGACATCCGCTTCACGTATTAAACGCTCAGCCTTTTTAGTCAAATAATTCGGATTACCTGGGCCCGCACCTATCAAGTAAACCTTGCCATATTCATCTACAGACATATATATACGTTCCCGTCTGTAACTTCTACCTCATAAACATCTACACAACCTTCATCAGGTTCTTGAACAATACCTGTATTTAAATCAATTTTTTGATCGTGGAGCGGGCAAAATACATATTCTCCACTCACTGTCCCTTCAGACAATGGTCCTTGTTTGTGTGGACAGATATTGTGAATCGCATAAATTTTGCCACTTTCTGTTAAAAACAATCCTACCTCTTTGCCTTTGACAATAACCTTTTTTCCAATTAGGGGTGTTAATTCATCTATAGTTGTCACTTTAATTTTTTCTTTTGTTTCCATGTATTACACCTTCTCCACTTCAAAAATTTTACGTGCTTGCTCATTGCTAGTTATTGCTTCCCAAGGTTCAGCTTCGACTGCTTTTTTAGCATCCATAATGCGTTCAAATAGTTCATTTTGTCTTTCTGGGTTAAGTAAGACTTCTTTTACATTTTCAAATCCAAGTCTTCTTAACCATGGCGCTGTTCTTTCAGCATATATACCTGTTTCGCGATAATATTGCATCAAAGCACCACATAATTTGATTACTTCATCTTCTGTTTCTACAGTTGTTAAAAATTCAGCTTTTTCAACTTCTGTACCACCATTACCACCGATATAGATTTGGAATCCATTTTCAACTGAGATAATACCAAAATCTTTAACACCTGATTCAACACAACTTCTTGGGCATCCTGATACACCCATTTTGAATTTATGAGGTGTATCGATGTATTCAAATGTTTTTTCTAAACGAATGCCAAGTCGTGTCGTGTATTGCGTACCAAATCGACAAAACTCTTTACCAACACAGCTTTTAACTGAGCGTGTTTTCTTACCATAAGCTGATGCTGAACGCATACCTAGGTCTTCCCATATATTTGGTAATTCTTCTTTTTTAACTCCATACAAACCAACACGTTGCGAACCTGTCACTTTAACTAGTGGCACATGATATTTCTTAGCCACTTCTCCTAGACGAATCAGTTGGTCTGCATCTGTAACACCTCCACGCATTTGAGGTATAACAGAAAATGTACCATCATTTTGAATATTCGCATGGTAACGTTCGTTAGCAAATCTTGATTCTCTTTCATCTTCATGATCATGTGGATAAACCATGTTTAAATAATAGTTGATTGCTGGTCGACATTTTGGACATCCACCTTTATTTTTAAAGTTTAAAACATGTCGAACTTCTTTAGATGTTTTTAAACCTTTCGCTCTTATTTGCGTTACAATTTGATCGCGTGTCAAATCAGTACAACCACATATACCAGCAGGTTTTGCGGCAACAAAGTCATCTCCTAAGGTGTGCTGTAATATTTGAGCAATTTGCGGTTTACATTTACCACATGAATTCCCCGCTTTTGTTTTAGCCGTTACTTCTTCAACTGTTGTAAAGCCATTTTCCGTAATCGCATTTACTATAGTGCCTTTATCAACACCATTACAACCACAAATTGTTTCATCATCAGCCATATCAGCAATTGATAGCGATGCCTCTTCTCCACCTTTAGTAAGCAATGATACCAGTGTGTAATCTTCAGTGGATTCACCTTTTTTCATCATGTTATAAAAGCGTGAACCATCATCGATATCACCATATAGTACTGCACCAACTACATTACCGTCTTTCAAAAAGATTTTTTTATAGTTATTATCAATGCTATTAAATATTTCAATACCTTTAATTTCAGCATTTTCTACAATTTGACCAGCGCTATACAAGTCACACCCAGAAACTTTTAATGACGTAAATGTTGTTGATCCCTTGTATCCGTTCGTTTCTTTATTTGTTAAATGATCAGCTAATACTTTACCTTGTTCATATAGTGGTGCAACGAGTCCATAAACTTTGCCGTTATGTTCTGCACATTCACCGACTGCATATACATTGCTATCACTTGTTTGCATCACATCATTGACAACAATACCACGATTAACATCTAGACCTGATTCTTTGGCTACTTCTGTGTATGGTCGAATACCTACTGCCATAACAACTAAGTCTGCCGGAATCTCGCGTCCATCAGCCAATTTAACACCTTCAACATCATCTTCTCCTAAGATTTCAGTTGTGTTGGCTTGCATTTCAAACTTCATACCTTGCTTTTCTAGATCTGCTTTAAGCATATTTCCAGCTTTACGGTCTAGCTGCATTTCCATCAACCATTCAGCTAAATGTAACACCGTTACTTCCATACCTTGATCTAATAAACCACGTGCACACTCTAAACCTAGTAAGCCTCCACCAATTACAATTGCTTTCTTTTTAGTCTTAGCAATGTTCATCATTTGTTCAGTATCATCAATCGTTCTCCAACCAATTACACTCGGTAATGTCGAACCTGGAACTGGAATGACGAATGCTTTAGAACCTGTCGCAAAAATCAATTTATCGTATGATACTTCAATACCATTTGCAGTAGTAACTGATTGATTTGCTCTATCTACTTCAATTACAGGATCATTTGTAATTAACTCAATACCATGTTCCTCATACCACTCATATGGATTCATAATTGTTTCTTCAACTGTCATTTTATTTTGTAAAATATTTGAAAGCATGATGCGGTTATAGTTTGGATAAGGTTCTTTACCAATTACCGTAATATCATATAAATCGTTGGCGCGTTCTAATATTTCTTCGATTGTTCGAATGCCCGCCATACCGTTACCAATCATTACTAGTTTTTGCTTTGCCATAAAATATGCCCCTTTACTTCATAATATTTATTTCAAAAAGGTTTTAATTTTCGTTTGTGCTTTTATATTTTCATTGGAGTCATTAAGACTTTCTAATCTATCATTAATAATTTGTTTTAATATCGGGTCGAAGTTAATTGAAGGTGTGATGTGTATATCTGGATTAATAACCATGTTATTCATTTGCTGCTTCACTTTGTTAACAAGTCTTCCGTCATATAAAAATAAAGGTACGACAATCAATTTTTGATACCGTTTCGAGATGATTTCTAAATCATGTGTAAAACTAATCTCTCCATATAGCGTTCTCGCATATGTCGGATTGCTAATTTGCAAATTTTGAACGCATATTTGTAACTCTTCGTGTGCCTTAGTAAACTTTCCATTAATATTGCCGTGTGCAACAACCATAACTCCAACTTGTTGTTCGTCACCTGCTAATGCGTCACAAATACGTTGTTCAATTAATCGTCTCATTAAAGGATGTGTGCCAAGTGGCTCGCTTACTTCTACCTTTATGTCTGGATACCGTCGTTTCATTTCATGAACGATATCCGGTATATCCTTGAGATAATGCATTGCACTAAAGATTAGCAATGGTACAATTTTAAAATGGTCAACCCCACTTTGAACCAACGTCGTCATTACCGTCTCTAAATCCTGATGCTCACTTTCTAAAAACGCAATATCATAGTGATGTATATCATCTTTTACTAATTCAGAAATAAATGCTAATAACGCTTGATTCTGTCGTCCGTGCCTCATGCCATGTGCAACAATGATATTCCCATTCACATTTACCAACCCTTTCACACGTATTGTATACCAAATCATTTTGTTTTTGTGAAAAGAATCACATTATAATGTAAAATCAGGGAATTCCCTGATGCCTGTAATCATGCATATTCCTTATACATTTTCCCTTTTTGTTAAATCAAAAAAACGACCGATATATGAATCCCTACTCAACATTCATTTGAGCAAGCATCAATATATCGGTCGCTTGTAGTGTATATTATTATCTTAAAATGGTGGTTGGCCTAATATTGTTTCGTCAAAGCGCTCAGGTATCAATACTTTGCGCATGATTACACCTAAATCGCCATCATCATTTTCATGTTCGCTGTATATTTCATAACCTCTTTTTTCATAAATTTTAAGTAACCACGGATGTAATCTTGCAGATGTACCTAAAGTAACTGCCGCTGACTTCAACGTATCTCGCAAAAATGCTTCTTCAACATAAGTAAGTAATTGGCTACCATAGCCTTTCCCTTCATACTCAGGATTTGTCGCAAACCACCAGACAAAAGGATAGCCCGAAATGCTTTTCACACTTCCCCAAGGATATCTAACCGTAATCGTAGATATAATTTCATCATCAATTGTCATGACAAATGTAGTATTTTTATCTATATTTTCTTTAACAGCATCTAAATTAGCATTAACCGAAGGCCAGTCAATTCCAAGTTCTCTTAAAGGTGTGAATGCCTTATACATTAACTTTTGTAACGTTTCTGCATCGTTTTCATTCGCCAGTCTAATCGTAGTGTTTGTCATTTCAATCCCCATCACTTTCTTTTTATTTGGAATGCATCATAGTTCATTCAAACTAAAAATCCCCTTATAGCGTACCAACATTTAGCACATGTGTCAGATAACATGCTTCATCTAAATAAGATAAGCATGCGATAATCGGTTATTTCATTATTGACTGCATCAGTAAAAAAGTCTAGGACATGAATTAATCATATGCACCCTTCAAAGCTTTCATTTTTCAATGTCTACTTTGAAGCGTGCAGTTCATAATGTCCTAGACTCTACAATGTTATATTGGCAGTAGCTGACTGCGGGCCCCAACACAGGAGCTGACGGCAGGCCAGCTTACAATAATGTGCAAGTTGGCGGGGCCCCAACACAGAGAATTTCAAAAAGAAATTCTACAGACAATGCAAGTTGGCGGGGCCCCAACACAGAAGCTGGCGGAAAGCCAGCTTACAATAATGTGCAAGTTGGGGAACGGGTCCCAAAAAAGGATGATTCTAAATTCATTGTTGTCACAACATCTTCAATTATGACTCCATTACTGTTGCTCTAATCGATTGCGTTTACCATTTAAAAATGCATAAACAAGTCCTACAAAAATACCGCCACCTACAAAGTTACCAAGGAATGCAAAAACGATATTTTTTAATACATGTAACCAAGATACAGCATCAAGGTTGAAGAACACCATACCTGCATATAATCCAGCATTGAATACAACGTGCTCATATCCCATGTATACAAAGACTATAACACCACAAGCAATGAAGAATGCTTTTGTCAATCCGCCTTTGAATTGCATAGAAATAAAAATACCGATATTAATAAAGAAGTTACAGAAAATACCTTTTGTAAAAATATTCAACCAAGTCGAATCGACTGTCTTTTTCTGAACTAAGGCAGTTAAGGCTTGTGTCATTTCTGGTGTCATAACATGTGCATATTTCATTAAGAAGAATAATACAAAACCACCTAAAATATTTCCAAGGAAACAATATAATAAAATCCACATCATCTTATTAAGAGAAACAACTTTATAATACCAGCCAACTGTAAAATACATAAAATTACTTGTTAATAATTCAGAATTCGTTAGTACAACCAAGACCAATCCTAAGCTGAAAGCAATTGCTCCCATTAAATTAATGAGACCATCAACATGTGTACTTGCGAATTGTGTTTTAATACCAAACATAAAAACAGTAACAATGGACAATAAGAAACCTGCCATCATAGATTTTAGCATGTATCGTCCTGGTGTTTGCTGTACCATCACTTGTTTCATTTGAACAGATGATGATATTGAGTCTACGATTGCTTTAGTTGAATACGTATCTTCAACTGTTTTATTATTTTTTATCACAGCACTTCCCCCATTTACTATTATCAAATAAATTTTACCTATTAATTATATTAGTATTTAGATGTAATTCATAGATTAAAATTCAGAAAATTCTTTTTACCAATTCAAAACTAATATTTACTCATAAAAATAGCGAGATAGATATCGCGACATAAAACAATTGGTATCATTTTAATTGCGCTCATCTCGCTTTATGTAAGTATTACTTATTCTTTTTTAAATTTGAAAAGTAATGTAAACCATATGCAAATATACCGTAGCCTACGACTGTACGCAAAATAAATCTAACAACTTTATTTGGTACACATTTCGAAGTAACAGTAATTGAAGATAAAAGCGTAGTAAAAATATATAATATTAATACTTTAATGTAACGTTGTGCCATCGAATCATCCTTCATTCAATTAATAATATTACGTTATTATTATAAACTGAATGGCATATAAAATTTTTTACATATTTTCAACAACTTTATTTCAATAAAGCATCAAGTTGATCTAATGTTTGATTCATCCCTTGCTCAACACCCATGTTTATGACTTGTTGAGCGGCTTCTTTTGTTGGAAATACCGATGTTGATGTCACTGTCGTTTTCGTTGTATCGAACTCGGAAAATGACAAAGTAATCTTCATGCTTGGCATTTTTGTATCTTTTGCACCTTGAGGTGTCGCAAATGAGTCAATATATTCAATTAAATATGGACGCTTAACCGTTTTATATTCTGCTAATGTATAGCTTGTCATTGTAGGTGTTTTAATCGCGTAAAATGCATCACCACCTGAAACAGCATTAAAGCGAAACACTTTGGTACTAGCGTCTTTTGGATGAAACCATTTTTCAAATAATGCCTTTGTCGTATAGTCATCAAACACCTTTTCAATCGGTGCTTCTATCGTTCTTGAAAAAATAATTTTATTATCTTCAACTTTAATCGTCATCTTCCCACTCCCTATCTTTTATATTTACTCATCTTAACATGCATTGAGTGACATATGTTACCAAATCATTTGTTATAAACTATAGTAATATTAATCATTCCCTCTGTTGAAATTGATAACTACGAAATAAAAAACACACTCTATTCAGCTATTAACAGTTGAGTAGAGTGTGCAAACCTGTTGAATTAATGCGCTAACATTTCTTCTTTGATTTGGTCTTTATTTAATTTTGAAGGATAATATGTTGGCCAGTTATCCATTTCTTTTAATAACGCGTCATTATCATTACCCATAAAGATATGGAAGTGTTCTGCCTTTTTAGGTGCAATGTTGTGATCGCTAAATTGGATGAATTTCGGTAAGTCTTTATCATTACCATCGACCAATTTAAACATAAATCTCACGCCACGATTACCTTTAGGATATTTCAATGTCTTCTTACCATTGTATTCATATTTACCAGTGTGTTTCTTACCATCTTTAGTAAATGTAATTTCATTTCCTTTTATATCAATGTTAGTAATATCAGTTTTATATCCTTTGTCATAATAAGCTTTTAAATCTTTAGCAGATTTCTTCGGATCATTTTCAGCTTTATGTTCCATCACTTCATCAAGCGTACCGTCTTTTAAGTATGGGTAAACAGATTGCCATTCACCAGCATAATCGCTTAATTCACGGTCTTTAACTTGCTCATCTTTAAAATACCCATCAGAAATTGCTTTGTCGTGTTTACTTTCAGCTTTGTCGTCTTTCACTTTAACACCACTGTCTAAAGCTTTACCGATATTTTCAATATTCGATTTCATTAATGATTGATACGTAATATTATCTTTTTTCTGTTGTTCTTTATTTAAAGACTCCATGTTGTAGAATTTTAAAGGCTTCGCATCTGTTTCTTTACGAATTGTTTCAGTCACTTTATTCGCAACATTATCTTCGTAAAGAATATATTTAGCATTGCTATCTCTAATTTCTTTAACAATTTTAGTTAATTCTTTTTGTGATGGATCTTCAGCATTCATGTTTTGAATACCTTTTTGAACAAAACCATAACGATCAGCTAAGTATCCAATTGATTCATGTGAAATGAATACTGCATTACCTTGCTTATCTTTTGTAACTTGCTTCATATCGTTATCAATTTTCTTAAGATCGTCGTTTAATTTTTTGTAATTTTTCTCATAGTCATCTTTATGTTTTGGATCTTTTTTCACTAATTCATCTTTAATTTCTTTAGCGAAAGTTTGGTTAATTTTAGGATCTAACCATACGTGTGGATCATATCCACCATGATGATGATGTTCTTCTTTCTCATGATCATGTCCCTCATGTTCATGCTCTTCACCATGTTCGTGTTGATCAGTTAAAAGCTTTGCTTTATCTAATTTATCTTCTAAAGACAGTTTTTTATCTTTATCTTTGATAGTAGATGCAACTTTCTTAGCAACCGGATCTAAATTATCCCCTGTATACATAAACAAGTCTGACTTGCTTGCGCTTAATATATCTTTTTGTGTTGGTTCATAGCTATGTAAATCTGTCCCTGCTGGATAGATTGATGATACCTTCACGTGTTTTCCACCAATTTGCTCTGCAAATGATTGCAATGGATAAACTGTCGTTTTAATTGTTACCTTGCCATCTTTATCTTTTCCATCATCATTCCCACATGCGGCTAATGATAAAGTTACGGCTGGTACAAGAAGTAACATACCTAATTTCTTTTTCATAGTCACCCTCCTAAATAGTAATCTTTACGTTTTAAAATTATATACTCATGCTACTTAAAATACAAGCACTGTTTTTATAAATAATATAAAGTCGAATCATACTTTAGGTATTTACCACTTTTCGTTTTATCTAATACATGACTATTGTACAAATATGATACAGAAAACTTTATAGTATTTACGAACGTCGTAATATAAGAAAAAAGACAATCTCTATCATATTGCTAATAGAAATTGCCTTTCATATTGTCCTAATATAACTTGCCCTATTTTTATAGTGTGACTTTTAGATTTAATAATGGTATTTACATGATGCTATTTTTATATGATTGTCATCTACTGTATAAACCAATCTATGTTCGTGATTGATACGTCTACTATAATACCCAGTCAGATTCGATTTTAACTTTTCAGGCTTACCTATACCTTTCAATGCGCCATTTCTGTCAATACTTTTAAGTAACTCATTAATCTTCTTCACCATTTTTTTATCGTTCTGCTGAAAATACTTATAATCTTCAAAGGCTTGAGGCGAAAACGTAATATTTAACCTAGCCATTATACATCTATATCTTTCGTTATAGTTTTCCCACGTTCTAGATCTGCAATTGATTGAGCTAAGTGTTCAGCATTATTTGGATTCTGTTGGAGGTAAAGTGTTTCCATCATGGAGTTATAATCTGATTCTGACATGATTACTACGTTTTTATCATCAGTAGATGTTACAGTTACCATATCACTATCATCATTTACTTTTGTCATAAGTGCCTTTAAATTCTGTCGAGCGTATGAATAATTTTTAATAATCATATTTATCGCCTCCTTTTAACACACCTCAATTGTACAAATATTTGTACAATAAAACAAGAGACACAGAAAAAAAACTACTAATCAAGATTTTGCACGGAGAAGAATTAATACCTATCCTGTACTGATTACCTACTAAACAATGTTTACATGATAATTTCCACCTATTTAGACTTCATACATTAAAAAGACAATCTCTATCATATTGCTAATAGAAATTGCCTTTCATATTGTCCTAATAAATTGGTATCACTTACTTCTCTCAACAATTAAGACTATTTGATTTTATCTTTTAATAACTTCTCATAACTTTCATAATCATATGGATCTTCAACTTTCTCGCCATTAATAAATGCAGTTGGTGTCGTTTTTATATGATTATCTTTAGCTATTTTTTTATCTTTCTCTGCAGCTTTCCAAGACTTGCTATCTTTTGTCTTGTAATCTTTTATAATTTTATTTTCCGTCTCTTTATCTAAATGCAGTTGTTTAATATGCTTATCTAATAGTTCTTTTGTTAACCATTCTTTATTTTCATCTTGCTGGGCAGCAAATAATTGCTTTTGAAAATCTAAAAATGATTTAGGTGCATACATCAATACTGCATGACTCGCACGCGAACCAACAATTGAGTCTTTACCTAAGAAAGCTAAATTGACAAATTGGTATTCCACTTTGTGATCATCTATATAATTTTTACGCAACTTTGGCATGACTTTTTCATCTAATTCTTTACAATAAGGACATTTATAGTCGCCATATATGACAACTAATGGTTTGCCGTTTTTCGAAGATGTCGTTGCTGATTCTTTTTTACCGCAAGCTGTTAAAATTAACATGCTCACTATAAATAATGTTAGTAATTTTTTAGTCATAATAACTCCTGTTCATATCTAGTTCGTCATATTTTCTTCATGATAATCCGCATCATGTTGTTGATAATATCGTCTCGAATCAAAATCTTGCTTATATGATACACGTTTATCACTAAAATTATATGCATAATAATGCACTTCATCATCATTACTTAAAGGTTTATAAGCTAAAATGATAATTTTATCCTTATCATAGACATAAATATTAGCATCTTTGCGTTCAAAATGATCAACACGATCACCGTTGCCTTTTTTGGCAAGTTGTTCTTGTTTTTGATTTTGAATTTTAACTGCTTCATCTATTTCTTTCACATATTTATCATTACCACATCCTGATATAAAGACTAGTAATAATAATACCGTCGCCACAAATCGCTTCAATGCTCCCACTCCTACTATCAACTTCCAACTAACTTTCAATATAATTAATACTATACACCGTCAAACATCAATGCGCTACAACTACTACCAATGCATTTAATATAAATATCCAAAGAAATAACAGTTATGTATAGTCAAAGAAAAATATATTTCATTTTCTATGTGTATTTGCAATCAGTTTTTGATAAAATAAAAAAATAGCATTATTAATAAATTCAAAAATTACAGTTCAATTCAGAGAGGGATGGGATAAAATGAACTTTGTAACGTTGACTTCGGATGAGTTCAATGCGTTTACAACAAAGCATTTTTCACATTACACACAATCAGCTATTCATTACAATCATAAAGTTGATTTAAAAGGCGATGTGCATCTTGTAGGGGTTAAAGATGACAATGGTCAAGTGATTGCAGGATGCTTATTGACAGAAGCACGCACACTTAAATTTTTCAAATATTTTTATACACATCGCGGGCCAGTGATGGATTATACAAATCAATCATTAGTAGCATTTTTCTTTAAAGCATTAACGTCATATTTAAAGAAACAAAATTGTTTATATGTCCTTGTAGATCCATATTTAATTGAAAATTTACGCAATGCAGACGGTGAAATTGTTAAGTCTTATGACAACCGAGCATTTGTTAGAACAATGGACACATTAGGTTATAAGCATCAAGGTTTTCCAGTCGGTTATGATTCAATGAGTCAAATCCGTTGGTTATCTGTATTAGATTTAAAGGATAAAACAGAAGACCAGTTATTAAAAGAAATGGATTATCAAACGAGACGTAATATTAAAAAAACATATGATATTGGTGTCAAAACTAAAACGTTAACGATTGATGAAACGCAAACCTTTTTCGACTTATTCCATATGGCCGAAGAAAAGCATGGTTTCAAATTCCGTGAGTTACCATACTTTGAAGAAATGCAAAAGTTATACGATGACCACGCCATGTTAAAGTTAGCTTATATCGATTTAAACGAGTATTTAAAAACGTTACAATTAAAGCAACAGCAATTAACAGCTGAACTCTCAGGTGTTGAAGAAGCATTGGAAGAAAGTCCTAACTCAAAGAAAAATAAAACGAAACGCACACAGCTAGAACAACAGCTAAATAGCAATAAGCGCAAAATCGACAATACAATAGAACAAATTGAACAAGATGGTGCAGTCTTAAACTTAGCTTCTGCTTTGTTTATCTACAATGAGCATGAAGTTTATTACTTATCTAGTGGTTCAAACCCTAAATATAATGCTTATATGGGTGCCTACCATTTGCAATGGGAAATGATTAAGTTTGCCAAAGCACATCATATTGATCGCTACAATTTCTATGGTATTACCGGTGACTTTTCAGAGTCATCAGAAGACTATGGCGTACAACAATTTAAAAAAGGATTTAACGCACACGTAGAAGAGTATATTGGTGATTTTATTAAGCCTATCAAACCATTACTATATAAGGTAAAAACGTACTTAAATCATAAGCGTCGTTAACAGGCCGCTCCAAGATCTTGGCAACATAACAAAGAACCACGCATCATGTATATGGCATCATCGCCATACTAAAACATGATACGTGGTTTTATTTGATTATTCTTCATTTATAACATTTAAGAAACGTTTTAATTCTTCTGTTTTCGGACGATTGAACATCTCTTCTGGAGCCCCTTGTTCTCCAATCATGCCTTCATGAATAAATACAATGTTATTAGATACTTCTTTAGCAAAACGCATTTCATGTGTCACAATGACCATTGTCATGCCTTCATTAGCCAAATCTTTAATAACTTTTAAAACATCATTCACAAGTTCAGGATCAAGTGCAGATGTTGGTTCATCAAACAACATCACTTTAGGGTTCATTGCTAGTGCTCTTGCAATAGCAACACGTTGTTGTTGACCACCTGATAATGCATGTGGACGTTGATCTTTGACATGTGTTAAACCAACTTTCTCAAGTAACTCAAGTGATTTCCCACGTGCCTCATCCTTTTTCAACTTTTTAACTGTGATAAGACCTTCCATTACATTTTCTAATGCCGTCTTATGCGGAAAAAGGTTATAACTTTGAAATACCATACCAGACTGTTTACGAACTTCTATTTGTGATTTTTTATCTTTAGATGTATATGTTTTGCCGTTAACATAAACTGTACCTTCAGTTGGAATTTCTAATGCATTAATCATACGTAACAATGTTGTTTTGCCTGAACCAGATCGACCGATTAAGGTTACAACCTCACCTTGTTCAACAGATAAATCAATACCTTTGATGACTTCAACATCATTAAATGATTTATGGATATTGTTCAATTGAATCATGAGCGATACCCTCTTTCAATATAAGATTCATAGATACCTTGGATAATTGAAATAATAAAGCATACCACCCAGTACATTAGCGCAACTAACACATAAATTGTTAAATATTCATATGTTGTAGACGCAACTTCTTGAGCTTTTCTAAACATTTCAGCCACTAAAATAAATCCTAATAATGATGTATCTTTGATTAAACTTAAAAATGTATTACCTAGTGCAGGTATCGACACTCGAATTGCCTGCGGTAAAATGATACGTTGTATCGTTTGACCATACGTCATACCGATAGAATATGCAGCTTCTGTTTGTCCTTTCGGTATAGAAATAATACCGCCACGAATAATTTCCGAAGCATACGCACCTACATTTAATGATAAACCAATAATAGCAGCCACTACAGGTGCCAATGTCCATTGGTTGTCAGCGTCATTTGTTAATAATCTACCTAATTCTGGAATACCATAAAATATGATAAATAGTTGTACTATCATTGGTGTTCCTCGAATAATAGATACATAGACACGTGAAATACTTCTTAAAATTTTACTCGTTGAAATTCGCATTAATGCTGTAAATAATGCAATAATCAATCCTAAAACAAATGTAACTAATGTAATAGGAATTGAATATTTGACCAAACCTTCTAGCATAGGTCCGAAAGCTTGTTTTGCAGCATCTAGCGCATGTTGTTGTTCGCTATTTAGATTTAGAAACATCTTGACCAAACCATTTCTTACCTATTTTAGCTAATTCACCGTTTTCCTCGATTTTTTTCAAGCCATCATTGAATTTTTGAACTGTTTCATCATCTACTTTTTTAGAAAATGCAAATGCAGATCTACTTTGTTCAGCATTACCTTTGATTGCTTTGATCTTAGCATTAGGTTTTTGTTTTTTATAATCCAAGTATGACAGACTATCATTAAATGTACCATCAACACGCTTAGACAATAATAAATCCATTGATTGGTTAAAGCCATCAACTTTTGTAATATCAGCACCTTTATCCTTAGCTAATTTACCATAATTAGATGTAAATGTTTGTGCTAACTTCTTACCTTTAACATCATCAAAATCTTTAATATCTTTTTCATTTTCACGAATAACTAAAACAGCACTTGAGAATGTGTAAGGCTTAGAAAATTTATATTTCTTTTCTCTATCAGGATTAATACCTACTTGGTTCGCGATTACATCAAAACGCCCTGCGTCTAAACCTGCAAACATAGAATCCCAAGAAGTTTCATTAAATTTAAGTTTTAAACCTTCTTCTTTAGCTACTGCTTTAATAACATCAATATCGTAACCAGTTAATTTACCATCTTTATCATGGAAACTAAATGGTGCATAAGTCCCCTCAGTACCAACATTAATTGTCTTGCTATCTTTACTAGCTTCCTTGTCTTTCGACGAATTGTTTCCACATGCAGCTAATATGAAAACGAAAGCTATCATCACAAATAAAAGTCTTTTCATGGAATATATCTCCTTATTCTTATTATTCTAATCGGAATAAAAATATTTTAATCTGAAATGCCGGATAAGTCAATATGTTGAACTTTTGCTAAAAAGCTT
Source organism: Staphylococcus sp. EG-SA-10 (assembly GCF_017151945.1). Lineage (NCBI taxonomy): Bacteria > Bacillati > Bacillota > Bacilli > Caryophanales > Staphylococcaceae > Staphylococcus > Staphylococcus sp. EG-SA-10. The sequence goes on from NZ_JACVZJ010000001.1 coordinate 177,594, forward strand.
TATATAGCTAGCAACTTATATTTATTGACGAGAATCAACTTCTTTTTTCTTCCCTTGTAACATAAATGAACAAAAGAAACTAACAACTGTAATCAATAATGCAAATAAAAATCCAGCGTGATAACCATGCAACATCGTATCAACTTTAATTTGATTCATCATATCAATTTTGTTCATGCCATTATAGTCTGACATAGTTGGAGAAAAGTTTTTGCTTGCATGGGATAAAATAGTAATTAATGCAGCTGTTCCGATAGAACCAGCAATTTGTTGTACTGTGTTTGTCATAGATGAACCGTGTGCATTCATTTCTGGCTTTAATTGATTCATCGTATGGGTCATTACTGGAATTAATCCTAACGCGATACCAACCATTCGAATCGCATAAACTGTTGCCAACATGATTGTTGATGTTTGTTCATCCATTACAACAAAATAAGCCGTAGTAATAACAACAATCGCCATACCTACTAAAGCAAGCTTTCTAGGACCAAACTTTTCATATAAAGCACCCGAAGTCATCGACATAAATGCCATAACAATTGCTCCTGGTAATAAAGTTAACCCAGAATCTAAAGCTGAACGATGCAATAAATTTTGCACAAAGATAGGTAAAATCGTTTCCGAACCAATCATCGATACCATTGTGACACCCATAATAATGATACCAACTGTAAATTGTTTATTTTTAAATACAGCAAAATTTAATAATGGTGTTGATAGTCGATATTGACGTAATACAAATAATGCGACTAAAGCAATACCACCAATCATAGATACCAATACGATAGGATTATCAAAACCTTTTTCTGAAATTGAACTCGTTCCATACAATAACCCACCGAAACCTAGTACAGAAAAAATGACAGAAATAAAATCAATAGGTACTTTAATTGTAGTTCCAACATTTTTTATCGTTTTAAATCCAATTAAAAATGTTACAGCTGCAATTGGAGCGACAACATGGAAAAGCGATCTCCAGTTAAAATATTCAACAAGGTAACCTGAAAGAGTAGGTCCAATAGCTGGTGCTAAACCAATTACCAAACCAAATATCCCCATATATTTACCGCGTTCGTGCGGTTGGAACACATCCAAAATCGTTGTCATCATCAATGGCATCATAATACCTGCACCTAACGCCTGAATAATTCTAGCAACTAATAATGTTGCAAAGTGCGGACTCAAACCGCCGAGTAATGTACCTAAGAAAAAGATAGTAATACCCACTAAAAACACTTGTCTTGTTGTATAACGTTGTATAACAAGCGCGGACAAAGGAATAACAATCCCATTAGTCAATAAAAAAGCTGTTGTCAGCCATTGAACTTGTGTATATGAAATTTCAAAATCTTTCATAATACTTGGTAAAGCCGTCACTAATAGTGTTTCATTTAATAATCCAAAAAATCCACCCATCAGCATAGTAATAATCATCGTTAATTTTTGTTTCTTCGACATTTAAAGCTTCCCCCTCATCATCTAAAAAACGACACTCATTTTTAGATATCCGGTAATTATACCCATTTTCAAAAAAATTATCACGACTTTATTACAATTTCTTTAAAACGTAATCATTACTATTTACATATGAGTAGTTATCGGTCATAATATATTTACAAGGAGGGATAGAGATGAAATTAGATTTACAGACTGCTCGTCGTAATTTAAATAGCCCTAACATTAAAACAAGAAAGCGTGCTTTAAAGATTATTAAACAACATAAAAGAGCGAAATAATTGTTTTAATTTGACTATATTGTATGTCTAACTATATTTTCGAGTATCCCTAGCTCGTTAATATAAACTCTATACTTAACTATTTCCTTACATTACTTCACATATTTAAGAGCTGCATATACACTCACTCCTTGTGTACATGCAGCTCTTTTTTTATAAGTAGTATTTATCTATAACTTCTAAATCATCCGTTAATTCATAAACAAGCGGTGCACCTGTTTTAATTTCATAATTAATGATATCTTCATCTGACACATCTTCAAGATATTTAATCAATGCGCGAATTGAATTTCCGTGTGCAGAAACTAATACCGTTTGACCATCTAGCAAATATTGTGAAATATGATCTGTCCAAAATGGTATCACTCGAACTAAAGTATCTTTCAGACTTTCAGAATAAGGCATCATACGTTTATCTAAATGATTATATCGACGATCAGCTAAGTAAGCTTCACGTTGTTCTTCAGTTTCAGCAGGTGGTTTCACATCATAAGAACGACGCCAAATATGTACTTGTTCTTCTCCAAATTCTTTTCTAGCATCATCTTTATTTAAGCCTTGCAATCCACCATAGTGGCGTTCATTTAAACGCCAGCTTTTATATACAGGAATCCATTGTTGTTTAGATTCAGTTAAAATATAATGCGTTGTATCTAAAGCACGTGTTAATAACGATGTAAAAGCTACATCGATGGCAATGTTATTTTCTCTTACTTTTTCACCTGCTCTAGTCGCTTCATTAATACCTTGTTCAGATAAATTAACATCTTCCCATCCAGTAAATAAGTTTTTAGCATTCCACTCGCTTTGTCCATGACGACATAAAATTAATTTTGGCATAACTTATAACCTCTTTCCTTTAATCTTTAGGACGTTATTTCAGGGATATTTTAAGATGATTTAATCTTAGTAATTTTCTTTTCAATATGTTTTAAAATTCAATGATTAAATCAATTATCACTAGACATTAAATACATAAATCCTATTCCCCATTTTCATTTTTTAATTCATAAATGAATCAATAACCACCTAATAATAAATCATATTATACACCTTTGTCCGCTATTTTTCTAAGGTTTAAAAAATATTTTTAGGCGCGCCTAAAAATAAATGTAATAAAAACGCCTCCTCAGATATTTATATATCTATGAAGACGTTTAAATACATTATAGATGGTCTGGTTCTGGATGAACGTATACTGAGGAAATACCTTTTTTGTGCAAATGATGTTCGACATTGTCACAAATTTGATGGGCTTCTACTAAGGAAAGGTTAGCATCTACAACAATTGTGACATCAATAAACACACTACTTCCATGGTAACGCCCTTTAATACTTTTAACTTCTTGTACTTCATCAACTTCTAAAATATCATTGCGATACGCTTCTAATTCAGTTTCATTGAAACCATCACTCAACATAAAAATTGCTTCTTTAAAAATACCAAAACCAGTATAAACGATTAGTAAGCCTAGCAATGTTGCTAAAATAATATCGACAATTGGGAAACCGATTTGCGTAAAAATTAATCCTATCGCCGTTCCAATGCTGACTAAACTATCTGATAAATTATCTTTGGCAGCAGAATTTAAAGAACTACTTTTCGTTCTTTTCGCTAGTCTTTGATTGACTGCAAATACAATCAACATTACAAGACCACTGATTAAGCTGACGATAATTGTTATTGCGTTAGGTACAACGTCATCTTCTTTGAACAAACGAGGTGCATTTTGAATAACTACTTGGATACCTACAAACATAATGACAAATGACACCAATAATGAAGAAATATTTTCAGACTTCAAATGGCCATAAGGATGATTTCGATCGGCAGGTTTAATTGAAATTTTCAATCCAATAATAACAGCTAAAGAAACGATAATATCTGTCATATTGTTTAATGCGTCGGCTCTTACAGCTGCAGAGTTAAAGACAAAACCCGTGACATACTTAACAATAGATAAGATTATATATACAATTAAACTCAAATAAGCACCGCGTTGCGCCAATTTAAGATTTTCATTATGAGACATGCGTTGAACCACCTTGAATTAGTATAGTAACAATATTATGAATGATTTATTTTAAATTTACAACGTTTTTAATTTTTATAAATTTTTATAAAATTAAACTAATTTATTCATTCGCAACCCCTAAAAATATTTTTTAGCCTTTCTTCAAATTTATTTGTTAGAAAGGCTTATGCATTAGTAGCGAAGCTATCTAATGCGTTCCTTTATTTTCTGCGAATTTTATGAGCTAGAAAGGCTTATGCAGTTGACGTTTTACGTCCAACTGCGTTCCTTTATTTTCTGCGAAATTATTTGTTAGAAAGGCGCCCAACTCTTCCTACTTGTTAACTTTCGCCTCGAAAGTTTCTATGTTGGGACCCTATGCATGAGTTGCGAAGCTATCTAATGTCGTGACCTAATTATATAGAAGAAAAAGTGCATCAGTGACAAATCAAATGTGATTTCTACTCTACCAAACTCTCTTCGAAAGACAATTTTCTCCTCTATTTATTAGCAAACCATTGCATTTCTCCATATAGTACTTCCTTACTTAAAATACGCTGAATGTTCTGAATTAAACGCTTTTTTACATAGTTAACACTAGTTAATCTATTAGTTAACATTAGTTAATAATTAGTTAATTTCCATTTGTATTCTCATGTGATAAATTCTAAAAGCATACAATAAATTTAATATGTAAAAAGAAAGGGAATACACATGAAAAATAAATATATCTCGAAGTTGCTAGTTGGGGCAGCAACAATTACTTTAGCTACAATGATTTCAAATGGGGAAGCAAAAGCGAGTGAAAACACGCAACAAACTTCAACTAAGCACCAAACAACTCAAAACAACTACGTAACAGATCAACAAAAAGCTTTTTATCAAGTATTGCATCTAAAAGGTATCACAGAAGAACAACGTAACCAATACATCAAAACATTACGCGAACACCCAGAACGTGCACAAGAAGTATTCTCTGAATCACTTAAAGACAGCAAGAACCCAGACCGACGTGTTGCACAACAAAACGCTTTTTACAATGTTCTTAAAAATGATAACTTAACTGAACAAGAAAAAAATAATTACATTGCACAAATTAAAGAAAACCCTGATAGAAGCCAACAAGTTTGGGTAGAATCAGTACAATCTTCTAAAGCTAAAGAACGTCAAAATATTGAAAATGCGGATAAAGCAATTAAAGATTTCCAAGATAACAAAGCACCACACGATAAATCAGCAGCATATGAAGCTAACTCAAAATTACCTAAAGATTTACGCGATAAAAATAACCGCTTTGTAGAAAAAGTTTCAATTGAAAAAGCAATCGTTCGTCATGATGAGCGTGTGAAATCAGCAAATGATGCAATCTCAAAATTAAATGAAAAAGATTCAATTGAAAACAGACGTTTAGCACAACGTGAAGTTAATAAAGCACCTATGGATGTACAAAAGCATTTACAGAAACAATTAGACGCATTAGTAGCTCAAAAAGATGCTGAAAAGAAAGTGGCGCCAAAAGTTGAGGCTCCTCAAATTCAATCACCACAAATTGAAAAACCTAAAGCAGAATCACCAAAAGTTGAAGTCCCTCAAATTCAATCACCAAAAGTTGAGGTTCCTCAATCTAAATTATTAGGTTACTACCAATCATTAAAAGATTCATTTAACTATGGTTACAAATATTTAACAGATACTTATAAAAGCTATAAAGAAAAATATGATACAGCAAAGTACTACACTGATAAATATTTTAAATATAAAGGTACAATAGATAAAACTGTACTATCAGTTTTTGGTAATGGATACAAATCATACATCCAACCATTAAAAGTTGAAGATCAAAAAAATTATGTATCTAAATCATATGCACAAGTAAGAAACTATGTAACTGAAACTTTAAACACAGGTAAAGTATTATATGCATTTTATCAAAATCCAAAAGTAGTTAAAGCTGCTATAACTACAGCTGAAACAGCATCATCAATCAAAAATATCTTCTCTAGTTTTACATCATTTTTTAAATAATTTTCGTAATAAACCGTGATTAAAAAGAACCGTTGATTCTCAATCGAATCTGCGGTTCTTTTTTTATTTTCCATCAATTAAATGTTTCTTCGCTATTTGTCAGCCTACTTTTTTACCTGCAACTTGTTAAATAATCCTTACATCGTTAACGAATAGTTCATCATTTAGTTGAATCAGCACAACTTTATTAACTTCAAATTTTCACAAACTATTGCGCAATCCATTCCTCTTCCACTACAAGCACCATAATTAAACAACAATTCAATAGAATAAGACTTGCAAAACATAGTTATGTAGCTATATAAACGCCTACGACCAATAAATCTTTTAAACATAACATAATGCAAAAACATCATTTAACAATGCTAAAATGTCTCTTCAATACATGTTGATAGTAATTAACTTTTAACGAACAGTTAATTCGAAAACGCTTACAAATAGATTATTATATATATGAACTTAAAATTAAATAGAAAGAAAGTGATTTCTATGATTAAAAATAAAATATTAACAGCAACTTTAGCAGTTGGTTTAATAGCCCCTTTAGCCAATCCATTTATAGAAATTTCTAAAGCAGAAAATAAGATAGAAGATATCGGCCAAGGTGCAGAAATCATCAAAAGAACTCAAGACATTACTAGCAAACGATTAGCTATAACTCAAAACATTCAATTTGATTTTGTAAAAGATAAAAAATATAACAAAGATGCTCTAGTTGTTAAGATGCAAGGCTTCATCAGCTCTAGAACAACATATTCAGACTTAAAAAAATATCCATATATTAAAAGAATGATATGGCCATTTCAATATAATATCAGTTTGAAAACGAAAGACTCTAATGTTGATTTAATCAATTATCTTCCTAAAAATAAAATTGATTCAGCAGATGTTAGTCAGAAATTAGGCTATAATATCGGCGGAAACTTCCAATCAGCGCCATCAATCGGAGGCAGTGGCTCATTCAACTACTCTAAAACAATTAGTTATAATCAAAAAAACTATGTTACTGAAGTAGAAAGTCAGAACTCTAAAGGTGTTAAATGGGGAGTGAAAGCAAATTCATTCGTTACACCGAATGGTCAAGTATCTGCATATGATCAATACTTATTTGCACAAGACCCAACTGGTCCAGCAGCAAGAGACTATTTCGTCCCAGATAATCAACTACCTCCTTTAATTCAAAGTGGCTTTAATCCATCATTTATTACAACATTGTCACACGAAAGAGGTAAAGGTGATAAAAGCGAGTTTGAAATCACTTACGGCAGAAACATGGATGCTACTTATGCATACGTGACAAGACATCGTTTAGCCGTTGATAGAAAACATGATGCTTTTAAAAACCGAAACGTTACAGTTAAATATGAAGTGAACTGGAAAACACATGAAGTAAAAATTAAAAGCATCACACCTAAGTAAACAGTTCAATCATTTTATAAAATCCTGGGACACTTCATACTTGTCTCAGGATTTTTTAACATATTGAATCAGTCTCATAACATTAAATTATTTTATCGTACATTAAATTTAATAATAACAACTGATTTTTATAAGAACAAAATATCACACCATAGTAGATACACAAATAATACAAATGAAGCAATTTAACTTGAAAGCTTAAATAAAATATTCTCAAGTTAATAAATAATTAACTTTTAGATGGATACATCAAAAATCTTAAAAAAGAACAATTTGTATTTTACAAACATTAATTAAAAATAAAAGCAAGACATTCGTGCAATCGGTTACCTTAAATTGTTTACAACTGTCAACAATACCAAGGTTTTATTAACTATATTTCTCACAAAATTAGCTTTTAGCATTCCAAACAAAAAAGGTTAAATCGAACGGAATTATGGCATTTTTAACTTAATTGTAAAAAAAGTTGATAATGGTCAATTGTTAATGAACAGTTAATTATAATAACGTTCAAAATATATTATTATTTAATTAAGTTAAATAAAATTATAGAAAGAAAGTGAAACTTATGCTTAGAAATAAAATATTAGCTACAACTTTATCTGTGAGCTTACTTGCCCCTCTTGCCAATCCGTTATTAGAAAATGCTAAAGCTGCCAACGATACTGAAGACATCGGTAAAGGAAGCGATATAGAAATTATCAAAAGGACAGAAGATAAAACTAGTAATAAATGGGGCGTGACTCAAAATATTCAATTTGATTTTGTGAAGGATAAAAAATATAACAAAGATGCTTTGATATTAAAGATGCAAGGATTCATTAGCTCTAGAACAACATATTACAACTATAAAAAAACTAATCATGTTAAAGCTATGCGATGGCCATTCCAATATAACATTGGTTTGAAAACAAATGATAAATATGTTTCTTTAATTAATTATTTACCTAAAAATAAAATTGAATCTACAAACGTGAGTCAGACATTAGGATACAATATCGGTGGTAATTTCCAATCAGCCCCATCACTCGGTGGTAATGGATCATTTAACTATTCTAAATCGATTAGCTATACACAACAAAATTATGTAAGTGAAGTAGAACAACAAAACTCAAAAAGTGTTTTATGGGGCGTCAAAGCGAATTCATTCGCCACTGAATCAGGTCAAAAATCAGCATTTGATAGCGATTTATTTGTAGGCTACAAACCTCATAGTAAAGATCCAAGAGATTATTTCGTTCCAGACAGTGAGTTACCACCTCTTGTACAAAGTGGATTTAACCCTTCATTTATCGCCACAGTATCTCATGAAAAAGGTTCAAGCGATACAAGCGAATTTGAAATTACTTACGGAAGAAACATGGATGTCACTCATGCCATTAAAAGATCAACGCATTATGGCAACAGTTATTTAGACGGACATAGAGTCCATAATGCATTTGTAAATAGAAACTATACTGTGAAATACGAGGTCAATTGGAAGACTCATGAAATCAAGGTGAAAGGACAGAATTGATATGAAAATGAATAAATTAGTCAAATCATCCGTTGCTACATCTATGGCATTATTATTACTTTCTGGTACTGCTAATGCTGAAGGCAAAATCACACCAGTCAGCGTAAAAAAAGTAGATGATAAAGTTACTTTATACAAAACTACAGCTACAGCAGATTCAGATAAATTCAAAATTTCACAGATTTTAACATTTAATTTCATCAAAGATAAAAGTTATGATAAAGATACTTTAGTACTTAAAGCTACTGGGAATATTAACTCAGGCTTTGTGAAACCTAATCCTAATGACTATGACTTTTCAAAATTATATTGGGGAGCTAAATACAATGTATCTATAAGCTCACAATCTAATGATTCAGTAAACGTCGTTGATTATGCACCAAAAAATCAAAATGAAGAGTTTCAAGTTCAAAATACTTTAGGCTATACATTTGGTGGTGACATTAGTATCTCTAATGGTTTATCTGGTGGACTTAATGGAAATACAGCTTTTTCTGAAACAATTAATTATAAACAAGAAAGTTACAGAACAACATTAAGTCGCAACACAAATTATAAAAATGTTGGCTGGGGAGTTGAAGCACATAAAATTATGAATAATGGCTGGGGACCTTATGGACGAGATAGCTTCCACCCAACATATGGTAATGAACTCTTCTTAGCTGGCAGACAAAGCAGTGCATACGCTGGCCAAAACTTCATAGCGCAACACCAAATGCCATTATTATCTAGAAGTAACTTCAATCCAGAATTTTTAAGCGTACTATCACACAGACAAGATGGCGCTAAAAAATCTAAAATTACAGTAACTTATCAACGTGAAATGGATTTATACCAAATTCGTTGGAATGGCTTCTACTGGGCAGGCGCAAATTATAAAAACTTTAAAACTAGAACATTTAAATCAACATATGAAATTGATTGGGAAAATCACAAAGTGAAATTGTTAGATACAAAAGAAACTGAAAACAATAAATAACTAGTAAAACACGGTCGCCAACAGTAATTGTGACGACCGTGTTTTGATTTATTATCTTAGTAAGACTGCCATTCTTTTTCTCAATGTGAGATATAAAGGAATAGCTACAATTAAAGTGAATATTACGCCTGGAATCGCGTTTAATAACACTACCCACACAGGTAAATTTAAAATAATAGATAATAGTAGTCTAGATACCAAACTGCCTAATACACTTGCTAAAACTAATGATAGTACATTTATTTTCAATAAATAAACAACTGCAATAGCTATAACTCTAAATATAATAGAAATAATCACATTAATTGGATTAAATACGCCAAATATCAGCAATAAAACGCTTGATAAAAGCCCACCTAAAAAGTACTTTTTAATTCCAAAGAAAGCTAATATTAATAATGCTGCCGGTGCAGATAATTGAAAATCTAATCCTGGTATAATGGATGGTATTTTCAAAACTGCCAAAATGGTTAAAATCGCAGCAATGACACTAATTTGAGTAATATCTTTTGATGTCATACTAAAACCCCTATACCGTTTCATAAACAACTTGCTTCGGTGTGCTTTCTAAAAATGATATGTAATGATGTAAATCAATACGATCGTCCACAAATATTATTCTGCCTCCATATCTCGTATTAACTGGTTTAATATCAAATAATCGATGGTAACCAATTTTAGCAGAGGCAAAATAACCTGTCGTATACGTTAAGTCATCGGACACACAAAGTTCTCCTTTGACATATGGATGCGCATTGATACAACTAGCAATTGCTAAGGCATCAGTCACTCTTTCATTAAGATCACCTTTATTATTTATATCTTCAAACGAAAAATGCGTTGCCCTAATCCCCCTTTGTCCAAATGAATCTAAACGTTTACCAGATATAGCCGATAGAATAATAGCTCCTGTATAAACCGTTTCATTTTTAATATATGTCATCCCTTGATTTAGCGCTTGTTCAGTGACACCACATTCTTGTGTTAATTTTTGGAGATTTGCTTTATCATCCTCAATAATTTGTAATGCTTTTATTTGTTGAATCGGTTCCATAATTTTTTGTATTTTTATATTGAGAAAATCTGGTTGCCCATTTTCATGAAAAAAACCTTTATTATAAAACCTTTGTACCGTCTGTTCTATTTTGTCAAACTCACAAATCGTTTCAGCACCACTAATATGAACATCTTGATTGCTAGAACGCATTTTTATACTATACATGACGATCACCTCAATCTTCTTGATGCAAAATTTCAAACAACCTATCTACATCTTGTTCAGTATGAAAATACGACAATGATATTCTTAACATTGGCTTAGTCACAGTTGGATACCTTAAATAACTTGTAAACACATGATGCTTTAATAATGTTTGATGAATGTTCTCAGCCGCTTCTATGTCATCAAACTCAATAAACTTAATCGGCGAGTTTGAACTATTATAATTAACATTGAGTGCTTTTAACTTTTGGTTAAAATATTTACTCAAACTATTTAATTTAGTGCGTCTATCATCAGCATTTATTAACTTTTCAATATTTCTTTTTATAAAATACAAATTATAAATTGGCAAACTACTTGAGTAGATGAGTGGTCTACCGTGATTAATTAACATATCCTTCACATCATTTGAACTTAAAATCACACCCCCGTATGCACCACATGCTTTAGATAAACTAGAAGTGAGTATATCTATACCTTGATAATTCGAGTAATTCTCTATTCCAAAACTATGTGAAACATCGAGTATCAGTGTTGCGTTATATTTATGCTTTAATGAGACTAATTGACCAATATCCACAAGGTCGCCATTCGTTGAAAATACACTATCAGATATGATTATTTTTTGTATATTTTGATTAGGGTATTCCGCTAACCTTTTTTCTAAATCAGCAATATCTAAATGCTTATATATCACTTTTTCTAAACCACTTAACTTAATACCGTCAATAATACTCGCATGATTTTCTTGATCTGAAAACACGACACAATTTGTATTTTTGAAAATATTAAATAACGCCAAATTAGCATCATAACCACTATTTAAGATAGTACATGCACTATATCCGAGCCAACCTGCTAACATTGTTTCAATTTCTTCATAAGCTGTCGAACTTCCACTAATTAACCTTGAACTTGATAAGTGATAACTATACTTCCGCATAAATCTTTCGAAATCATCCTTATCAAAAGCTATTTGTCCTAATCCTAAATAATCATTAGATGTATAATTCGTACATCGCTTATTTTCTACTTCAATATACTGTCTATCTATATACCCTACCGATTTAAGCGACCGATATAACCCTTTCTGTTGTAATAAATCAATTTGCTCTTGAAACATCATTCTTGTTTTCCTTATTTTCACAAGTGTCATAATCAATTTCAAAGCCCAAATCATTAATCATATCGTAGTCTAATTGGTTCGGTTGCCCACCAGTAATTAGATAATCACCGACAAATATCGAATTCGCCGCTTTTAATGCTAATGGCTGTAACGAACGTAAGTTGACCTCTCTTCCTCCAGCAATACGAATTTCTTTCGTAGGATTGATTAATCGGAATAATGCTACGATTCTTAAACATTTCATTGGTGTTAAATCATCCATGCTTCCAAACTTTGTGCCTTTGATTGGATGCAAAAAATTAATAGGAATACTGTCGGCATCCATTTCTTTCAAAGCAAATGCCATATCAACAATATCTTGATTAGATTCTCCCATACCACAAATCACGCCAGAACATGGTGATATATTATTCGCTTTCATTAGTTCTATCGTATCTGTTCTATCTTTATAACTATGCGTTGTCACGACGTTATCATGGTAATTTTCACTTGTATTAATATTGTGGTTATATCTGTCTACACCAGCTGACTTAAGTTTCTTGGCTTGTTCGTCATTCGTTAATCCTAAACATGCACATATTTTTAGTTGCGGGTGTTGAGATTTAATCGTTCTTACAGTGTTACTAATATGATCAACTTCTTTATCGCTCGGTCCTCTACCACTCATAACAATACAATATGTTCCAATATGATTATCATGTGCCACCTTTGCTCCATCGATAATTTGTTCCTCTGGAATTAAAGCATATCGCTGTTTTTGTTTAATATCTCGTGATTGTCCACAGTACCCACAATTCTCAGGACATATACCACTTTTAGCATTTAAAATCATGTTTAATTTTACTTTTTTACCGAAATAATGTTTTCTTAAAATATACGCCTCATTTAATAAATCTAAGGTATCAATATTAGTATCCTCATAAATTTTCAATACAGTCTCTTTTGTTAATTGTTCCCCTTGTAATATGCGTTTAGCCAAATTCATATTAACACTTCCTATCTAAAATGTTATGTACTGCCTTTTTAAAAATACGTACCATCGTTTTTACTTCTTTATTTGACATACTTAACACTGGCACAAACGTAATGACATTTTCTAAATTTCTGATCATTAGCCCGTTTTCTTTACAATTACGTACAATACGTTCAACTTTTTCAATTTCTAACGGCGTTTTACTATCTTTATCTGTAACCAATTCAACTCCAAACATTAAGCCTCGTCCTCTTACATCACCAACATTTCGATGACGCTTCAGCGCATGTAACTGTTTCTCAAGTGTTGATGATATCGTTTCAATATGTGACAATAAATTACGTTTTTCATAAAGTCTTATATTTTCTAATGCAACCGTACAAACGATTTGATTTCCGGTGTATGTATGACCATGGAAAAAGGTATTCACACCGTGCGAATCACTTAGAAACGCATCGTAAATTTTTTGAGACGTCAACGTTGCTGCAAGTGGTAAATACCCACCAGTAATCGCCTTACCTAAACACATAATATCCGGTTGAACATCTTCATGATTGCATGCAAACATCTTTCCAGTTCTCCCAAAACCAACAGCTACCTCATCACAAATTAATAAGACATCGTATTTTTTGCACAATTTCTCGACTTCTTTCAAAAAGCCTTTAGGATGAACAAACAAGCCTGTCGCACCTTGAATCAACGGTTCCAATATAAACCCTGCGATTTCATCATTTCTTTCAATTAGAATTTGCTCTATATTCGTTAAAATAGCTGTCATCATTTCATTTTCAGTATCGTAATTACTGCGATAGAAAGATGGGCTTTCTACTTGAATATTCTCGAATATTAAGTCTTTAAATATTTTATGAAAGGTCTTGATACCACCAACACTTACCGCACCAATCGTATCGCCATGATAGCCGTGATTTAGCGTTATAAACTTGTTTTTCTTGGCATATTTTTCTCTATCAATATTTTTCCAATACTGATATGCCATCTTTATTGCGATTTCAACAGACGCACTGCCTGTATCAGAATAAAATACTTTTCTTAGATTACTTGGCGTGATTTCGATTAATTTTTCCGCAAGTTCTATTGACGGAATATTTGATGATCCTAGCAGCGTAGAATGGGCAATTTTATTGAGTTGCTTTTTAATTACCTTATTCAAGTACTTATTATTATGACCATGCACATTGACCCACAACGATGCATAACCATCTAAATATTTATTGCCATTCGTATCGTAAAGGTAACTACCCTTTCCTTTTTCAATGATGATTGCTTCTTCTTTGCTATATACACCCATTTGTGTAAATGGATGCCAAACATATTCTGAGTCTTTTTGTTTAAGTTGTTGTGTGTAATTCATTTTTAACTCCTATTAATTGTTTTAAAAATGCTTCTGAGAAATTTTCATACGTGGCATATTCTTCAAATGTATAGACTGTTTTATTTGTTAATTTTCCAATCGTCATTTGATTGTCTTTTTCAATATAACTGTCTGTATAGCGATTCATGATTAAAAAATTACTCGCCGATACATTCTGATTAACATAATCTTGGTGAACAATGGCATCGCTAATAGCACCTAATTTTGATGGCAACACACTGATGACACAATCTGCACAATCATTGATTAGATCTTTAGTCATGTAGAAATCATCTGTACCTTCATATATTGGTACGGCAATTCCCCCAGCACCCTCAATTAAGATAAAATCAAATTCCTTATCTAAAACTTTTACCTTATCTAATACACACTGCTTATTTAGAAAAATTTGATTTGCCATTTTAAATGCAAGGTGTGGTGATACAGGTTGCTTAAAAGTATAAAGTGACGTTATGTCATAGCTTAAATCACATTCATTTTTAAATACTTCTAAATCTGGAAACGTCCCGTCTTGGCGTTCCTCAGTTTGAAATGGTTTAAAAACACAAACACGATGACCACGTGTTTTCAAAGCATTGTATAAATGCTTTGTAACATAGGTTTTGCCTACATCAGTATTCGTACTTGTAATAAAAATCCTCATAAAAAATAAGCACCTCAATCCAAATGTAAACTTTTATAATTAATAAGTTTACATTTAAGGCGCATGTTTTTCAAGAAAACATGAATTTAAACTTCTCAGTATAACTTTAAATTTTGGCAAAATTTTGACCTTGCTATTGAAATGACTAAGGCTTCTTACGGAATTCGGGCAGATATAAACAGTGATTCGATAAAATATGTCAGTTAAAATTAATAATTGCATTATTTCTTAATAAAAAGACATCCTAGCTTTACCATGTTGTGAAACAATCCATTAATTGTAATATTACGTTGAGCGCCTTGTTCATCAATGCTATAATTAGTTACATAATAAATTGAACATCTAAATACACCAAATCCCCTCACTATTGCAGTAGTGAGGGGATTTATTTAGGTGTTGGTTATTTGTCACCTTTTTTATTTCCACATTCTGTTTCCATATTAAACTATTATTTATAATTTCCAGCCTGCTGACTTACTTTTTATTGTTATAAAGTCTTGATACATCCCTGGTTTTTGAATTAATTCATCATGACTTCCTCTTTGTATTATTTCACCATCACAGAGTACGATAATTTGATCTGCATTTTTAATAGTTTCTAGTTTGTGTGCAATTGTAATAACCGTTTTGCCTTTACTCAATTCATCAATTGCATGTTGAATGAGATGTTCGTTTTCAGGATCAATACTTGCTGTTGCTTCGTCTAAAATAATAATTGGTGCATCTTTCAAAATTGCCCGGGCGATAGAAATTCTCTGTCTTTCTCCACCAGATAAATTACTACCTTTTTCATTTAGCATTGTTTGATATCCCTCAGGTAATGACATGATGAAGTCGTGGCAACATGCTTGCTTCGCTGCACGAATAATTTCTTCTTTCGTTGCACCTGGATTGCCAAACAATATGTTATTTTCAATCGTATCATTAAATAAATACACCTTTTGAAATACTGCACTAATTTTCGACATTAACGTACTTAATGTCATATCTTTAATATCAACACCATCGATGCGAATATTTCCATCATCGATATCATAAAAGCGCAAGAGTAAGTGACATAATGTAGATTTCCCACTTCCTGAAGGTCCAATTATTGCTGTTGATGTTTGTGTAGGTATCTCAAAATTCACATTCTTTATCACTTGTTTATCATCATATGAAAAATTCACGTTTTGAAAAGCGATATTTTCATTTTTAATCGTCAAATTTTTTCCATTCTCATCCAGTTCTGGAGCATTTTTTATCTTTTCAATATCATCTATCGTCATATCTATCATTTCAAGTACGTGTGCAGCACTATTAATATTTTCAACACTATCAAATATCACAAATGAAAAAATTGAAATCATAATAAGGGTAGGTAAATCAATACTATGATTCATATATAATAAGCATGCAACTAATACAATCATTATTGAAACAACTTTTAAACTAAGTAAATGCAATAAATTGAATGGGATATATTGCATTTCTATTTTTGTATTTATACGTTTACTTTCATTGACTGCTTGGTTAAAACTTTTAAGACTCGTATTTTCTTTCGCGAATGATTTTATTACTTGAATACCACGAATAACCTCCAATACCTTTTCCACTAATTGGTTTTGTACATTATGATACGCTGGCGCATTTTGTCGACTCTTTCTTTCTAATAATTGAATCGCAAAAAATGATAGTAATACGCCAATGCATGCTAATAATGATACTTGCCACGAAACTACAAGTAGAGACAATATGAGTACTGTAATTAATATGTATCCATTAACAACAACGTCCACCATTTTCATAGCAAAGTTTTCTAAAAAGGTTAAATCTGTTGTTACTATTGTTGTTAACTCATTTGAATGATGCGAATTAAAATAACCTAACCTTACATTTTTCAATTTATCCCCTATATCTAAACGTTCTTTCGCACTCATTTCATAAGCGATGCTCTCATGGCTTTTGCTTTTGAAATATGCTGTAATAAATCGTCCAATCACTAATAAAACCATGATAATTACAACATTCAATATATCTTTCATATAAATAGGTTTATGAGATAGCACATTATTAAATATTTTTGCAGCTAAAAAGATAGGTAACGCAATAAAAATAGCATTTAAAAATGACATGCTAAATCCTAAAATCATTCTTGCTTTATATGGTCTTATCCAGTTTAAAATTTTAAATGTAATTTGAAACATATTTGACCTCCTTTTCTCATTAGTTTAATTATGTCCAGTATTGATTCCCCAATCTTTTGTATGCATGTGCGTATCCCACATTTTCTTATAATTACCGTTTAATTTTAGCAATAAGTGATGTGACCCTTTTTCTAAAATTTGTTGTTTACCTAAAACAATAATTTGATCTGCATGTTGAATCGTAGATAACCGATGTGCAATAACAATCAATGTTTTATCCTGCGTCAACACATTTAATGCTTCTTGAATTTTTTGTTCGTTGTCTGGATCAATGTAAGCAGTCGCTTCATCTAATACAATGATAGGCGCATCTTTTAATATCATTCTTGCAATAGTGACTCGTTGTTTTTCACCACCAGACAATTTATCTCCCACTGTACCAACATTCGTATCATATCCATCTGGCAACTTTTCAATAAATTCATGACATTGTGCTAACTTGGCAGCTTTTTCAACTGCCTCATCCGTAGCTTCTGGATTGCCAAGTTTAATATTTTCTTTAAAAGTAAGATTTAATAAAAAGTTATCTTGTCCAACAAAACCAACTAAATCGTTAAGTTGTTTCGATTCAATATCTTTTATATTTATACCGCCAATCGTAATTTCACCTGAAGTCACATCCCAGTATCGTGATATAAGCTTGGCAATGGTTGACTTACCGCTACCAGATGCCCCGACGATAGCTATGAAATTATTTTCTGGTACTGTAAATGATAAATGCTTAAAGACCAGATCGTCCTTATCTTTGTTATATGAAAATCCAACATTATTAAAAGCAATTTCATAATGTTGAGGCTTCTTAAATTTTGTTGACAATACTAACTCTTCTAGACTTAATATTTGATTCATTTCAGTTAATGCGTATTGTATAGACTTTAAATGATTTACATAATTAGTAAAATTCTTAATCGGTGCTACTACACCTAAAGATAATACGATGCATAGGAAAAATTCCGCATAGTTTAATTGGTTGATAGATATCAAATACATGCCGACCGGTAAAATCCCTAAAAATGTTGAAGGTAATACACTAGCTCCTAAATTCATATACCCCCATGTATTTTTAAACCAATTCAAAGTGTGAATCTTATAATTATCTACTGCATCTTTATATTTTTTATATGAACTTTGAGATTGATTAAATGTTTTAATCACTTCAATGCCTTCGATAAACTCTACAATCGCGCTATTCATATAATTATTCGATTTCATTTGTTCAGCATATGTCTCATTAAATCCAGACATAACTTTTTTAAAAGCGAAAATTGAAATTGGTATCGTTACTAATAAGGCACTAGCCATACGCCAATCAATGAGCATTATGTATAAAAAGATAGCAGCTGACAAAAGTAAGTTTCCTATAACTTCAGGAATCATATGTGCTAAAGGTAATTCTATTGTTTCAACCTTATCGACAAATATATTTTTTAATTCACCTATTTTCTTAGATTCCACTACGCCTAAAGGGAGACGCATTAATTTTTGAGCTAATTTTTTACGAATTTCAGATAAAATTTCATATGCCGTAATATGTGATAGCATCGTTGACGCTCCAAAACAACACACTTGTGAAATATAAGCGATTAAAGCAATAAAGATATAAACCATAATCGAATTAATCGTATATGCATTGTTAATCATCATTAAAATAATTTTAAAGACTGCCCAATATGGAACTAATCCAGAAAAGACACTGATGATAGACAACAAAATTGATAACATAATTTTCCATTTACTATCAGAAGCAAATCCGCTGAGTATCTTTATCCAATTTGTCTGATTGTTCATCGTATATGTAACTCCTTTCAATTAATAATCTAAATTAAGCCGCTTATATTATTTATTTCACTGGATGATATACATAATATAAATTTGTTATTTGTTAAAAATTAATACTTATTACAAGTACATCATATATTAGTTGATAACGATTATCAATGTCGCGTGGATTTGTGACACATTTCTTTTAAAAATTCACAAGGTTATGGGGCAGAAATGATAAAGAGCCACTAATGATTTATTATGTAGTGGTTCTTACACATTAGCCACAGCTAATATGTACTTAAAAATAGGAATACATGAGTAAAACTCTATGTTGGGGCTCCGCCAACTTGCACATTATTGTAAGCTGACTTTCCGACAGCTACTGTGTTGGGGCCCCGCCAACTTGCATTGTCTGTAGAAACTGTGGATCCAATTTCTCTATGTTGGGTCCCTGAGTATAGCCTTGTAGAGTCTAGTACATTGATTTGTATCCCAATGTCCCTATAATTGATTATTCGCTTTATCTAATGATCCTATGACTCAACTATTAAATCATTTTTCGAAATACTTAATTCTAATATAATTAAATTCATTTATTGTAATATTGCAAAAATACATTGCACACCTTGTTCATCAATGCTATAATTAGTTACATAATAAATTGAACATCTAAATACACCAAATCCCCTCACTACTGCCATAGTGAGGGGATTTATTTAGGTGTTGGTTATTTGTCACCTTTTTTATTGTTGCGCGTTCGTAACCAATGTGCAAAAAACGCAACAAGACAGCCGCTTAAAGCTGAAGTCATGATGTCAATTAATAAATTGAACATCCGTCATACACCTCCTCTCTGCGTTAAAGTAACGCCCGAGATGTTAGGCGACCATTATATTATATCATTTATTTATTATATTTCGCACAATATTAAAGTTCGAGTAAAGCGTTTTTTAGTGGTTTACGCTAATTTAATTGCTATCTTTTAAAATCCATTTAGATAATATAAATGTGATGGGTATCGTAATAATTAAACCAGCAAA
The DNA here is from genome assembly GCF_017151945.1 of Staphylococcus sp. EG-SA-10. Lineage (NCBI taxonomy): Bacteria > Bacillati > Bacillota > Bacilli > Caryophanales > Staphylococcaceae > Staphylococcus > Staphylococcus sp. EG-SA-10. Next base: position 197,634 of record NZ_JACVZJ010000001.1, read on the forward strand.
TGGTGCAATTTCTGCTGGCAAATTTAGCCAGGATACAAATACATATAATAAAACTGTTTGTAAGCTTACGTTGACAATCTGCGTAATTGGAAAACTAATGAATTTTCTCCAAGTAGGTTTTACCCTGTAAACAAAATAACAATTCAAATAATACGAAATCACAAAAGCGACTATAAATCCGGTAATATGACTAATCATATATTCAATGTGTAATAATTTTAACAGCAATAAATAGACAACATAATAGTTTAACGTATTAATGCCGCCAACAATGATAAATTTTAAAATTTCAGCATGCGTTTGTGTTAGTTTCATATGTGTAACTCCTCAACATCAAAATATATGTATAACTGCGTTCTCCAACATACTCGAATATGCGAGCCAATCCGCTTCTCTTCAAATATACTTATTTCAGTTTTTATACCCTTTCACAGCAAATTTAGTCTCTTTCCCCTCATCCTTATACGCCATTATAATGTAACTGATTTATCGCGCGACTCATTAGCACTATAGAGATTACTTTAGTTCACTAGTTATTTTATATACAATAAGAGCGACAACAGTAATGAGAGGATGTCTACTATGCAATTACAAAAAATTGTCATCGCTCCTGACTCATTTAAGGAAAGTATGACCGCACAGCAAGTTGGCAATATTATAAAACAGGCATTTACTAATGTTTATGGGAATACCCTTCATTATGATATCATTCCGATGGCTGATGGTGGTGAAGGTACCACAGATGCTTTAATGCATGCAACTGGTGCCACTAAGTATACAGTCATCGTTAATGACCCTTTAATGCGACCTATTGAAGCATGTTATGCACGCGCAGACGAACAACAAATTGCAATTATTGAAATGGCGGCAGCGTCAGGTTTGGATTTATTAGAAAAAGAGGAACGTAATCCTTTATACACATCATCATATGGTACTGGTGAACTAATTAAAGATGCATTAAATCATGGTGCTAAGACCATTATTTTAGGGATTGGTGGCAGTGCAACAAATGACGGTGGTACAGGTATGCTAAGTGCACTAGGTGTAAAGTTTACTGATGTAAACGGGGACTTATTACAAATGAATGGTGCTAATCTTGCTCACATTGCACAAATCGATATCACCAATCTAGATTCGCGATTAAAAGAAGTGACCTTTAAAGTGGCCTGCGATGTTTCAAGTCCTTTATTGGGTGAAAATGGTGCTACCTATATTTATGGTCCTCAAAAAGGCGCTGATGCAAAGATGATACCAAAGTTGGATTTCGCAATGTCGCATTATCATGATAAGATAAAAATGTGCACAGGAAAGTCCGTTAATCAAATACCAGGTTCTGGTGCAGCTGGCGGTATGGGCGCAGCATTATTAGCGTTTTGTGAGACAACTTTAACAAAAGGTATTGATGTCGTCTTTGACATTACAGATTTTCATCAAAGAATTAAAGATGCAGACCTCGTTATTACTGGAGAAGGACGCATGGATTATCAGACCATCTTTGGTAAAACACCCGTAGGCGTTGCGTTAGCTGCAAAACAATATCATATTCCTGTCATCGCGATTTGTGGCAGTCTAGGCGAAAATTATCAACATGTTTACGATTTCGGTATTGATAGTGCCTATTCTATAATCTCTTCACCTAGCACTTTAGAAGATGTCCTACAAAATAGCGAACAAAATTTATTAAACACTGCAACTGACATTGCTCGTATTCTGAAATTACAATAATGTCAAAGTAAATCATCAGCTTTATTATTTGCAGTTAAAACTTGAATGAGGTGAAACCCATGAAAAGAACTGATAAATACCGTGATTCATATCAATACGACAATCAAAATCAAAATCATCGTCGTCAATCTGAAGACGCATCGTATAGACAACAATATGCTAAAGGCGATCCTGAAGAGCACCCGGAACGATACTATAACGGTAGAGATTATCGAAGAGAACAAATTCTTGAAGAAGAAAACGAGAAATCCCGCCGTTCAAAAAAATGGTTATATATCATTATTGCTATTCTCTTAATTATTGTCGCTATTTTTGTCACACGCGCCATACTTAACAATGATAGCGATAAAGTTAGTAATGACCCTAAAGTCTCTCAAAATTATAAAAAACAAGTTGAAAATCAAGACGGCCAAATTAACCAGCAAGTCGATAATGCTAAAGAAAATATTAAAAACAACCAAAAAACTGATGACATTATTAAAAATTTACAAAATCAAATCGACAACTTGAAGCAGCAAGAACAAAACAAAGCTGATTCTAAGCTAACTCAATTTTATCAAGACCAAATCAACAAATTGACAGAGGCAAATAATGCACTTAAAAACAATGCAAGCCAAGGTAAAATTGAAAGTATGTTAAATGATATTAATACAAAATTCGACAGTATTAAATCTAAATTAGAAAGCTTATTTAAAGATGACAATGGTGGCGCTAATTAATTATTAAACCTGCTTTGATGATAAACATTAATTCCCTATACTTTATCTGTATCACTACGTTATTCGTGATGATGCATTAAGAGTATAGGGATTTTTTATATAAACTTGTATTCTAACTACATACAAATACACACAAAACGTATATAATTTATATAATTATATCATTTAAAGGAGTCTGATCATGCAATCTTCGAAAACCAAAACGAAGCATTTTTCATTTTTATTGCTAATTACGTTAGGCGTCATGACCGCTTTTGGCCCACTAACTATAGATATGTACGTTCCATCATTACCTAAAGTGCAAGGTGATTTTGGTTCTACTACATCAGAAATTCAATTAACATTATCATTCACAATGATTGGTCTTGCACTAGGCCAATTTATCTTTGGACCTTTATCCGATGCTTTTGGTCGCAAACGAATTGCTGTATCCATTTTAATCATTTTCATTTTGGTATCAGGTTTGTCTATGTTTGTTGATCAATTGCCATTATTCTTAACTTTACGATTTATTCAAGGTTTGACAGGTGGTGGCGTCATCGTTATTGCCAAAGCCTCTGCTGGTGATAAATTTACTGGCAACGCACTCGCTAAATTTTTAGCATCTTTAATGGTAGTTAATGGCATCATCACTATTCTTGCACCATTAGCCGGTGGATTAGCTTTATCCGTAGCAACATGGCGTTCTATTTTCACAATTTTAACTATTGTGGCACTCATCATTTTAATTGGCGTCGCTTCTCAATTACCTAAAACATCTAAAGATGAATTAAAGCAGGTGAATTTTAGTAGCGTCATTAAAGACTTTGGAAGTCTTTTGAAAAAACCAGCATTTATTATTCCAATGTTATTACAAGGTTTAACTTATGTAATGCTATTTAGTTATTCATCTGCATCGCCATTTATTACTCAAAAATTATATAATATGACACCCCAACAATTTAGTATCATGTTTGCTGTTAACGGTGTAGGTTTAATCATTGTCAGTCAAGTCGTTGCTTTATTAGTAGAAAAATTACATCGCCACATATTATTAATCATTTTAACTATTATACAAGTGGTAGGTGTTGCTTTAATTATCCTGACACTTACATTCCATTTACCACTTTGGGTCTTACTCATCGCATTCTTCTTAAATGTGTGTCCTGTGACGTCAATTGGACCGCTCGGTTTCACAATGGCTATGGAAGAACGAACAGGTGGCAGTGGTAACGCATCAAGTTTACTTGGCTTATTCCAATTTATCTTAGGTGGCGCTGTTGCACCATTAGTTGGCTTAAAAGGCGAATTTAATACATCACCATATATGATTATTATCTTCATTACAGCCATTCTATTAGTCAGTCTACAAATCATTTACTTTAAAATGATTAAAAAGCAACATGTCGCATAACACTTCAACATAATTAGAACCCTAGCAAAGATATCTATCTTTGTCGGGGTTCTTCTTTATGAATTATGAGATCCAATCTTCAACTAAAATTACGCCTTCATATCAAGTACATTTCTATTCAATCACCCTTTAACAGGCATCCAAATTTCTGTAATATATTTTTCACTTGTAGTATCACCATCCTGATACAACTCAAAAAATGGTGCTGATTTTACCGTATCTGCTTGATATTGATGTATGTAGTGATGAACCTCTTCCATTTTTTGTTGAACTGCTTTAGGTACTGAGCCCTGTGCTTCAAATACCATATACTTTGAACTTGCTAATGTTATGACATCATATTTTTCAATATCAGCACTATTATCTCCGGTAACTGCAATCATATATGACATCTTACCGTCTAATTCGGGTATACATAAGCCAAGTATCCCGGCTAAATCACCATTATTTTTTAACTGTAAATCCGCAATTACTCCCTCTTGATAACATCTTTGCCAAAACCCTGCTATATGTTGCTGAGCCTGTCGTCCATTTTCATACGTTTCTTTAATACCTACTAACGTTAACGACGCAAGTTGTTGTAATTGATATTCCATTTAATCACTCCATTAATTTTATTCACTCATATAAAACATATGTTTAGGACATTTTGCATTGACGCTATATAATTATATTAAATATTTATTGAATCAATGCGAGGACTATATTATGAACCGAAAAATATTACCAGTTAAACCTATCAGTCAGCTATTTCCTATCCCTATGGTCATGGGGTGTGAAGGTGTTTCCGCAGCCATGATGTTGCAATACAATAACCAACATATCCCTGCTACAGAAATTATGAGACATTGGCCGACACATCCGAACAATCCACATAAAGGTTATGTTGGACATCACTTATTCATTAAGCTTGGCAATTATCATCAAACGATATTTCCAGAAGCATATGTACCATTTTTACAAAAATACAATCCTAATATCGTAGACGGCACTGGTAAATCCTTAGAAGATCTTAAAGGTATTATCGATCAAGGTCAACCTGTGTTAATATACCATACTAATCTTGGTTCTAAACCATTACTACGTGTTTTCCGCTTTGATAACAAGCCAGCGAAACAAGTTTCAAATATTCACGTAACGTTACTCATTGGGTACGATGATTACTATTACTATTATATCGATCCACTTTGGAGTCATATTCGTCGTGGCCTAGTTTTACCTGCCATCATTCCAAATCGCAAACAAATTATTAAAATTCGTAAAGAGAAAATGGAATACAGCTTTAATTCACCAGGAAGAAAGTGCATTTATGTGCAACCACATTCATATACAATTGAAAATCAACAACAAAATAAACACACGTAAGTAAACACATTACTCGCGTGTGTAAAACATAAAATGCGCAAACTGGGTCAGGTTTGCGCATTTTAAATTTCTATTATTTGTATCGTCTCATTTATTTCCTGGTAAATATCTTCTGAACGCCATTGTCTTGGATAGCCTAGACACGGACAGAGATAACATCTGCCATCATCCATCACACTTTTCCGAAAATGAACATGGCCCATAATACTATATGGTATATCGAACATCGCATACAAAGGATTGAAATCACTTGTCCCAATAAATGCATTATAAAAATCGAATATACGATGCGGCATAGGAACAATGAAATCAGGGTGCGTCACAACATGTGTGACTAAAATCACTCGTCTATTTCCTACTTCTAATATATCTTTCTTCACTTGTTCAGCTGCTATTTCAGATAAATTTTGATCTGATATGCCCCAAGATACTCGTTCTTTATCTTGCCAAGTCGCACCATAATGTTTTCCTTTTTGTAACTCATCTAATGAAAATCGTTGTGCTGCAAAGCTATAATCATACCAACCTGTATGTCCTATTATTGCCCATTCTTCATTTACTATAAATGGTTTTCCTACCAAGCACTGTGACATACTCTTATAATTATTCCAAATGTCTTGCGTAGTCATACTTTCAACTTCCCATAAATCATGGTTTCCAGGAACAAATTTCACAGGTATATCTAATTGTTTTGTCAATTGCGTTATAAATTGGTGCGTCAATTGATAATGATTTGAGATATCTCCCGCAATCAACAATATATCCAAATTTTTATACTTAACTATTTCAACCAATGCCTCTAAGTAATCGTCGGATGTTTTTTTATTATGACGATCAATATGTAAATCGGCGATTGTCCCTATCTTCATACCCATACCTTCTTTACTCAAATTAAAATGTTATTTATTATGCCATAGCTTATCTAATATATATAGTTAACTGCTTCATTTAGATGATTATTTTATATTTTTGCATAAAAACTTATATCTTTTCAAAAAATCGATAAGTTTTAGTTATCATACTCTTACCTATCAAATGTTTTTTCTTATATTTAAAAAAATAATTGCTTTATTAAATGGATTTCTTTAGTATTTATAATTAAGAAAACGCTTACACACAACTTTTTTATTTGCTTTATCCTGAGGAGGAAAATTATGGCAAGAAAATTGCATAGAGAGTTGAATAACAGACACATCCAATTGATAGCAATTGGGGGCGCAATTGGAACTGGGTTATTCCTAGGATCAGGTCAAACAATATCTTTAACTGGTCCATCACTGTTATTCACATACATGATTATTGGGGTTGTACTATTCGCTTTTATGCGCGCATTAGGCGAATTGTTGTTGAGCAATACAAGATTTAATTCATTTGTTGATATTGCAAATGAATATTTAGGCCCTTTTGGTGGCTTTGTCATTGGCTGGACTTACTGGTTATGTTGGATTGTATCAAGTATGTCAGACCTAACTGCGATGGGACAATACTTTGCATTTTGGTATCCACAAGTCCCAAATTGGATTACCGTGCTATTTATTGTTTTAATCTTGATTAGCTTCAACTTATTAGGTGCCAGATTATTTGGTGAACTGGAGTTTTGGTTCTCGATTATTAAAGTTGTCACAATTATTGCGATGGTTATCGTTGGTCTTGTATTAATCTTTTTCTCATTTAAAACACATTATGGGCATGCATCATTCACAAACTTAATCAGTCACGGCGGCATGTTCCCTGGAGGAACATTTGGTTTCTTAATGTCATTCCAAATTGCTGTATATTCATTCATTGGTATTGAACTTATAGGTGTAACTGCTGGTGAAACGAAAGATCCTGAAAAAACCTTACCGAAAGCAATTAATAATGTACCTATCCGTATTTTATTATTCTATATCGGTGGTCTATTAGTAATTATGTCAGTCATACCTTGGAATGATATCGATCCAAATAGTAGCCCTTTCGTTAAACTCTTTACATTAATCGGCGTGCCATTTGCAGCAGGTGTCGTTAACTTTGTCGTGCTAACTGCCGCGGCCTCTGCTACAAATAGTGGTATCTATTCGAATAGTCGTATCTTATTCGGACTGTCACAACAAGGGTTAGGTCCTAAAGTTTTAAATAAAACGAATAGTCATGGCGTGCCTTATTTATCAATGTTAGTTTCATCAATTGCATTACTTATAGCAGCCTTGTTAAACTACATTTTCCCTAATGCAATTCAACTATTCATATACGTTACAACGTTATCAACTGTGTTGTTTTTAGTTGTTTGGGCAATGATTATTGTCGCTTATCTAATGTATTTGAAAAAGCATCCTGAGGCACATAAAAACAGTAAATTTAAGTTGATTGGTGGTAAGCCTATTGCTTACATTATTCTAGCGTTCTTCTTCTTTGTATTCATTTTATTATTCTTTAGTGACGAAACAAGAGCAGCTATTTATATTTCGCCATTCTGGTTTATATTTTTATTTTTCTTTTATAAAAAATACAAAACGAATGCTGAAAAGCTCGCGTATGAACAACGACAAAATGACAGCGGTCATTTCAGATATGACAATCAATAATTTAAACATCTCGCTCTAGTATCAGTTCAACCGATACTAGAGTTTTTTTGAAAATAACTTCATTTTATCAATATATCTATGTCATTATGCCTTAAAAGTGATAAAATATTAACTATTAAAATTTTGAGGAGTATTGTATGGCACTATTAGAAGCATTTTTAATTTTTATTTTTGCTGTGATTATTAGTTCGGTTATCAATAATCGATTCCCACAAATTCCTACTGCCTTTATTCAAATTGCATTAGGTGTCGTTATTTTCATTATTCCAATACAAGTTGATTTCCAATTCAATTCTGAAGTATTTATGTTTGCCGTTATCGCACCACTACTTTTTGTGGAAGGTACCCACGTCTCTCGAACAAAATTATTAGAATATCGTAAACCTATACTATTAATGTCAATGGCACTAGTGTTTGCAACTGTAGTCGGTGTTGGCTATTTTATACATTGGATTTGGCCTGCCTTACCAATGCCAGCCGCTTTTGCAATAGCAGCAATTTTATGTCCTACTGATGCAGTAGCAGTATCTGCTATTACACGCGGAAAATTATTACCTAAAGGTTCTATGACGATTTTAGAAGGTGAATCTTTACTCAATGATGCAGCAGGTATCATTTCATTTAAAATTGCTGTTACTGCATTAGTAACTGGTACTTTTTCATTATTCCAAGCTGTTGAACAATTTATCATTTCAACAATACTAGGTGTACTTATTGGTGCAATTATTGGATTCGTTGTCGTTAGAATACGTATAGACTTAACAGCTAATAAAGGTTTAAAAGATAACAATACCTTAACTTTTATTCAATTATTAACTCCTTTTGTCGTATACTTTTTAGCAGAAGAAGTTCATGCTTCAGGTATCATTGCAGTTGTAATCGCAGGTCTAATCCATGGTTTAGAACGCGACCGTTTAATTAGAGCACAAACGGAACTACAAATGAATTACCATCAAATTTGGAACACATTTAGTTATGCCTTAAATGGTTTTGTATTTGTTGTATTAGGTTTTATGATTCCTACTGTAGTCATAGATATTTTCCAAACAGAGCCGGACAACTTTTCATTTTTAATATTGATCACTATATTAATCGCTATTGCAATTTATGCATGTCGATTTGTTTGGGTTTATTTCTGGTACAAAGATTTTTATTTCCCGAAAAATATACAATCTTATCTAGACGAGGAACATGATTCACATGAAACACCACCTTCTCGTGTGCATTACGCATTTATTATGACCATGTGTGGTATTCACGGTACAATTTCACTTTCAATGGCACTTACATTACCATTTATCATTACAAAAGGACAAGCATTCGAATACCGTAATGATTTATTGTTTATTGCATCTTTCATGGTATTAATTAATTTAATCTTAGCGCAAATTGTTTTACCTTTAATTACACCATCTGCCGAAGATACTACTTTTAAAGGTATGACTTATCAATCTGCCAAAATTTTCATTGTTCAAAAAGTGATCCAGCATTTTAAAAACGAAAGTAAAAAAGACAAAAACGATACAAATTATCGCCCAGTATTAACCCAATACTATGGAGAATTGTTATTTTTATTAAATTCAGAACCTGATAATCAAAATACAAAAGAACTCAAACGTTTAGAAGATATTGCAAAAGTAATCGAAACATCTACACTTGAGCGTTTAATTGATAAAGGTAAGGCAACATATCAGGATATAAATAATTACCGCAATATTGTCGAATTAACAGAAACACACCGTACTGCTTCATTTGTTGAAAAATTTGCAAACTTCTTCAAGATGTTATGGCTTAGACTTAAAGCGATGAAGCACTACAAAGCCTTAAACAAAGAATCTAAGAAGCAAGAATTTGAAAATTCATTCAAAGATGTTCAAAAAATTATGCGTATTGTGAATCACAATATTATTTTACGCTTAAAAGAAGAACAAAATAGTACAAATGTACTTGAGGTTAGCTTAGTCATTAATCATTACTATGATATGAGTCGCTCATTAAAGTGGCGTGCACAACGTCGAAAAGAACGTCAAGAAAATAGCAATCAAATCATACCGCAAGCTATGTTCCACAACCACAAATTGGAAGCATTGTACTTACAACGTCATCTTTTAGATGAATTAATTCGCAAAAATAAAATCAACAATATCGTTGCAGCTCAAATTCGAGAAAATATCAATTACAACGAAATTGTCTTGTCTTTACAGTCCAAACATTAAGCAAGACATAACAACACCCCCCGTACATATGAGACAAAGTCATTATCATCTCATATGTACGGGGTTTTTATAGTCAACATCAAAAAATCGGATTGATGAAAAGTAAATAACCTTTCATCAATCCGATTTGATTATAGAATCTATTTTTTAAGTTTAAATGGAATTGTACATACGTTAACATTCTTTTGATAAATTAAATACAATTTCATACGCAAACTAGTTTGATTGTGTAATAAATTATGCCAACGTTTCTTAGTAATAAATTCTGGTATCACTACTGTAATCATATAGTTTTGATCGTTGGCTTTACGATTAATCTTATCGATAAAACGTGAAATTGGTCGTATAATACTGCGATATTCCGAGTGTAAAATAACTAATCTTACATCTGGGAAATGACGTTTCCATTTCTCTTGGAATGCTTTTTCATCTTCATCTCCAAATGATACATGTACCGCAATGACATCATTATTCGCAAGCATTTGTGCGTAATAAATAGACTTATCAACTGCTGTTGTAATACTAGTTATCGGCACAATTGCTAAATTACGATCTACCACGTCCACATTAAGAACATCAATGTCAGAACGTAATTGTTCTGCGATATCTCGATAATGTTTGTTAATTTTCAAGAAGAAAATCACCACGAACGGCAAGAAAATAAGTATCGGCCATACTTGGCTAAATTTAGTTATGAGTAAAATCATAAAAACAATAAATGTCACGATACCACCAAGTAAGTTCACAGACAACTTACTTAACCAATTCTTAGGACGTTCATGAATCCATTTAATAACCATACCGAATTGTGCTAGTGTAAATGGAATAAATACACCAACAGCATACAATGGAATTAAATCTTCAGTCATACCATCAAATACAATAATTAAAATAATGGCTAATACACCTAAAATAATAATCGAGTTAGAGTAGCCTAAGCGATCACCTCTAACAGTAAACATTCTAGGCATATATTTATCTTTAGACATTGAAGCCGCTAACATCGGAAAAGCTGTAAATCCAGTGTTGGCTGCTAATACCAAAATCATCACGGTCGTTGCCTGTACAAAATAGAAGGCAGCATTATCACCAAATATTTGCATAGCTAATTGTGATAAAACTGTCGTTTCCGTTTGTGGCATAATTCCATAAACATATGCTAAACCAACGATACCAACTAATAAAAACGCTAAAATTGAACCCATAGCAATTAACGTTTTTACAGCATTATTAGCACTTGGTTCTCTAAAATTGGTTACCGCATTTGAAATAGCTTCAACACCTGTTAATGATGAAGCCCCTGATGAAAATGCTTTTAATAGCAAGAATAATGTTACTCCAGGAACCGCAGTTCCTACTGATGCATGCATATGTGGTTGAATATCTCCTGTCGCCACACGGAAAGTACCTATAAATATTAATATGACTAACCCTATAATGAAAAGATATACTGGATAGGATAATACGGTGGCAGATTCAGTTAAACCACGTAAATTTAATATTAAAATAAAAAGTACCAGTAAACATGCAATCAGTACTTTATGCCCATATAAACTTGGGAATGCAGCAACAAATGCATCAGCACCAGATGATATACTAACAGCAACAGTCAGTATGTAATCGACTAATAATGAGCCTCCTGCAAGCAATCCCCATTTTTCTCCTAAATTGGTCTTGGACACCATATACGCGCCGCCACCTTTAGGATATGCATAAATAATTTGCCTATAAGACATAATTAAAGCAGCTAATAAGATCAGAACAGCACCTGCAATCGGTAAAGTATACCAAGTTGCAACTGCACCCACTACTGATAATGTAATCAGTATTTGTTCGGGACCGTAAGCCACTGAAGATAATGCATCCGACGAAAGAATCGCTAACCCTTTAAACTTCGATATCTTTTCGTCTTTTAGTTCTCTGTTTTTTTTAGGTTGCCCTATAATAAGTCTTTTAAATTGATTGAACATAATCTCCTATTCCTTTTTATACTTTTTGATGGATATCACTATACGCCTATCTTTCCAAAAAGTATAGAGAGTTAATTAATATTTTTTATGTAATTATACACCTATTAACATATAAGGTGTCAAAAATAATGGTAAATATACCTCTTTAATTAATTTATTCAATAGAACTGGTATAATAAAATAAATCTCATTAGGCACTTAAGTAAATTTAACATATAAAAAGGAACGTTTATGACTACTAAAAAACTGTATTTTCTATCCATTTCTATTATCATTTTAGTCGCCATTTCAATTGCTATATATATAACATTTAATAGCAATACGAAGACACGGTTAACCAATGATTCGCAACAACAAATAGATACAATTATCGAGCATGATTTACAAAAGGGACATATTCCTGGAGCATCAATTTTAATAGTAAAAAATGGCAAAGTTTTTTTAAATAAAGGTTATGGTTATCAAGATGTTGATAAAAAAGTCAAAGCTTCTCCCACAACAAAGTATGAAATTGCTTCTAATACGAAAGCTTTCACAGGTCTTGCAATTTTAAAATTAGCTCAAGAAGGTCGATTAAACTTAAATGATGCCGTATCCAAACATGTGCCTCATTTTAAAATGAACTATAATGGTCAAAATGAAACTATTACGATTAAGCAACTTTTGGCTCAAACAAGTGGTATACCTAGTGATATTACAAGCGAAGACGCCGTAACAAATAAAAATAATCGTTTAAATGATGTAACCCGTACAATTATGGGTGATGAATTACATCATAAGCCCGGAGAAGAATTTGAATACTCAAATATGAACTATGATTTATTAGGTTTAATTATCCAAAACGTTACGAAGCAATCCTATACAAAATATATTACAAATTCATGGCTCAAGCCTTTGCATATGACACATACATCATTCAAACAAACTAATAATAAATCAAAAAATGATGCTATTGGCTACGAATTACAAGGTTCGACACCTGTCGTCTCTAAACCTGAATTTAACCTTTGGGATACACCATCAGCATATATGATGACATCAACTGAAGATTTGGAACATTGGATAAAATTCCAACTTAATCCACCTGATAAATACAAATCATTAGTTCAACAATCACATAAAAATTTATCATCAACAATTGGTGAACCTAATGCCAATGCATATGCTTCCGGCTGGTTTACCAATAATGATGAACATTTAGTGTTTCATTCAGGAACGCTCGATAACTTTTCATCATTTATTTTACTAAATCCAAAACAAAATTATGGAATTGTTGTGCTTGCAAATCTAAATTCGGAATATGTACCCAAATTAGTTGAGCATCTTAACACACAAATTGTAAATCACAAGCGATATTCGACAGTTGCGTCTATGCTCAATCAATATAAAGATCAATTTAATATTGTTACCGTTTTGATGACAACACTTATTTTATTAGCATTTATATTCTCGGCTTATCGTGCTTGGCAAATGCGTCACGGGAAAATCATCCTGCGCAAATCAAAACTTACCACATTTTTAAGTTGGCTAACTTTATGTTTATGTATCGCTATAGCACTCATATTATATGCATTACCATATCTCATTCTCGGTAGCAATAACTGGTCTTTTGTACTAACTTGGCTGCCAATAGAAATTAAATTAACGTTAACTACAACATTTATTGCATTATTCAGTATGTTAATTACAATTCTGTTAGTACTACATACAACGACAATTAAGAAACCATAAAAAAGACTTGTTCAATCGCCCATCAATCCGCAACATACATATTTATGTATGAGGATTAGCTATTTGAACAAGTCTTCATTATTAACATGCTATATTCACAAACCGATTATTTAATTGGATTCATGCCATCTTTCCAAGTTTTATAAATCAGAGTACCACCTTGCGCTTTAAACTTCTCATTGCTTACGCCACGTTCAAATGGTTGCGCAGGTTGAATATCAATATTTGGTTCAACACCAAGTTGTTCTTTATACCATTCTGCAAATTCAGAACCTATAACAGGTGCATCATCTGCTACATTATAAATACCATTTTCAAAATGAATAGCTTGAATAGATGTTTCAACTGCATCATCAAGATGCACAAATGATGTTACACCATCTGAAAGTGTCACTTGACCATCCATAAATTGATTATAAATCATGCCATCTTTTCCGTACCAAGTACCTGGGCCATATAACCAACCAAAACGTAAAACAACGTATTCATCCATACGAGCCGTTTCTTCTTCTAGACCAACCACACCATCAACCGTTACTTTTCTATCGCCAGTTGAGTTAAAATCAAGTGCCGTTTTTTCATTTGCTAATCCTTCGCCAGGTTCATACATAAAGGCAATACTTTGGGCAATTACTTTCTTAACGTCATGCTTTTTCGCCGCATCAATTAAATTTTTAGAACCTTCAATACGTACTTTCGTATTTGCTGCCATATCAACATTTTTTAAATCCGTAATTTGGTTGATAATGATTTCTGGTTTAAAATCTGCTAACGCTTGATCAATAGTATCAGCTTTTAATATATCACCAATATATGCTTTTACATTAACAGTAGCTAGCTTTTGTTGACCATTCTCAGATGTAGTAAAACCAGCAACCTCATGCCCCTCTTCTTTTAGTCTTTGAACTAATTTAATGCCAATAAGGCCCGTTGCACCAGTTACAAAAATTTTACTCATTATAAACACCTTTTCTCTATTTGTCTTTTAATATAATTACTTGCTTGATGAGTGTACAAAATTCACGTGAGACTTCCAAATGATTTGCCTCAAAATTTTTCAAAGTGTCGTCGTAAAAACTGTCTAGCAAATGCTAGTAGTATGTCGTAGACCTATGACAAATCTGAATTATGACGAAGACCAATCAAGAAAAACAGCACCAAGATCATTTCAATTTGAAAGTACCTTACTGCTGTTCTTTATTTATTACATTTCAATTTTAATAATGACCGTAATTATCACGTGATTGTCATTTCCTTGCAATCATACCTAAAAACACTAATTAATCCTGTGCATGTCGCTGACTTTCTTTAGTATGAATTAAATCAGTAATAAAGCGATTGACTGGCGCTTCAATATGACGTTGTTTACCTAATGTTGCAACTGCACCATTAATATAATCAATTTCAGTTTTTCTATTATTAACAACTAAATCTTGATACATGGATGGATAATGCGCACCAACTTTTTCATTTAAATCAACTAAATATTCAAATACTTCATCAACATTTAAATGAACATTATCAATCGTCGCTACATGCACTATTTCTTGCGTTAATTTATAAATCAAACACTTCGCATAACTACTTTCATTCAGTGATGCCATATTACACTCCAACACTGTGCTTAATGCATTTGCCGTACCATTAACACAAATCTTTTTCCAAATCGATTGGTATAAATCTTTACTAATGACACCATTCAATTCCGCTTCGTTAAGTAAATCAGCAACTTTTATAACATTTTCTTTACCTTCATCAACTAGTTCACCTATTTCAACTGGTCCACTACCAAGTAAATGACTGTGTCCAGGGCTTTCAAGACCTGCCGTCCAAGTCGTAACACCTCTGACAATTTGTGATTGAGCAACATACTGCGCAATGACTTCTTCATGCTTCAAACCATTCATCGTACATACGACAATCGTTTCATTATCAATATGTGGCTTCATAGCTTCCATCACTTCTTTTAATTGCATAGACTTTGGAAATAGAAAGACAACATCGTAAATGCTTTCGTCCGGTTGATCATTAAAATGATACATCGGAATGTTTAACTCGAATGCCTCTCCATTAATCGTTATATTTAATCCATGTTGCTTAACCGCTTCAACATGAGATGTATATCCGTCAATAAGTGTGACATCATATCCTGCTTGAAATAGTTTGGCACCAAAGCCACTACCTAATGCACCCGATCCAGCAATTGCAATTTTCATCCTATAAACCCCTCTTCATCGTTGTTGTTCATTTTTAAAATACTACTTTCGCATATTAGCGTCAATTTGAAAATCATTCGCTTAATATACACACAGCTTTTATCGTCTATAAAAGAACACACCTAACATTAAACGTCAATACGCAACATTAAGTGTGTATGATAAACTTACTTTCACAAAATTTCCTTTAAAATCCCTACATAATAACTTGTTTTCATTTCAGTTTTACAAATTCGTTTGATTTTTAGGAACTAATAGTAAAATGACTAAAAATGCAACAATTGCTAGCAAGGCATTAAACATCATACCTGTGAAACCACCTAAGTTCAAATTTAAATTAGCTGCTAACACAGTATAAACCGTACCAGATACTGCTACTCCAAATGCATTTCCTAATGATGACGCCATTTTATATACCCCTGAAGCAACACCCGACTTATCATCTGGCGCACTAGCAACTGCTGTATCAGTTGATGGTGTAGCATATAATCCTAAACCAGTACCAAACAATAAATATCCAACTATACTAGATACGATATACCACATTTCTGGTAAAAATGTTAACGACAATAAGATTAACCCAATCACTGTAAAGCCACTTCCTAGTAATAGTGGGCGTTTCGGACCATGTTGAGATAAAATCTTTTCACCTACACGAATCATTGACAACACTGCTATTAAATACGTTAATGAAATATAACCCGTTTGCGAAGAATTAAATCCTAATTGTTGTTGATAATACGTGTTAATGACGATAAGTGCACCACCTGCTACACCATTTAATAAGAAGTTTGAAATAGTTGCACCACTGTATCCTCTATTTTTAAAAATTGAAAAATCAACAAGTGGATGCTTTATTTTATTTTCGTAATATACAAAACCAACTAATGAACAGATAAACACTACAATTAAACCTAGAATTAACGGTGAAACTAAACCAAAATTAGACGTCTGTGTGATGATTACATTTAAACTTAACATTGTCACTACTAAAATGACTAACCCGATAACGTCAAACTTTTTAGCTTCTGCTTTCATACCTTTGATTGGTTCTGCTTTAGTCTCAGGTGCATGTTTGATTAAGTACATTGCTAATAATGTTAATAGAATTGAAACAACAAATATTGAACGCCAACCTATATATGTAGCCATTAAGCCACCAAACAACGTACAAATACCACTACCACCCCAAGAACCAATAGACCAATAGCTTAAGGCACGTTGTCTTCTTGTACCAATATAATATTCGTTAATAATAGCAAGTGTGGATGGCATAATACATGCTGCAGACAAACCTTGAATTATTCTACCTATAATTAAAAATGCTGGCAAAGGTGTAATAATGATGAGTAATGAACCTACAACATTTAATATCAATCCTACATAAGTAATTTTGACGCGACCAAATTTATCAGCAACATCACCAGCACCTACGATAAACAAACCAGCAAATAAGGCAGATAAGCTAACAGCGATATTTATCGTTCCAACGTCACTACTATATGTTGATTGTAATGGGACAACAAGATTAACAAGTGACTGCGCGAATAGCCAAAAGGTAATAACCCCTAAAACGATACCCAAAAGCAATCGGTTGTCACCTCTAAATTGTTTTGATGTGTCCATGAATTAGATAAGCCTCCTATGTTTAAGAAAAACAAATTTTTAATATGATATATTAAGAAACAATATCATAAATTTGCAGAAAATTATAAATAAAACATCTCAATTTTTAGTATTTTTACAATAATTAACGCTTTTTATCCAAAAACTTTCATGATAATAATTGCTATTTTAGTGTAAACGCATACAAATACAACCTATAAAACGGCTACTCAAAGATTATTTGAGCTCCTTGAGTAGCCTCATTTTTATAAACCATGAAACGGAATCGCTAAATTACAAACATCTTCTACTATTACATATTAATACTTTGCGGCCGATGATTAGATTGATTTTTTCGATGTCTTGTCGTTGGGTCTAATCGTTTTTCTAAAAATCTTAATAGGACATCAATGACGATTGCAATGATAGCAATCGGAATCGCACCTGCTAAAATAAATGTTGTGCCATCCGTCGCATTTGTACCACGAATCACAATGTCACCAAGCGTAGGTGCTCCTATAAATGATCCAACGGCAACAACACCTATCGCAACAACCAAGGCAATACGAATGCCACCGATAATAACCGAAACAGATAACGGTAATTCAATCATTCGTAGCACTTGATTGCGTGTCATTCCCATACCTTTGCCAGCATCCTTAATATTCGCATCAACACTAGCTATACCAGTATAAGTGTTTTTTATAATTGGAAGTAACGCATATAAAAACACTGTTAAAACTACTGTTTCTGAGCCTAAGCCCATGACTAACATTAAAATAGCTAACATTGCAATGACTGGAACTGTTTGAATTATATTTGCAATTGTAATTACGAATCCAGAAAGTTTTGTGTATCTTGCAAGCAAGATTCCCAATGGAATACCAATTAAAGCTGCAAACAGCACACCATAGACAGACATTAATAAGTGTTTGAAAAATAAATCCCATAGATAGCCAAAGTTCGTAACATAATAATTGAATAATTGCTGTAATAAATCACCTTCCATTACTTATGACCACCTTTCTGTTTATCAAAATAGTGGTGTTTTTTCAAAAATTCTTCTGCGACGACAGCAGGTTCTTTACCTTTACCATCCGCTTCATAATTCAAGCGCTGCATCTCTGAAGTTGAAATCTTTCCAGTCAACTTATTAATCGTCGTTTTAAGTTCTGGATGTTGGCGTAATAATTCATTTGTTGCAACAGCACTCGCAGCATAAGGTGGGAAAAATTGTTTATCATCTTTAAGTACTTTCAAATCATACGCGGCAATTCGACCATCTGTAGAATAACCTAATGCAACGTCTAACTTCTCTGAGTTTAATGCGTCGTAGACTAGACCTATTTGCATTGGTCTCACTGTACCAAAGTCGAAACCATACTCTTTTTTAAACCCTTCATAGCCATCGCCTTTACGATTCATCCATGAACTATCCATACCTAAACGTAAATCTTTACTATGCTTTGCTAAATCTGAAACTGTCTCTAAATGATATTTTTTAGCAGTTTCCTTCGTTACCATGAATGCATACGTATTCGCAAAACCATACGAATCAAAAAACGTTTGATCAAATTTCTTTTTAAATCCTTGTTGCGTTGCTATCATTGCTTTCTTAGGATCTTTAATTGGTGCTTCCTTCAAAGCTCCCGTTAAATCTGTACCATTATATCTAACACCCGATATATTAGCATCCCCATTAATTAAGGCATTGTGTTGAATCGTACTTGACCCTAAATTATTTACTAATGTTGGCTTTATCTTGCCATGTGTATCATGCTCTATTAACAACCGTAACATATGTGAAATAATTTGCGATTCACTTGTTGATAATGCTGTAATTTTGACATCATTTTTCGTGCTCTTACTACCTAGTCCGGGCAAACTACATCCAGATAATACGGTAAGCGATAAGACAAGCACGACAAGTATATATTTAATTTTCTTCATTATCTTAGCCTCCTAATTATCCAGATACTTTTAAGCCTTTGGGAACTACCCATTTTTCAACTAAAGCTAATAAGGCATCAACACCTAATGCTAGTGCAGTAACGAGTACCGTTGCAGTTACAATCATCAGTGGATTATATAAATTTAAACCATTGAAAATGAAATCACCTAATCCACCCGCACCTACATAACTTGCAAGTGTAGCCCAACTAATTACATACACAGACGACAAACGAATGCCACCAATGATAAGCGGTAAGGCTAATGGCAATTCCACATCCTTCATCAATTGAAATTGTGTCATTCCCATACTTTTTCCAGCTTCTTTAATGTTGCTATCAATATTTTGAACGCCGAGTACCGTGTTATTTAAAATAGGTAATAATACATAAATAAATAGCGCTACAATTGCAGGCGTTTTACCAACACCAAAAATCGGTATCATAATAGCAAGTACAGCTAGTGTTGGAATAGTTTGTAAGACACCTGCCACAGTTAATATAATATTGGCAGTTCGCTTTGTTTTTGATAATAAAATGCCTATAGGTACTGCAACAATGATGGCAAATAATAATGCCACTATAGAAATATAGAAATGTTCCAGTGTTTTCGACATCAACTGTCCACCATGTTCATGTAGGAACTCGATCATGATTTATCATCTCCTATGTCACGTACTTTGACATTAGTAGTGTGTTGCTCATGCACTTTTGAGGACGCAGTGTCTTCCCCCACATGTCCTGTTTGCACTGTATCCTCACTATCACCCCAAATCGTGTCATATACAATATCAACAACATTGGCACGCGTAATCAGTCCTACTAAACGTTGCCTATCATCTACGACAGGTACATTCCTAACGTTTCTTTTTAAAATCGTACGTACAGAATCTTGTAACTTAGAATCAATTTGAACGGTATAAATATGTTGTTGCATGGTATCTCGTAAACTTTTGTGTCCACGTATACCCTGATTTATATCTTCAATGTCTAAGAAACCTAATAAATGGTTATTACTATCTACTACAAAAATAGTATCAACACGTTTTTGTCTCATAATATGAACGGCGTCATTCAGTGTTGCTTCTGCTTGTATCGTGATTGGTTTAATCATTACACCTTCTACAGTCTTGTCATTGGGACGGTCTTGAATCAGTCTATTTTGTCCTATAAAATCACGTACAAAATCATTTGCGGGATGTCTTAAAATATTGTCTGGTGTATCAAATTGCACCACCTTCCCTTCTGACATAATACAAATTTTGTCTGCTAATTTAATCGCTTCATCCATATCATGTGTTACAAAGATAAACGTCTTGCCTAATTTTCGTTGTAACGTTTTAACTAAATCTTGTAACGTATCTCTCGTAATAGGATCCAATGCACCAAAAGGTTCATCCATTAAAATAATATCTTGTTCGGCCGCAAGTGCTCTTACGACACCGATACGTTGTTGTTGCCCACCTGATAGTTCTGCTGGATAACGCTCTAAAAATGACTCCGGTAAATCCACAAGTTTAATTAATTCCTTTGCACGTTTATCCTTTTCTTCTTTAGTCCATTTCAACAATTTGGGTACCAACACAATATTCTCTTTAATCGTCATATGAGGCATTAAGCCAATTTGTTGAATAACATAGCCAATATTTCTACGTAATTCGACAGGATTCATACTCCGAACGTCTTTACCATCAATTTCAATTTGTCCTTCTGTCGCTTCAATCATACGGTTTATCATTCTTAAAGCAGTCGTTTTGCCACTTCCACTGGTTCCAATAAATGCGATAAATTCCCCAGATTGAATATCTAAAGAGATGTCATCTACTGCCTTTTTATTACCAGAATAAATTTTCGTTAAATGCTTAATACTTAACATAATCATTTCTCCTTCCTCATAAAAAATATGACGAATGATACGCATAAAATAAAAAGACCATCATCGCAATTGTTAAACAAATAGAGTCATAAGTTAAACAAGTACACATCATGGTCTTGATTATGTAGAATTTTATATTTTTCATCTGTAATGTGAATACTTAACAGTAAACGGCGCTATGTATGTTGAATTTCTACCGATTACTTTGTTTGCACATTCGTATATTCGACATTTAAAACTAACATACTCTATATGATGTTATTAAACATTATTATTTTATCTTTTGCAACTAAATAGATAACTCATATTTTTCAAAAGCGAATTTATTATCGCTCAATTGGTTGTTTTATAGTAAAAAAGTGTCGAAAATGTGAAATATTATCGCAAAAGTCGAATTTTTGTAATAATGCACACGCATCCATTGTTACAGGCGGACAAACGCCCATCCGCCACCCACAAAGTCATCCTTATATTTTAATATCTTCATCATTCATTGTAGACACCCTTGCCTTTTGCTAACAGTTCCTACTCCCAAGCCTGTAACGGAATTCCACCGTCAAAGTGTTGCCCATGACAGGCACACCTAAAAAACAACCAACAGCATGAGCCATTGGTTGTTTCGTGTCATCTTGTATGTTGTTGTATAACCGGTATGCTTTTACTCATTAATTACTTATCATGCATCCCTTTACCTTCTAGTATTTGGTTAATATACTTTTCAACACGCTTTTGTCTTGTTTCACTGCGTTTAGCTTGTCCAATATGATATATATATTGATGTTGTCTGCCTGGCGTTAATTTATAAAATGACGACTCTAGCTGTGGCATTTCTTCGAACTTAGCTTCTAACTCTTTAGGAATAACATATTCCTCTGTTTTCTTCATTTCAACTTTTTTACCAGCTTTTTCAGCTTTAATTGCTTCAGCTAGATAATATTTAATTTCTTCGGTACGTGCTTGAATCTCTGTTAAATTTTCAAATCGTAACTGACGAGCTGCTTGCACCTTTTCAGTCTGTTGAATGAGTGTATGATATTTATCCTCCAAAATGGCACCTTTATGAAATAATAGTGCAACATAATTTTTGAAGCCATGGATAAGTACTACATTTTTATTATTCAGCGTGTAACAAGGATGCATCCATTTATACGCTTCCTCTAATTCTGTTTCATTAAAGATTAACGCTCTCAAATATTTATATTCTTCTTGCCATTGACTCTCTTTATTTAAAAATGCCTCAACTTGTTCATTCGGTTGTTTCTCACTCATAGTCATCACTTCCATTTTATTTTTCAATACACATTGTATTATATATCCTAATTTTATAAAAAACTAATTTTACAAATGCTTTTGCATTCTTACAAAAAATGCATTTGACTATTATTATAATAAGCGTATAATTGTCGCATATTATTTTTTGTATTTTTGGCAATAACGAAGGAGTATTTATGAATAAAGACAAGCAATTGCACAACGACAAAATCAATCTATCCCAATTAGTCTTATTAGGGTTAGGTTCTTTAATAGGATCTGGTTGGCTATTTGGTGCGTGGGAAGCATCATCAATAGCTGGACCAGCAGCTATCATATCATGGGTTCTTGGATTCCTAGTCATTGGAACCATTGCCTATAACTACATTGAAATCGGCACAATGTTTCCTCAATCAGGTGGCATGAGTAACTATGCCCAGTATACACATGGCTCATTATTAGGCTTTATTGCTGCTTGGGCGAATTGGGTGTCTTTGGTGACAATAATACCTATCGAAGCTGTGTCAGCTGTTCAATATATGAGTTCTTGGCCGTGGCATTGGGCGAAACCAATGAAACATTTAATGGAAAATGGCTCTATTAGCACATACGGATTGCTAGCTGTATATCTCATCATTGTTATTTTTTCATTATTAAACTATTGGTCCGTAAAACTTTTAACATCATTTACGAGTTTAATTTCTGTATTTAAATTAGGCGTACCCATGTTAACCATCATCATGTTGATGTTATCAGGATTCGACACTTCAAATTACGGCCATTCGGCAAGCACATTTATGCCTTACGGAAGTGCACCGATTTTTGCTGCAACAACAGCATCAGGGATTATTTTTTCATTCAATTCATTCCAGACAATTATTAATATGGGTTCAGAAATTAAAAATCCTGAAAAAAATATCGCAAGAGGCATCGCTATCTCACTGTCAATCAGTGCAGTGTTGTACATCATTTTACAAAGTACGTTTATCACTTCTATGCCTCAATCAATGTTACAACATAGTGGATGGAATGGCATCAACTTCAATTCACCATTTGCTGATTTAGCTATCTTATTAGGAATTAATTGGCTCGCAATTTTACTATATATTGAAGCGTTTGTATCACCATTCGGTACTGGCGTGTCATTTGTCGCCGTTACAGGTCGAGTTTTACGAGCAATGGAGAAAAATGGACATATCCCTAAATTTCTTGGGAAGATGAATGAAAAATATCATATTCCACGTGTAGCAATCATCTTTAATGCCATCATTAGTATGATTATGGTTACGTTATTTAGAGATTGGGGTACGCTAGCAGCAGTTATTTCTACTGCAACTTTAGTAGCCTATTTAACTGGCCCAACGACAGTGATTGCATTAAGAAAAATGGGACCAACAATGACTCGTCCATTTAGAGCAAAAATTTTAAAAGTAATGGCGCCATTATCATTTGTATTAGCTTCATTAGCTATATATTGGGCAATGTGGCCAACAACGGCTGAAGTTATTTTAATCATTATACTTGGATTACCAATCTACTTCTTCTATGAATATCGTATGAATTGGCGTAATACAAAGAAACAAATTGGTGGTAGCTTATGGATTATTGTATATTTAATCGTGCTATCAATACTGTCATTTATAGGAAGCAAAGAATTTAAAGGCTTAAATATGATTCACTATCCATTTGACTTTATCGTTATTATTATTGTGGCGCTTATCTTCTATTACATCGGTACAACGAGTTCATTTGAAAGCGTCTATTTCCGTCGCGCAACACGAATCAATACAAAGATGCGCGAGTCACTAAATAATGAATCAAAGTCATCTCATTAAATATTTTAAAATGCAATGCCATATATGATTTCAACACACACATTGGGAGTGGGACAGAAATGATATTTTCGCAAAATTTATTTCGTCGGCCCACCCCAACTTGCATTGTCTGTAGAAATTGGGAATCCAATTTCTCTATGTTGGGGCCCCGCCGGCAAGGTTGACTAGAATTGAAAAAAGCTTGTTACAAGCGCATTTTCATTCAGTCAACTACTGCCAATATAATATTATAGACCCTAGGACATTGATTTATGTCCTAAGCTCTTTTATTTTGAAAATGGGTTATAAATAACTAACATAACAAGATGGCGAGAGTGATATTGTAATGAAATGTCACTGTAAAAGAACATCATATAATGCTGAAAATGGTTTGAGTTAAAACAGATATCAAGCTCGTCTGATTCAGTCACAAAATTGTCTTGTTATACTTGTCACCTATCATCTATAGACCGTGGTATGATTAAATTGGGGATGATAAAGGAGGTTAATAAATATGAAGATTAATACTACAGGTGGTCAAATTCATGGTATTACACAAGATGGTTTAGATATCTTCTTAGGCATTCCTTATGCAGAACCACCAGTTCATGACAATCGCTTTAAACATTCTACGTTAAAAACACAATGGTCAGAGCCAATTGATGCAACTGAAATACAACCCATCCCACCGCAACCAGACAACAAATTAGAAGATTTTTTCTCCTCACAATCTACAACTTTTACTGAACATGAAGACTGTTTATATTTAAATATTTGGAAACAACATAATGATCAGACGAAGAAACCTGTCATCATTTATTTTTATGGTGGTAGTTTTGAAAATGGTCATGGCACAGCCGAACTCTATCAACCGGTACATTTAGTACAAAATAACGACATTATCGTTATTACATGCAATTATCGTTTAGGCGCATTAGGATATTTAGACTGGTCATATTTTAATAAAGATTTTCATTCCAATAATGGACTTTCAGATCAAATCAATGTCATAAAATGGGTGCATCAATTTATTGAATCCTTCGGCGGCGACGCTAATAACATTACTTTAATGGGTCAGTCTGCAGGCAGTATGAGCATTTTGACTTTACTTAAAATACCTGACATTGAGCCATACTTCCATAAAGTCGTTTTGCTAAGTGGCGCACTACGATTAGACACCCTTGAGAGTGCACGCAATAAAGCACAACATTTCCAAAAATTGATGCTCGATTATTTAGATACAGATGATGTTACATCATTATCGACAGATGATATTCTTATGCTGATGGAGAAGCTAAAACAATCTCGAGGACCTTCTAAAGGGCTTGATTTAATATATGCGCCTATTAAAACAGATTATATACAAAATAATTATCCAACAACGAAACCAATTTTTGCATGTTATACAAAAGATGAAGGCGATATTTATATTACTAGTGAACAGAAAAAATTATCGCCGCAACGCTTTATCGACATTATGGAATTAAATGATATTCCTTTAAAATACGAAGATGTTCAGACGGCGAAGCAACAATCTTTAGCGATTACACATTGTTATTTCAAACAGCCGATGAAGCAATTTTTACAACAACTCAATATACAAGATTCAAACGCACAACTATGGCTTGCTGAATTTGCATGGCATGATACTTCTAGCGCACACTATCGCAGTGCTTACCATATTCTAGATATGGTATTTTGGTTCGGAAACTTACAAATATTAGCAGCACATCAATATCCAACAACTGCTCACCTTAAATTTTTAAGTCGACAAATGCAAAATGATTTAGCTAATTTTGCTAAAAGCGGTAAAATGCCTTGGCCGATGTATCATAATGAACGTCGCTATTATCGCACATATCAATAACGTTATCGCATCTAAAAAAGCACACCTGAATTTGATAGCAGGCGTGCTTTTCATATGAGAATTATGATGATTTAAATGTTTTAGCATAATGATTATTTTTCAATGTGAAAACAACGATTAATCCTAATGCGCCAATGATGGCACTCGTATACGTGATAGCTTGAACAGAAACATGTGTCATGACCAAGCCTCCAATAATGCCTCCAACACCAATACCAGCGTTTAAACTAGACATGTTCCAACTCATTACTTGGCTTGTGTCGCCTTCAACATGTTGAATCACACCGCTTTGCACTGCTGGATTAGTACTCCATTGCATGATATTCCAAATAAATAGTCCTGCTAACAATAGACCTGAACCAGGTAAGATTAAATTCATAAGTAACATCATGACGATAAAAATAGAAACAGAAATCATTAACCAACGCTTACTTGTAATTTTATCGGAGAATATACCACCTAATGATGTTCCAATAACGCCAGCGATTCCATTTACTAGAAGTGCTAATGAAACGAATGACATATCATGACCATTAGATAAAATAAGTGGATTTATAAAGACGAATGTCACTGAGTTTGCAATCAATACTAAAAACGTAATAATTAAATATTTTGCTACTTCAGCAGGTCTTAATATTTTCGAAGTAACATGATTTTCATGAGATGGTGCCTCATGATTCACAGGGCCTCGTTGTATTTCCTGATCCTTCGGTAAATAGATCATCATTAAGAAGCCAACAATAATACTCACAATAATTAAGAATAGAAATGTATAGCGCCAACCTACTAAATCGCCGATAACCGTTCCAATTGGTACACCAAAAACATTGGCACCACTAAACCCTGTATATACAAGTCCAATCATTTTGCCACGATTTTTAGGTGCTGATAACATCGCTGTAATAGCTAATACTTTTACGATAATTAGTGCTGCTGCTGCAGATGAGATAATTCTACCAACTACTAATATTGAAAAATTTGGCGCTACAGCAATAATGCCATTACCAATGATAAATATAAGTAATGTCCATAATAATACAGGCCTTGATGAAAAACGGTTCGTTAATTTAACAAGAATAGGTCCACATATCGCAAATGTTAAAGCGTACATTGTCACTAATTGACCAACGACAGCTTCTGATACATGTAAGTCCTGACTCATCAAGTTCATAATTCCTGCAACCATCATTTCAACCATTCCTACGATAAAAATACTTAAAATGAATGTAAATAGTCGCATGATTGACATTTTAAAACTCCTTTCAACAAAATTTCCGATATTCATTTCCCTTAGAATAACGATTTATTAAAAAATGTGTGCAACACAATTTTATATATAACCGTTCTATTATATAATATTTTGCTTTAATTTTCTGTGCTTAATTGGAAAATTATTGAAATTGTTTTTCAGTATTTGAAAAATTAACACAAGTATGTCATTTAATAATTATGTATAATTACTTCAGTTTCAACAATGACTCCAAAAAAGCACGCACGCTTTATATGTCAGAACAGATAACTGACTACAAAGTATGCGTGCCTTTATGAATATTTTCGCTGAGCTAAATAATAGCATTACTATATGTGCGCGTCACTTCATTTCCAATTAAAACTAATGCCTAAATCTGATGCGGTAAAATCTATCATGACTCACTCTTAACATCCGTATTTCTTGCTACTAATTGATGTCTTGCATTGAAAAATTGACCATAGCTTAAATATGTCGCAATCAAAGCAGACATAATGGTCGCAGTTGTATGAATAAACACGACTAACAATTGAAATTTAATCGCTTGTAAAGGTGGTACGCCACCAATAATTAAGCCTGTCATCATACCAGGAATCGACACAAGCCCATATGTTTTAACCGAATCAATTGTTGGCACTATAGCTAAACGAATACTTTCACGTATTGCACCTTTAGAAGCCAATTTAGGTGTAGCTGCAAGTGATAATTTAGATTCAATATTAGTACCATCTTGTACGAATGCACGATCTAAATTTTGGTAAGCTAAATTAATTGCAATCAAGCCATTATTAGCAAGCATGCCGCCGATAGGGATAACTTCATTGGCTGTAAATTGGATGGCCCCTGTCGCAATGGTACCTGCAAGCGGTAATGCCGTTCCAACAAAGATAGCCACAAAGGAAATCAAAAAGACATGGTGCATGACAGGTGATGATCGACTAATCGTATTCCATGATGCGTTGACAATAATGACAAATACACATAATACTAATAGCCATTTGTCATTAATTTTAAAAATATAGTGCAGTAAGAATCCTAAAATGATTAATTGTACGACCGCACGTAGTGTCGCCACAATCAAATCTTTAATAATATGTAGACCTTCTTTATAAGAAATAATAATTGGAATAACTAATAGCAATGCCGTCAGTCCTAATGCTGTATTACTCATGTTGGTTCAACTCCTCTGTATTAGAAATTTGACCATCAACAATGGTTATACGCTTTTGAAAGTGTCGCATACTTTGGTCATCGCTGTGGGTAATCCACATAATTGCCACGCCTTGATCTGCTAATTTAAAAATGATATTTTCTATTTTTTCTTTATTATTAATATCTAACGCACTTGTTGATTCATCTAATAGAAGGATGTCTGGGGTATACATTAATTGGCGTGCAATCGCGATCCTTTGACGCTCACCACCTGACATATGTTCTATTTTAGAACTTAATTGATAGTGTCCTAAACCTACATCTTTAATTAATTGCTTAGCACGTTTCTTATCAAATTTATCATTACGCGCAAGAGACGGAAAAATCATATTATCTTCAATCGTTTCACCAAACAAATCGCTTTGTTGCATCAAATAGCTAATGTGTCGGCGTAATATTTCTGGTTCGTAATCATCATATGGTTTACCTTTAAAGTAAAGTGTTCCACTGGTTGGGCTAATTAAATTACATATTAATTTTTGAAATGTACTTTTACCACTACCTGAAGGACCAATAATTGCAATGGTTTCACCTTTATCTACTTTTAAATTAATATGATTTAGTATGACTCTATCACTTGCCTCATATACTAAATCTTTTATCTCTAACAACATATTTACCCCTCCTCGTATCATGAGTTATTTCGATATAATAGGGTATTCCTTTTCTTGAATAGTGTGCTATACCTATAAGTCGACCTAGTCAATGCTTATTACCCCTTAAAATCGCTCTAATAAGACATATCAAATATAGTATTCCCATTTTTGAAAAATTTAGTGCCATTTCATTCCGGAAAATTTTTTAATATTTATGTCAAAATTGAAGTACACTGCAGTGATTTATTCTCACTTTTTAAAAATAAAAAGCCTTTAACATGATATCTCATGCTAACTAAGCATCTAACTTAGTTCTTGCATGACATCATATTAAAGACTTTCTTTATTATTTATGGATTTGACTACCACATGATATTTTTATAAGTTTCATCATTCAATGAACGGACAATTTCAGTAACAAGACGGATAGAATTTTCATAATCATCCACATTGAGTACCGATACATTAGAGTGCATGTATCGTAACGTGACACCTATTGTCATCGTTGGAATACCTTCATTTGCGACATGAATACTTCCCGCATCTGTACCTCCACCTGGTGTCGTATCCCATTGTACTTCGATGTTATGTTTCTTAGCTACATCTTTAATATGCTTGCGCAAACCTTGGTGCGCAATACTTGTAGCATCCATCATAATAACAACTGGACCACCGCCTAGTTTACTATCGCTCGTTTGACCTGACATACCTGGGGTATCATAAGCAATACCCACATCGACGGCTATCGCCAAATCTGGTTTAATTGTATTCGCTGCCACTTTCGCACCACGTAACCCAACTTCTTCTTGCACTGTGGCACCACTGTATAAGTTAATGCCAATATTTTCATCTTTTAAACGTTTTAATACCTCAACAGCTAATGCACAGCCATAGCGATTATCAAATGCTTTCGCAGTTAAATATTTATCATTTGCAAGCACTTCAAATTCACTATATGGCGTAACCATATTGCCTACTTCAACACCAGCTTCTTCAGCTTCTTCCTTGCTACTAACACCAATATCTATAAACATATTTTTGATTTCCATCGGCTTTTTACGTTCTTCAGGCGTTAAGACATGCGGCGGTTTAGAACCGATGATACCTCTAATTTCTTTGCCCGAATCTGTTGTAATCGTTACTTTTTGAGATAGCATGACTTGATTCCACCATCCACCAACTGGCGTAAATGAAATAAAACCATGTTTATCAATCTTTGTTACCATAAAACCAACTTCATCCATATGACCAGAAATCATAATTGAGTATTGACCATTCTCAGCATTTTTCTTTCCAAAAATGCCACCCAAGTTATCTTCAATAATTTGATCACTGACAGGCTCTATATAGTTACGCATTGCTTCTTTAACTTGCATTTCATAACCAGCAATGCCGTTTACATCTGTTAAATGCTTAAGTAATTTGACTGACTGATTCATGTAATTCAACCTCCTGTATTTCAACTTAAAACTATTGTATCACTAACTTTCAGAAAAGCGTTCCCTACCGCTTTATCGTTTTCAGGCTTAAATATTTTTAAAATTTTGTGAGAAATACACTTAAAAAACATCATATTTCTAAAATTTAATATCCCGAAAACGTCACCATTTAAAATTTCTTATTATAATACCTTATTCTTTTATTGTTATTAATTTCAATCTGTTTAGTCTTGCGCTATTAAAAAAATAAAAAGCGTAGAGATAACAACGCATTAACGCCGCAATTTCCCCTACACTTAAATACTAGTTTCTTTATTTAACTTATCATTAAACTTATTCAGATGTTGAATATCCATTAATCATAATGTGACCATGCCGATAGTATCAATACTTCTTTATTTCGATCATCTACGGTATAGACGACCCTGTGCTGATGGTTAATTCTTCTTGAATATCGCTCTAAATATTTAGGTTCTAATTTTTCAAAGGATTGTGTTATTTTATACGGATCATTTTTTAAAGTCTCAACAATTTCTAAAAATGACTTCTTTAAATAAGAATGTTTTATTTTCTTTAAATCTGATTTCGCTGAATTTTTAATCTTAACCGTGTAATTGCTCATTACAGATTATCCCAATCAATATCATCTATATTTGTTGTACCACTACTATCTTTTTCTCTTTCTCTTACTTTGTCCATTGTACCAGTAGATTCAAGATATATTGTCTCTTGTATACTTTTCCAATCTTCTAAACCTATAATCACAGCATTATTTTCGGCATTATTGCCACTAATATAAATTGGTTCGTGATTATTATTAACATTTTTTAGTAATTGATAAAAATCTTTTCTCGCTTCTGTAGGGCTAGTGATAATCATATAAACCCTCCTTTGTCTTCTGATACGCTAATTATAGCGTACGTATTTAAGTACGTCAATATCACCGACACATCCGTCGTAATCTTAGTCCCTATATACTATCGTACACAAGCTTTTGTTCTTTTCTTCCAACATACCGTCTATAATGCTCAAAAAGAAATCAGCAGTGGAACACACTACGTTTTCTACCGTTTTATCGTTTTCAGGCTTAAATATTTTTAAAAACTTTGTGAGAAATCCGCTTCAAAAAACTCATATTTACAAAAAAATTATCAAAATTTAAATTTTTGAATAACATCATTTTTTAGTAAATGTTATAATTTCTTTATAATACAAATATCGAAAGAAGGCGACTGACTTTGAAAAAATTATGTTCATTAATTGTAGTAGCATTAGTTTGTATCATTGCATTATCAGCTTGTGGTAAAGAACAAACCAAAACATATGAAGGTGATGTTAGTGGTAAACATGTACTAACTTCTATCACATATAAAGATGATAAAGTTTTAAAACAGTCTACAATCAACACAATTAAATATGACGATCTAGGTATGGATAAAGACGAAGCCAAAAAGTTATTCGCCAAATCTGAAAGTATTTTCAAAGACCTTAAAGGCGTAAAATACAAAGTAGACTATAAAGATAAAAAAGCAATTGAACACTTAGACATAGATTACACAGAAGTTGACATGAAAAAATTAAATAAACGTCTTGGTGTTTCAACTAAAGAAAATAAAGATATTAGTTTTGAAAAACTTGAAAAGCAATTAAAGCACAGAGGTTTAAAAGAAAAAGATAAAATGGACGACAAATAGTTTATAACATAAAAATGCCCTCAGATAAGACTAAGGTTACAAACCTTAATTCATATTCTGAGGGCTTTAATATTTGAAATTCTTGTGTGACCAGCATCCACTACTAATATAAAATTATTTGCAGTAACGCTAAAATCCGCTGCTTTCATTTTCCCGAAATAAATAAGTTAACTAATGAGTTTTAATTTATAATCATGTATCGTTTGCAATTCACCATCGACTTTTCGATATACAATATGATCAGCAGTAATTTCTGTAGGACTGGATACGCCAACAGCTGCTGCAATATTGAATAAGCCTTCATGCAAACTTGTTACATAGTTTGTGACACGATATTGCTTTTCTCCAACAATCAATGCTTTTTCTTTTTTCGCATCTGTCGTTGCAACACCTACAGGACATGTATTCATATGACATTGTTGACTCATAATACAACCGACACTAATCATCATGCCACGTGCAATATTAACAAAATCTGCACCTAAACCTAGTGCAATCGCAATTTTATCTGGTGTCACTAACTTACCAGATGCTGCCAATTTCACTTTATCTCGAATACCATATTTTTCTAACATGCCAGACACAATAGGTAGAGCTGTAAACAGCGGTAAGCCAACACCATCTTGTAATTCTTGGAATGTTGCACCAGTACCACCTTCACCACCATCAATCGTAATAAAGCTTGGATACTTATCTAGTTCCACCATCGTACGTACAAGTGTTTCAATTTCTGAAACTTTGCTTACTACAATTTTGAATCCTACTGGTTTTTGACCTAATTGCTGCAACTGATCGACGAAACGAATCAAATCTTCAGCATTATGAATAAATTCGTAACGGTTAGGTGAATTGATTGTTTTATAAGGTTCAACATTTCGGATTTTAGCAATTTCTTCGTTTACCTTTTCCGCTTCCATATGACCACCACGAGTCTTAGCACCTTGTGCCAACTTCAGCTCAAATGCGCGTACGTTAGATAACTGTGCGACCTCTTTAAATAAATCTTCACTAAAATTACCTTCTTTATCACGAACACCAAACAAACCGGGACCAATTTGGAAAATGATATCCCCATTACCTTTTAAATGATATTCTGATAAGCCACCTTCACCTGTATTCATCCAAGTGCCCGCTTTAGCTAGACCTTTAGATAAAGCTGTAATGGCATTTTTTCCTAAGGCTCCATAACTCATACCAGATTGTCCTACGATACGTTTTAAAATAAACGGATATTTTAAATGTTCACCTAATTTTATTGCATGATCATCACTTAAGTAATACGGATCAATCTTTGTCGGTACACGATATTCTTCACGACTAAATAAACGCTCATTCGCGATTTTATAAATGAATGTTGATAACAATGTTGTATTATCTACTGAAATCTCATTACGTTGCATCGGAAACATTGTGTTCTGTATGTAAAAGCCGTCTTGATAATCTTTAGTAGTACCGAAGCTGGTCATACGAGAGTTATATTTTCCAGCCAAAACGATATTTTTATAATCATTACGTGAAAAAGGTTTTCCTTCATTATCCCCAGAAAATAAATACTGACGTAATTCCGGTCCCATTTTTTCTGAAATATATCTAATACGTGCTAGTAAAGGATAATTCCTTAATACACTATGTTGTGATTGTCTTTTATCTTTAATTAACCAAATAAGCCCGATAACAATAACCGTAAGCAGGAAGCCTACAACGATAATGTTAACTATAAATTGCATGACTGTAAGAAACATCATTACAATACCTCCCCCAAAAAATTCAATTCAATATTTATGATACACCTTACAAAACAAAACACAATGGAAGCGCTTCATTTTATAAAACAATTTTATGATATGTTTTTCATTTTAAATTTTAATGTATAAAACATACAATACAAAGTAATATGTGCTAAAGTATCTATATAATACAACTATTTAAGAGGTACACTATGTCAAATACAAATAAACATTACATAGAAGAAGAATACGCTACCGAACAATCGCGTTTTTTCAAACGTGATATTGGATTTATTTTCCTTTATATATTTTTGGTTAACATCTTGCCAATCATTATCGTCTTTTTAACTTTTGGGTTAGTAGCTGTATTCACTCAACAAGCCCCATGGGGTTTCTCTTTTCCTATTTCAATGAACATTAGCTATTTACTCGCAGTTATTATTTCACTAGCTATTTTTCGTCGGATGCATGAAGATGCATTTGTTCCAATGATACGTTTGCAAATCGTTGCCAGTGCTAAATATAAATGGCATATTCTTATATCATTTACATTAAGTATCGTACTCTTTTTACTTTTAAATCATTTCGATATTTTCGCACTAAATGTAGATTCCTTTACTGTCTTTGACATTTACCCGCTCATTAGAGAATATGGTTCCATCAGTTTAATAGCTATATTTTCGTTAACCATTATATTAAATACTTTGATTTGTCAACTTATTTTCCGTCATATTTTAATTCAAGAATTAAGCAGATTAATGCCTTTAAAGATTACAATAGTATTATCCGTTATCCTTGAAACACTGTACTATTATCCATACATTAATACATGGTGGGAATTCATTCCAGCATTGATACTAGCAAGTAGTGCGACCTACTTATATTTAAAATCAAACCGTAATTTTATGGTGAGCTATTTTTATCAATTAGCAGTTATACTCGTTTTGCATATTTTCATGTAAAATTTTTCAGAGTAATATCCATTATCCATACACATCAAAAAGCACACTTAAAAGTCAGTATCACAACTCACTTTTAAGCGTGCTTTATTTAGATATACTGTCGTTCTAAAAACGAGCCATATAGAATGTTTCATGTCCTAGCATGAAGCACATGAATCGCCATGCTCAATATACCTTTTAAAATTTAAATATTCATTAACTTAATATGCTTTAATTCACTTCATTAAAGACTATTTGCTGGGCGTGGTGTTGGTTTTTTCAATAAACTCATAATCATTATTACAATGACTAACATACCACAAATTAGATACATCCATTTAAATCCTACTAAATCGGAAATAGGTCCCATCAATGCGCCACCTAACGATATACCTAAGTCTGCACAGGCAATAAATAAACCTAACAACATATTACGACCTACTTTTGGTAAGACGAAACTTAAGTATGATGTTAATGTTGGATACACCATTGCTTGTGTCATTCCTATTAATATTGCACTACCATAGAAAATAATTGCACCTACTTGCGGACCAAATGCCACTACAAATGACGCGATCACTAATAATGATAGTACAGATACCATATATTTAGGATGCCACATACCATCTGACGGAATGTATTTCCTTAAGTAAAATCTTGCCGCAACAACTGCGATGGCCTGTATTGTCAAAAAGATTCCCGCATTCGCGAATCCTAAACTCACTGTGTATAACGGTACAAATGTACTAACTGCACCAAATACAATCGATGCAACAATCATGATAATACCACTATTCAACAACTCTTTATTTTTGAAAAATTGCGCAAAAACAGTTACAGCGTTAAACGGCATTTTTTCAATCTTATCTGACGTATCGGGTTCCTGTTCAGCAAAGGTCACGCGATAGCCAAAGAATGTTGTTGTTAATGCGATAAAGATAATGACAATTGCAAATAGTGAAATATTATTTGCATTCCAAATACCTACGGCAACTAATGGTCCGATTAAGTTTGGAATCGTTGAAAATAGCGAGTATAATGATACACCTTCAGAACGATGTTCCTCTGGTAATGCATCAATAATACCTAGCTGTAAAGACATAGAAAAGAATGCCGTACACACACCTTGCATAACACGTGCTACGAAATAACCTTCTAAGCCAGTAAAACCATAAATAATTAAAGCTATGGCATTGATAATCAAAATAATTCTTAATACTTTAATGGGACCGACACGAGCAATAATTTGTCCTGCCCATGGTCGAAATACCATTGCTGTTAACATGTATGCCCCCATAACGATACCGATAACCGTATTCGTTGCGCCTAAATCATGCCCTCGTAAAGGTATAAACACGTTTAAGATTGCATTGGCACTAAAGAACATCAATGTTAATATATATAATCTCAAAAAGGGCCAAGCCATTGCACCTTTCATTATCTCACTCCTTAGAATGATAGTTGTTTTTCTATTAATTCTCTTGTATAAGCATTGTCACTTTTATGCAATGCGCTTGTCGGAATTTGTTCTTCTATTTTTCCGTTTTTAAAAATAATTAATTGATCACATAAATACGTGGCAGCTTGAATATCATGTGTGATAAAAATATAACTCAACTGACGCGTTTCACGTAAATGAATCAATAAATCTAATATTTGTGTTTGAATTGACATGTCGAGTGAACTAATGGCTTCATCAAACAAAATATATTTAGGGTTAATACATATTGCGCGCGCAATCGCAACACGCTGTGCCTCTCCACCTGATAACATATTAGGGTATTTATCCATGTATGCCTTAGATAGACCAACTTCTTCCAACAATGTAATTGCTTGGACTTCCATAACATCTTTAGGTTGTCCATCACATTGACACATCACTTCAAATAAGATTTCTCTAACAGTCTGAAATGGGTGTAATGATGACGTATAATCTTGAAATACCGCACCAATTTGATGACGTCTCACTTTCTTCTTATGCATCGGTTGATCATTTAAGGTTACACAGCCTTTATCCGGTTTCTCAATACCTAATATCATACGACTCAATGTCGATTTACCGCTACCACTTTCTCCGATAATCGCAATCGTCGCACCGATTGGACACTCAAATGACACACCTTTCACGATAGGTGTTCGACGACGCTTAAAAACATGTGCACTTTGATATGACTTTTCAACATCTTTAATTTTAATCATGTACATCACCCCTCATCACATGTTTAAAATGATCATTAATCTTCTTCTTAGTGGATAATAAATACTTCGTATAAACATGTTCTGGATGATGCAAGACTGATTCACGCGTACCATGCTCAATCAGTTGACCATTTTTCATCACAACAACCCGGTCTGCAATCTTGTTAATAACCGTTAAATCATGTGAAATGAAAATCATCGCACAGTCAAAGTGTTTTTTAATATCTATAAATGCTTCCAGTACATCATATTGTGTAATTGTATCTAAAGCCGTTGTCGGCTCATCAGCAATGATTAACTTTGGTTTCAAAGCTAACGCTAAAGCAATCATCAATCGCTGTAACATTCCTCCTGATAACATGTAAGGATATGATTTTAATATACGTTTAGGATCTTTCAAACTTAAATAATCCATATATTCAATCAATGTCTTTTCAATTTCTTGTGTAGACATTGACGTATGTACTTTCATAGTCTCAAACATTTGTTTACCGACAGTAGTTGATGGGTCAAAGGCACGACTACCTTGTTGCATGACCATCGCAATATCTTTACCACGGTATTTTTTCAATTGTGCTTCCGATAACGACAACATTGGCTTACCATCAAAGGTTATATCACCTGTTACGCGTAATCGTTCTGGATTTAAACCTACAATCGATTTGCATGTAATTGATTTACCGCTACCACTTTCTCCAATAACGCCTAAAGTTTCACCCTTAGTTAATGTAAAATTCACATCACTCACGAGTGGTTGATCTGTCCAGGTATCTGTAATCGTCAAATGCTTAACTGTTAACAATGTCATGATTGCACCACTCCTTTTTTCACAGAACGAAGTTTATCTTTGGAAGAGATGCGAGGATCAATGGCAATTTGTAAAGCATCGGATAAGAAGTTAAATGCCATCACTATAATCACTATGGCAATACCTGGCGCAAACATCATTTCAGGATGTGTAAACATCACTTTTCTAGCTTCGTTAAGCATCATGCCCCACTCTGCAGTAGGCGCTTTGACACCTAATCCTAAAAATGAAAAGCCAGATATTTGCAAGATCATTGAACACATCGAACTACTAGAGATGATAGCAATATCCGCTAATGTTAACGGCATAATATGTTTGTGAATAATTTTCATATCATTCATACCGATTGTTTTAGCAAATCTTACATGGTCAGAAGCAGTGTACTGCATAACACTTGTACGTATAACACGACAGAACCATGCCCAACGCGTCAAAATAAATGCCATGATAATGTTTTCGGCACCCATACCAAACAATGCGATCAATGCTAACGTTACAACATAACTTGGGAATGCCAACATAACATCACACGCACGCATGATTAAGGCGTCAACAAACCCTTGGAAATATCCTGATAAGAATCCTAAAATAGATCCAATAAGTACAGAAACAAATAGTGCAACAAAGACATATAACAAACTTGGTCTAATCGCATAAATTAACCTAGTTAAAATATCTCTACCTAAATGGTCCGTACCTAGTAGATGTTGAAAACTCATACCAGCAAATTTGTTTGCTGTATCGATATGGTTAGGATCATAAAATGTCACAAGTGGTGCTGCTAATCCTAAAAAGACATATAATACAATAATGCCTAAAGCAATCACTGCACCTTTATCTTGTAATAATCGTTTTAAAATTATCATCGTGCGCCCTCCCTTAATCTTGGATTTAATAGCGCATTAATGATATCTGCTAATGTATTAAATACAATAAATAATACCGCTACAATTAATACATATGCTTGAATGACTGGAAAATCATGTTCAAGTATTGCTTTTAAACTTAATTGACCTAGTCCAGGCCATGCAAAGATATACTCGATAACAACTAGTCCACCCATTATCATTGGTATAGACATACAAAAGATTGATACCGCAACTTGTAAAGCATTACGCAACACATGCAACATTAATGTGATAGATTTCACACCGCTTGCTCTTAAATAAAGTACATAATCTTCATTTAATTGTTCCACCATCGAGCGTCTAACATTTCTAAAGTAAATACCAGCATAGGCAATCGTAATAACGATCACTGGCAATATGTAACTTTCTGGACCTGTTAATCCAGAAGTCGGCAATATGTTTAACTTCACTGAAACGTAAATAATAAGTATTGAAGCTATCCAATATGATGGTAATGCAGTTAGAAAGAAAGCCACTGAACGTATCGCACGATCAGTGAACTTTCCTCTTTTTAATGCACTAACTACACCTAAAATAATTGATGTAATCATCACCATAACGCTTGAAATTATTGTTAATTTCAATGTATTCATAAATGCTGGACCAATGCGTTCAGCAACAGGATCACCTGTAATGTAGCTTGTACCAAAATTAAATTGCATCGCTTCAAGTAACCAATTTTTATATTGAATTAATAATGGATCATTGAAACCGTACTTCTCATTCGTTTCTGCAATCAACTCTGGTGTTACATTTGGCGTTCCTTGTGCATGTAAAATTGTCACAGCTGGATTTTCATTTGTAATATACGTCAATAGAAATGTCATAAAACTTACTACAATCATCAATGGAAACATGAGCGCAATACGTTTTAAGATAAATTTGAACATCTAAACGCTCCTTTATTTATACTGCATTTCATTGAATGGTAATTCATACTGTGATTGTGTGAATGATACTTTTTCTAAATCTTTCGGCGCAACAACTGTCATACTACCGTGTGAAATAGGGATAAAGATACCTTCATCATCAACTTGTTTCAAAATGTTTTTATAAGCGTCTGAACGCTCTTTACCGTTTTGGATTTTAAATGCGTCATCAATGCTGTTGTATATTTTATCTTTATTCTCAATGCCTGATGTTGCACTTTCATAACCATTTTTTGCTTTGAATGCTGCAATAGTACTTTGTGGATCGTACAATAATCCCCAAGTTTGGTTGAACATTAAGTCATAATCACCAGAAGTACGACGTTCAGCAATTTTATCTGATGTTTCGCCATTGATGTTTAACTTAATACCCATTTTCTTAAATTCTGCTTGTAAGTATTCTGCTTGTTCTTTTTGACTTGAAGAACCTTTGTCATAGTACATTGCCATTTCAAGGTTTTTACCATCTTTTTGACGAACATCGCTGTCTTTACCTTTCTTCCAACCAGCTTCATCTAATAATGATTCTGCTTTTTTAAGGTCATACTTACGTGTTGGCATATCGAAATTAATGTCTGTTACATTTTTCGCAAATAATTGAGTTGCTGGTTTTTCTTGACCATCTAAAATTTCTTTGGCAATTTTATCTCTGTTTACCATATGACCAATCGCTTGTCTGACTGTTTTGTCACTGACAGCGTTATCTTTTTTACCAGAATTGACAACTAACATTTTCGTATTCATAGGTTGACTACGCTTAACTTGATAGTCACCTGTATCTTTCAATTGTTTTAAAGAGTCTTTGTCTAAGCTATCTGTACCTCTATCGTCTGTGAAGGCAAAGTTCGTTTCACCTTTTTTCATTGATAGGAATGCCGTTTCACCAGCAGGCATTACTTTTGCTTGTACTTTATTAAGTTTAGACTTTTCTCCCCAGTATTGATCATTTTTATTAAAGTCTGCAGACTCATCTTTTTTGTGTTCACCTAATTTAAATGGACCAGTACCATCGAACTTTTTAACGCCATCTTTTGTTGTGCCGTTTTTAAAGTCTTTTGGAGATACAAATACATATGGACGAGGCATCGCTAATTCAGCCAATGCAGGTTGATATGCTTCTTTCAAATTCAATTCAACCGTGTACTTATCTTTAACTTTAACATTGTCAATTAATGTTGAAATCTTTAACCAAGAATGCAATTTTTTGTTTTCTTGAACTGCGTCAATATTTTTCTTAACTGCGTCAGCATCAAATGGCGTACCATCATGGAATTTAACGTCATCTCTCAAATGGAACGTGTATGTCTTCCCATCTTCAGACACATCCCATTTTTTAGCTAGTAAAGGCTTAATCCCATCTTTCGTGTTACGTACAAGCGGCTCGTATATCATACTTTCAGCAGACATCGATCCACCGTAAACATGCGGGTTCATATCCCCGATATCTTTAACCGTCGTATACGTTAATTGCTTGTTTTCTTTTTTCTCCTCTAAACCTTTATTACCGCCACAACCAGTTAAAATTAGCCCTGATGCAAGTAACATTGCACTCATTTTAGTTAGTTTTCTCATTTGCTTTTCCTCTTTCTAAATTGATAAGTTGCATTACTTAATCAAATCGTAATGATTATTTTTCTCAATTATTTGCTTATTTTTATGTAAATGTCAAACATAATTCAATAATTTTTTTCTATTATAAAACTTCAACCCCTTATTATGAAAGCGTTCTATTGATTTCCAAAAATTTTGTGACGAGTGCCTTATCTCCTTCAAATAAATTTGTATTAAATTGAGAAGATAGTTGTTGATCTTGATGCATAGCCTTGTACGCCTGACAACTTGCTTCATAGCGAGTTAGGAACTGATCAATCATTGGCGTTTTGATACCTAGCATTTTCCCAATATGCTGAATCATCGCTGTTCTGTAATAATCCTCACTTGGCATTCTTGGAATTTGAACAACATCCTGTTCATTTTTATAGACTTGCTTAAATGGTACAGCTGAAAAATCAAAGTAATGTCCGTTTTCGTCTGGCTGTGAAAATGGATCAATGAGGATTGCGGTATATCTTACATAAAGCAGATATTCTTGTAAGATATCTGGCAAGATTTCGAAATGCTCAATATCACCTTCATCCAAAGTTTCAGGACGTACTGGATAATTTTCCTTCACCATAAATTGAAGCAGGTTGACTGACGGCACTCTAAATGCTTGTAAAATAGCCATCATTTCCTTCCACATTAAACGCATTTCACGGATTAGTGTCATCGTTATCGGTCCTTCAGGAAATAACTTATACACATAAACCGGTACATCCGTTCCTTCGAAAATGGCTTTCAATGAAAAGTCATTCATAAATAGTGGTGGGTGCACATAAAGCGAACTGTTACGTGTTTCAGCATGCAGTGGCGATTCAACGACTTCTAATTGAATCTTCAACTGCTCAGCTAAAGCAGAGATTCGTTGACACATTGTTGAGTTTGAATGTGTCGATCCCATGTACAATTTCTTTTTTACACCTGTTGTCAACACATGATTAGGTGCTTCTTTATCAACAATACGTGTATCGCCAAGATAAGTTGAAAATGAAATCACTTCGATATCCTGACTGAACTTAGACATAAATTGTTCCACAATCATTTGCGATCCAAATGTCGGTGAAATTAAAATGACATGTTTGACACTTTGCAAAGTTTCTAACGACAATTGCTGTAGTGTGTCATAATAAGCATCTGCTGTGCATGCCATGACAACCGTTTCGTATTCACCCTTAACGTTTTTAACATCTTTATACAAACGATTAATTTCAAACTTACCTTCCAGATGTTGATGCGCCTCGTTTTGTATTTTGACTTCAAATTGTTTCTCTTTTTTATACGCTTGATATAAGCGTTTTGATTTTTCTGATGTTGAGGCACGTCCAACCATATCAATCTCATAATCTGATTTTAAATAGCAAATATTCGCTAATTGGATTGCGACCGGACCAGTGCCTATCATTAATAATTTAGACATCCGTAATACCTACCTTTATAGCTGCTTTTTTATAAAGTGCTATATCAAAAATTTGCTGTGGTCTCATATGTTTATTCACACATTGCCACTTATCTTCCGCTGTTTCTTGTGACGGATAATTAAATATTGCTTTGATGCCATCACCAAAGCGCATTGCAACTACGACATTTTCATTTGTTAAATCATATAATTCTTCTAAAATGCTATACTTTAAAGGAATTGTCGAGCTGAATATGATATGCGTCACATCTTTGATATCTTTAAGTTCAGATACCTTTTGATCCGTAATTGTTATATCTTCATTTGGTGCTAAGACGTTAACGATTCTGCGTCCTAGGTCAACGGCTAGTGGATCAATATCAATACCGATAACTGAAGCACCTGTTTCTTTTGCTACTTGAATTAACGTCATTGGATATGCACCTGAACCAACTAACAATAATTTGTCATTGCTAGCTATACTGCATTGTCCAAACTCTTCATCAATACAATGCTCTATATTGTCAAAGTAACCTGTGGTAGACGCCTGTCCGTCTAATAGACGTCTAGCTCTAATGACTTCCACTTGTTTAACACACTGCGCTGTAATATATTGCAGTGATTTTATTAATTGTGCTTTTTCTTCAACGTCACGCCAAGCATTAAATTGTTGTTCATAAATAGGATTTAAAATAAATTCACTATAGTCATCCATCAATGTTTCTAATGCTTCGATATATTGATCGTCTTGTAATACACGCTCGTAATGCGCTTCAAACTTTTCTAAATATTGTTGTAATATCAATTTGATTTCATTATTAAAGTTATTCATTGTAGGCTCCTTATTCTATATATGCTTTTCCTGTAGCTACAGTTGTAACCTGTCCTTTAATTGAAGTTTGATATCCCAATTGATGACATCGCTTTGATGTCACTAAAATACTGCCCCCTGGCTGATGTACTGTAAAATCTTTGCATGCGTCATTACGTTGATAATTATTAAAAACCCCAATTGATGCTGTACCAGAACCACAGCTATTTTCCCAAATTAAACTTTGTATTTCTGGTATATAGATTAATGGCTGTAAAAATTGACGTTGTTCATCAAAAAGCATCATACCTACTGTTTTATATTTGTGATTCCATTGTTGCTCACGCACATATGTTTCAACCAAATGTTGAATTTCAGTTGTTACTTGTTTAACTGGAATCACATAATGTACATATGTTTCATAAATAATTTCTATTGCTTTCCATGAATGATTACCCATATTAATTGTTGTTTCCACAACACGATGGGCTTGTGGCATTTGAACTTCATAGTATTGGCAATCATGAATTGCACATTGCACTAAATCCGAACAGCCAGATACCTTCACCTTAAACTGTTGGTCTTTAAGCAAATGACTTTCCTGCAAATGATGTATATATGACATCGTCGCATTACCGCAAAATTCATTACCGCTCATAACTAAGTGAAAATCATTGCCATCATCATTTTGTGTTGATTCTATAAAGCCTACCTGTTCACAACATACATGTGTTGCGGCCATCAACTGATTGGCGATAGATGCATATT
Source organism: Staphylococcus sp. EG-SA-10 (assembly GCF_017151945.1). Taxonomy (NCBI): domain Bacteria; kingdom Bacillati; phylum Bacillota; class Bacilli; order Caryophanales; family Staphylococcaceae; genus Staphylococcus; species Staphylococcus sp. EG-SA-10. Next base: position 242,171 of record NZ_JACVZJ010000001.1, read on the forward strand.
CACTAGCATCATGTTTTGAATGAACAAGTATCGTCATATTCCCCGAAGGATTATACTTAGAAAATTCTATAACCTGCCGATTCATACGACACTCCTTTAGATGTATTTTTAGGGAGTGGGACAGAAATGATATTTTCGTAAAATTTATTTCGTCGTCCCACCCCGGCAAGGTTGACTAGAATTGAAAAAAGCTTGTTACAAGCGCATTTTCGTTCAGTCAACTACTGCCATTATAACTTTGTAGAGCATAGAACATTGATTTATGTCTCAGGCTCTTATGCAGTTGTTGCGAAGCGAACAACTGTATTCCTCTATACCTGTAATTTTAATTACTAGAGGCTCTTATGCAGTTGTTGCGAAGCAAGCAACTGTATTCCTCTATACCTGTAATTTTTTAGAAGATGAACCTAATAGTTTCCCATCTATTAGGTAAGTCATGCTAATCCGCAAAGTGGAAAGCATGACTTAGTAATCGGTTGTTGCATCAACATGCAACCGTAAACCTTATTTAAAGTTGCTTCTTGTGGCTCTACAAGCGAATGCAGTTGTCCGTTAACTACATTCACTTAGATGCTTTTACTGTTTTCACCTCAACTAAAACTTCAAAAAAGTTGCAGAAAACAAATCGTAACTATTACGATTTGATTATATACTATATTAGTTGAGAATCATTGTCAATAAAGGTTGTAAATGAAAGCCCATTTATATTTTGTGAATCCCTCCATAAACTTCGTATTCTCAGCACATTCAAGTCTTTTTGAAAATTTTTATCAAACAAAAAAGCCAGCTTCAACGTAAAATACGTTAAAACTAGCTTTAAGCGATACACTTCATCAAATAAACAAACATTTATTTTTCAAAGGTTAATAATTCCCCGTCATTTGGTACAACAACTCTATTACCTAAGTCGTTAGAATTTATAAATTCATTCAGCTCTTCACGAGATAAATGCCAATGATTGACCGCTTCCATATGCACAACAACTATTTGAGCAAGCGGCAATGTATGAGCGACTTTCAATACATCATGTTCATCCATCACTAACGGCCCGCCTTCAAAGAATTGATTTGCACCACCATTAAGTACTACGACATCTGGATGATGCGCTTTTAAAGTCTTCTCAACACCGTCGAACCAAACCGTATCAGCAGCTAAATATAACGTTGGCTCTTCAGAATGTTTCAGCACTAAACCGTGAACATGTCCTGTCATTTTCAAGATTTCACCATGACCATGTTGAGCATCTGTTTTAATCAACTCAATTTCTCCAATGTGTGTCACATCATTAAATACCGAAACGTTTGTAAAGTCATAACCCTCCACTTCACTAGCGTCTGCTTCGTTTTGTGTATAAATTTTAATATCTTTTGGCAATACTTCAATCGCTTTCGGATCAAAATGATCAATATGCAAATGTGTTAAAATTACTAAATCGATGTTGTTAATGATATCTTCAATTGCTAATGGTAGTTCTACAAGTGGATTGTTTTCATCTTGTCTCGGTGAATTTGGAAATGGTTCAAATGCGCCTTTGTCACTTAACATTGGATCAATCAAAATGCGTTTACCTCCATACTCAATCACGGCCGTGGCATTTCTTATATGTCTAATATTCATGTTAAATCCCCCTATTTCATATGTCTGTCATTGCGACAATATGCATACATTGCCTACTTCATGCCAAATTATTTTCCACTGGATATCGATTTTTAAACAATTATTCCAATGTCCGCTTCCACGAATCATCACTCAACATCTCGCCAGGCCATGTGTAAGCCATAACACCGCCATCAATGCGAATTGTTTCACCAGTAATAAATGAACTCTCATCAGATGCTAAAAAGACAACGAGCTTGCCTACTTCTTCTGGTTTACCTAAACGCCCCAGCGGTGTCATCCATTTCTGATTTTCTCTGAATGCTTTGCCTTCCTTATCTTCACAAGTACCTGTCAGATTATCTACTAACGGGGTTTCAATCGTACCTGGTGCAATTGCATTAGCTCGAATGCCATCTCTACCATATTCGATTGCAATGGATTTAGTAAAATTAATCACTGCCCCTTTCGCAGCATTATATCCTGAGCGATACAAATCTGCTGCCTGTCCTGAAAATGAAGATGTGTTAACAATAGAGCCACCTTTAGTCATCATTAAAGGTAACATCATTTTCGTCATCAAAAATGTTCCACGCATATCTACATTCATAATCTTGTCATATACATCTGTTGGATACTCATGAATTCTACCAGCCGCATTATCCACACCGGCATTATTAAATAACACATCAACATGCTCAAACTGTTCTCTAATTTCTGATGCAAAATTGTCAATTTGTTGTTCGCTTGCAATATCCACAATATAAGCCTTTGCTTTGTCACCATTACTTTTAATTTTATCGACAGTCTCCGATACCGCTTCAGCTATGTCTACCGCCAATACATACGCACCTTCTTGAGCTAAAGCGATTGCAGAAGCTTGTCCGATACCTGTACTTGCTCCTGTTACGACTGCAACTTTATTTTCCAAACGTTTCATTCAGTCACTCCTATACAACATATCTTAAACTTACAGTCCTTATTTTCCACTGTTCAATGCTTCATAAACCTAATAGCTAAGTCTCCAGGCAGTCTTAGCTACTCTCTGCTATAGAATTTCTATTGAATAACTCAAAATATTTAACAATATTAGATTTCCATTTTCTGAAAATTGTTACTTTTGAGAGTGTTTTTTGTTACACTTTAAATATTTAACAAAGGGGGGAATAATTGATGACATCAAAACATCAACAAAAGGGGTCTATCGTCAATCGTTTCTTGAATAGTGTTGAAAAAATTGGAAATAAATTGCCAGATCCTAGCGTCTTATTCTTTTTAATGTGTGTGGGCTTAGCCATTATGACGTGGGTTATCTCATTATTTAATGTATCTGTTAAGCATCCAGGTACGCATCAAACCATTTATATTAAAAATATAATTAGCCATGATGGATTTACGATGATAATGAATGATACGATTAAAAATTTCTCAGAGTTCCCAGCATTAGGCTTAGTACTAGCAGTGATGATTGGTATAGGTGTTGCAGAGAAAACAGGATACTTCGACAAGTTAATGATTTCTGTTGTGAATCGCGCACCACGTTTCTTAATTTTACCGACTATTATACTAATTGGTATTTTAGGTAGTACAGCCGGCGATGCTGCTACAATTATCTTGCCGCCGCTCGCAGCGATGCTTTTTATTAAAATTGGCTATCACCCTATCGCTGGACTAACAATGGCATATGCTTCCGCTGTAGGTGGCTTTGCCGCAAATATAGTTGTTGGTATGCAAGATGCTTTGGTCTATTCATTTACAGAACCATCAACACGTATCGTTTCAGATTCTATTAAAACAAACGTTGCTATGAACTGGTACTTTATCGCAGCGAGTGTCGTTGTATTACTTCCTACGATATTGCTAGTTACAACTAAACTGATTATTCCTAGGTTAGGTCAATATGATAATCGTTTAATGCATGATGATCATGAAGAAACGTCTTCACATATTACTGACAAAGAAGCACATGCTTTAAAATGGGCAAATATCAGTTTCATAGTCACAATTATTTTATTAATTATTACAGCCATTCCTGAACATAGCTTTTTAAGAAATGCTAAAACAGGCAGCTTACTAGACGATGCGCCATTAATTAACGGTGTCGGATTAATTATTCTTGTCGTATTTTTAGTACCTGGATTAGTTTATGGGATTTTAAGCAAAGAAATTAAAAATACAAAAGACTTAGGTAAAATGTTTGGCGATGCTGTAGGATCAATGGGAACATTTATCGTTATTGTGTTTTTTGCAGCACAGCTACTTGCATATTTAAAGTGGAGTAATTTAGGAATTATCGCTGCTGTTAAAGGTGCCAAATTATTAGAACATCAAAACGGTATTGTATTGATACTAGGTATTATTGTACTGAGTGCAATGGTCAACATGTTAATCGGAAGCGCATCGGCTAAATGGGGTATTTTAGGACCGATATTCGTACCAATGTTAATCCTTATCGGCTTTCATCCCGCATTTACACAAGTCATTTACCGTGTAGGAGATTCAATTACCAATCCAATTACACCGATGATGCCGTACTTACCTTTATTATTAACTTATGCACAAAAATACGATAAACGCATGAAACTCGGAGCCTTACTTTCTAGTTTAATGCCGTATTCAATCGCGCTAAGTATTATGTGGACAGTATTTGTCATTATTTGGTTCTTATTAGGTATCCCTGTTGGACCAGGTGGTCCGATATTCGTTAAATAACAGTATTCAAGGGGATAATTTAAAATGCCACTATACAAGATTTGACCTGTATAGTGGCATGATTTGTTATGATATAGCGTTCGAGATGAAACTCTGTATTTATATGAACAATTATAGTTTATCACTAATAATATTTAGTCTGTTCCAACCGTTAATTTGGTTTACAACAAAGACAAGATCAATAATTTGCTCTTCATCATAAAATGATTTTAGCCGGTCAATAATTTCAAACTTCTTAAAGTCTTTGATTGAATTTAACATTTCTGCAAATTCAAGCGTCACTTTTTCTTGATCAGTAAATAAATCTAAATGTCTAAAACTCAAGACTTCATCAATTTTCATTTGTGTTACACCCAATTCCTTTAATTCTTTTTTATGGATATCAACACAATAATGACAACCGTTGATTTTTGAAATTAATAACTTAATCAATGCACTAAGTTCATCATTAACGGGTGATTGATGAATAAACTTTTCACCTTGGCTCATTACAGACATTAACTCTCCATTTTGTTTCTTGTAATTATACGGCATTTGCAATCTCTCCTTCTTTACATTGTTTAATACCAATCCAGTGATACTACACTTCGAACAATATTGGATAGAATTTGAAATTCTGTATAACATCTTGTCAATCTATGCTTTAGTTAAAACATTTAGCGCTTATATTTAAAAAATATATAAAATATGAAAACAGATTGAAAGGATATTATACCTTGCTCTACCCTTTTTTATAAAAAATCACACACATTTGAGAAAATTTGATAATGTCAATAAATCACGTCATCGCCATTGTTATTCGGTATATAATGTTTTTATAATGGCCAAACTATTATTTCATTTATATTAATGGGGTTCGCTTGTGTTGATGTACTGTAAAAACTGGGGAAGTATTGGTGATGATGAAGTGATTTATATTAATTGCGAAACACCTTCGATAGCAATGACATAGATTATTGGAAGATTAAATCAATCAAAAATAAAGAAGACCCTAGTGGCCTTCTTTTTTATCTAATTCTTCTTTGATTTCGTCAGGTGATTTTGTTTTTATTTTAATTATTTCCGATAAATTTTTGCTTAGTACTATATCCCCTACAAATTGAAAGTTATTTTCAGGCGATGCATAAGCAACAAAATCATCTTTTTTGTTTTCGTTTATGTATCCTTCAATCACTGCACTTCCCATAGGACTTGTTTCCAAATTTGTGAAGTGTACAGATTTGATCGTATTCGGTTCTTTAGTGTTATGCTTGAGATAAAGTGTAATACGCTCTTGTTGTTCTTTATAATAAATTGCTTTTTGCTTTTCTTTTTCGTCATATTTCATTTTTAAATGGATACCTGCAACACTGATTAATATGATTAACATAATACTAGTTAATATTAAAATTTTCTTTTTCGACATGTATCACCAGCTCCTAATGTAAGGTGGAAAATGAAAAATTTTTATAGTTCTGTAATAATTAATGTTATAGTTTATAAATCATAGTACCACTATCGTCGTATCCAACAACGTGAATATTAGAATTAACTATTGCTGAGAATTGAACGATATGATATTCCGCTTCTATAAAATTCGACACCCCACTAACATAAATATCTTCGATAGTAATCGATATTAAACATGTACAAATCAAGCTAAATATTACGTGAAAATCACTGTTTAGTGTTTTTCTTTTTGTTTATTTCTTCTTTAATTTTTTCAGGAGATTTTAAATTTTCAGCGTTCTTTAATTTTCCTAAGACTTCATTACTTCCTGTCAATCCTCCAGTGAATTGATAGTTTTCTTCAGGTGACCCATATGCAACAAAATCAGCTTTTTTGTTTTCATTGATGTAACCTTCAATTACTGCATCGCCCATAGGTCCTGTCTTTAAACTTGTGAAATGCACAGTTTTGATGGTATTGGGTTCTTTGGTATTATGCTTGAGATAGAGTGTAATACGCTCCTGTTGTTCTTTGTAGTAAAGTGCTTTTTGTTTTTCTTTTTCGTCATATTTCACTTTTAAATAAATGACTGTAGCAACTATACATATACATAAAATAACACCAATAATTATAAATACATGTTTTTTGGTCATTAAAGCAACTCCTAAAATGTGGTGGAAAATGAAAAAGTTTTTATAGTTCTGTAATTATGAACATTATAGATTATAAATCATAACACTAATATCGTCGCCTTCACTCACTCGATTGTTAAAATCACCAGTTACTGAGAATTGTGCAAGGAATAATTGCCTATCATGCTTTTATATCATTATTGCCTTACTAATATTAACAAAACCGATAGCTATTACATTAATGCCTATCTCCCACACCTCAAATACCTTTTTATACAGGACGCACTGTAATTTCATTCACGTTAACGTGCTTTGGTTGTGTTAATGCATATAATACTGCTTCTGCAATATCTTGTGGTTCAAGTTTTTTACGATCTGTTGGATTGTATGCGGCAGTTATTGCTGTATCTACCATTCCTGGAGATATGCTTGTTACTTTAACACCTGTCTTTGCCAACTCTTTTTCTAATCCTTGAGTAATAGTGTGAACTGCTGCTTTCGTCGCACTATAAATCGTACTGCTTTTCGTTACTTCAAAGCCAGAAATAGATGCAATGTTAATAAGATGGCCACTTGATTGTTCTAACATAGTTGGTAATGCAGCCTGTGCCGTGTATAAAGTGCCTTTGATATTCACATCAATCATACTATCCCATTCATCTACTTGATAATCAGTAATCTTAGACGACAACATTTGCCCCGCACTATTGATAACAATATCCAAACCACCGAATGTTTGTTGTGCAATTTTTATCAATTCATCGACTTCTTCTTTTTTCGTTACATCTGTTGGCACTACCTTCACACTATCTTGAGCTAATTGATTCGCCACATTTTGTAGTTTATCTTTATTTCTACCGGCTAAGATGACTTTCACACCTTCTTCATGTAGTAATGTTGCAATTGCTTCTCCAATACCACTGCCTGCACCTGTAACTACTGCTACTTTATCTGTTAATACTGTCATAATGATCGACTCCTTTGATTCTTTTTTATTTTTTCAGGGTAAATCATAAGTACATATTACTATTTATACTTTTAAAAAGCGTATCACAATTCATATTCTGGTTATACTAACTCGATTTATTTACACTGATAAAGTACATTTTTAAGTTATTCGAAATATACAAATGATCGTTGTTCATATTTTTTATTTTTAAAAATGTTGAAAAATTGTCACTTCTTTATTGTAAAAGTCGAAAGTTAGTACTAAAGTTATAAGTATTAGTAAACAATGGCAAGGCTGTTAGAAAAGGGGGAGTTATTGTGACATATCATGAGCGTGTGTTAGCACTGAGAGCAGAAAGTAAAAGAACTGCATTTGATTTTAGATTCGAGGATTTATTTAGCAAAGAAGAATGGCTAAGTATGTCGCTTGCAGAAAGACAAAAAGCCGAGAAAGCATTTCGACACGAAGTCAAAAAATTAGATGATGTAAGAATGCCCTTCTCAAGTGCACATGATGCCCAAGTAAAACTGTATAATGTTGTGTATTCTTACAATGGCATTAAACGTAATTTCAAACAAGTTGAAAATGAAGGATTCTAATATCATTTCGTTTATATATCGAGGACATGATACAGTTTTATATATAATCTTGTAGGTAATCATACTAAAATTCAATGTAGACATGACTAAAGCCACATCCAATATTGGACGTGGCTTTTAGTATCGTTCCAGATTTGTGGGGAGTTAGGGTTTACTTAATTAAAGGGGTCTGCCCTCAATTGCTCACCAACGAGGGCAAGTTACATCAATCACACTTCAATTGCCGCCGACTAGGGGTAGTAATCATTGGCAATAAGAACTAGTTAGTGACTAACGATTTACGTTCCATAGCAAAGTGATACAAACGCTCAGCATCAATGTAAGGCATAGAATCAATAGTTAAGTAACCATCTTTGATGTCACCAATTAATCCTTGATTTACACCAGTGTTCACGTAAATATCATAGCTACTTACGTCTGAGAAAATAAGCGCTTCAATCTCTTTTCTCATAATCATCACTCCAATGTTTATATATTATTTATATAAACTCTCTCGTCTCTCTCTATTTATTAACTTCTTACAAGACTAATATTACATGAATTTCCAAATAAATAAAGGGGTTTGTGATGCATTTCACAAATTTATCACTATTTTGGAAAATTAAGAAATAGTTAATTATATAAAAGTTTAATAAGTCAGAAAATATGATAAAATGTAGGTGTTCTTTAGACATTAAAAGCTTCTAACATGATACGGAATTTGAGGTTCCAATATCACATTAGAAGCTTTTTTGTTGTGGTGATTATATTAATAATGGCATGAATGAACGCATGCTGTCTTAGCTTCAGGAATCATATAAGATATTAAATTTCAGTTCTTTGAATGTTTTTTAATTTCTTACTAATATCATCCAGTTCATTCTTCGCCTTTTTAACCCAATCCCCTTGAGCTACATTATCAAATTCACCTTTAAATTTTTTGAAATGACTACCTATATTTCACAGCTCACTTTAGATATCGAACTTGTTTCTTCAGAGTTACTTGTTATATTATCAGGTTTTATTTTATATTCAGTTTGACTCATGATTTATCAACCTCGCTAGGAGTAAATTCAACTGAATCTGTAAAAAAGATATTTTCTTCTTTATTTTCGACAAAGGTAAATTCAAGACTTCTAGAACCTACGGATGAACCTTTTAAATCTCCATCGCCTTTCAATAATAGTTTAGGCGCTTGTTTCGTTGGTATATCATATCTTTTTCTTAATTGTTGGACATTATAATCATCATTATTCAATTGATATTTTGCCGAATAACTTGGTACATTAGGATTATATGAAATATCACCATCTTTATAATCATTAATATCTGTAAAGTTGCCATATTGTACAAAAAACTTAAAGTTTTCAATCTCTTTTTTTAACTTGTCATTCGGTAGTGGCTTCGTTGGTATGATTTTATTATGTTCCATTTTTACAGGGTATTTCTTTTTATTATCAATGGGTCTACCATCGTTATCATCTGTAATTTCATTGACAATAAAATTACCTTTTGTTGTCCTAGTATTGCGATTGATATAAAGCACCATTCCTCTCGTTTCCATACTTTTCCCTTTTGGCTCGATAACCATTTCAGAATAAATGATCCAAGTACCTTTATCTCCTTTTTCAAACTCTTCGTCACGAAAGCCTTCCTTATCGTAAAAATCATCGAGATTCTTGGTTGGATATACATTTAATGTTTTATTAAATGCTTCTTTAATTTGAGCGTTTCGACCATTTGTTTTTGTCATAATGACATAACCTACAATCAATATAATGAGTAATACCAAACATATACCGAGCGTTAATTTCTTTGAATGAATCATCATTTCTCCACCTTATATTTTAAATACTGACTCGATCTTTAATTTATACATCTAAAGAGAAAATTTTTTTACACTTTATGAAATTTTCATTTCAAACTTCTATTAACTCTATTCAGTAGGTTTGAAATTAATACTATCAGAAAAATACACATTTTCTTCTTTATTTCTTATAAAGTTAAATTCTAGTTCTTTAGAACCTACGGATGAGCCTTTTAATCGCCATCACCTTCATACAGTTTGAAGTCATATTTACCAATTGTAAATGACGACTAGATGATATATAGTTCAAGAAACATCAAAATTCGTTAAAACATAATCAAATTTTATTATGTTCAAAACTTTATTTTCCAAAAAATAAAAAAGAAGTTAAACAAAGATTGGTTGCTTAACTTCCATTATTGAATTCATTAGTCCGATTTGACATAGATCCCGAAAAATAATGGCTAATAGCCACTTATAGTCGAAATTACGAACTATATAATTCATTTATTATTAAATGGATTATATAGTTATTGTGTTTCTTAATACCTTTTTACACTTTAATATCTTGAATTTTTTCTAAATCATTACTAATATCTTTTAATTCGTCTGTGGCATTTTTCACCCAAGCCCCTTGTGCCGCATTTTTAAAATCATCTTCAAATTTTTTGAAATGACTTACCATTTGGTCAAGTAATATTTTCTCATCACTTTTCAGCTTATTTTGATGATCATGATGCATACGAACATGTTCAGGCGCAATAACCTCACTAATCTGTTCTTTTTCCTTCATTTGTTCCAATACTGCTAAATCTGGTAAACCACTAAAATCAAGTCCCACGCTTATTCATCTCCTTCAATTCTGTCAGATTGTTTTAGATATTCTCTTCTTAACTCATCTTTATAATCTTCTAATTTCATTTCGTGATGTCGGATACGTTCATTCGTTTCTCTATCGAAAGATTCTATAATACGTGTCATCCTGATCATAGCGTCTTCACTATAATTCATTTTATGTTTGAGATATAAGAAATGATCATACATTTGTTCACATTTCTTGCGTGTTTGATGTCTTAATTCATCAATTTGATTGAATGCATCATTCAATTGTTTTCTTTCTTCATCATAGGCATTTTCAAGTTCATTAATATTTTTATACGTAGTAAACATTACATCATCCCATCAATCTGGCTCGCTAACATTTGGTCATTAGAAACAATTGCTTCGATACTCTGTTTAATTTTTGCGATATAGCCATTACAATTTTTATAAACATCATTTAATTTCTTTATCTTATCATCAATTTTTCTTTTAGGATCTGTTTCAAGTTTACTTTCATACGCGCCACCTTTTCTTAATTCATCTATAACCTCTGCAGAGGTCAATTTTTCACCAATTTCATTTCCAACTTTTTGCGCTTTTTTCCAGTTGTCTCCAAATTTATGCGCCATCACATGATACATTTTTTTCAAATGTTGGCTTTCTTCATTCACTAATTGATTTAATCCTTCGGCAATGGTTAGTGCTGTTAAAGCTTCTAATAATTGTTGTTGGGAGGAAGAGAGGGGTCCACCTGTTATTTGAATCCAATTCGCTCTTAACGTCTCTACTTTATGTAATCTATGCCTCGTTTGTTTACGAACGGATTTTAATGCTTTATTATTTTCGTCTTGGTAGCCTTTAACTTTGTTTAATTCAGCTAAGATTATAGCCTGTGTTCTGCTCATTAAAATACCACTCATTGCATGGCCTTCTCCATTTTTAAGTACTATTTTTTCTCCAGCAGTTTCATATAAATGATTGCGGACACCTGCATCTAATTCGTCTTCATCAGACACAAATCTTACAATGTGACCATCGTACTTTTCAATCAATTTTTTAAGTTCTTCTTGATCGGCATAAAGGCCGCTCACATCTTTGATCGCTAATGGAGCTGGATTATACACAACGATATGTTTAATATCATTACTCATACCTAAAATCATCGCATCTCTACCGCCCAGCGAATGTCCGGTAATAATATCAATATCATAGTCTTTTTTGATATTTTTGATAAAGTCTTGGGTATTTTTATAATGTGGATCTTTATCTGTGACGGAATGAAGGCCAATATTAACATCGGCCCCAATATCCTTTAGCGTTTCACTCGCATCTATATATCCTTGATAAGAAGGAACACCAAATGTTTGTTTTAATATTGCGTCTTTGTGTACATTAGTACCTGTCATACCTAAAGTAACTTTGCCAGTGTCTTTATTTAAAAAGGCGCTTGTAGTCGTACCTGTTTTTGGGTCTGTATAGCTTCTTACATAAGACAAGTTTTCAGGAAATCGATTATTATTTTGCGCTTTTTTTATTTGCCTTTTAATGCTTTCGTCATTCAATCCATTATTATTTGCGTTTTCTATCTCATAACTGATTTTAGATACTGCACTTGTTTCTTCAGAGTTACCTTTGATATTGTCAGATTTTATTTTATATTCTGGTAGGCTCATAATTTATCATCCTCACTTGGAGTGAATAGAACAGAATCTGAAAAATAGACGTTTTCCTCTTTATTTCTTACAAAGTTAAATTCTAAGTCTTTAGAGCCTATGGATGAACCTTTTAAATCGCCATCACCTTTCAACAATAGTTCTGGTGCTTGTTTCGTTGGTATATCATATCTTTTTCTTAATTGTTGGACATTATAATCATCATTACTTAATTGATATTGTGCCGAATAACTTGGTACGTTTGGATTGTATGAAATATCCCCATTTTTATAATCTTTAAAATCTTTAAAGTTACCATATTGTACAAAAAACTTGAAGTTTTCAATTTCTTTTTTTAACTTCTCGTCTTTTATAGGTTTTGTTGGGATAATTTGATTATGTTCCATCTTGACAGGGTATTTTTTATCTTTATCATGTGTATATCCTTTTTTATCTTTAGTTATCTCACCTACTATAAAATATCCTTTCGTTGTTCTAGTGTTACGATTGATGTAAAGTACCATCTCTCTGGATTTTAAGGCTCCTCCTTTTAATTGGATGTTCATTCCAGAATTAATAATCCAAGTCCCTTTATCTCTTTTATCAAATTCTTGATCTCGAAAGCCTTCTTTATCGTAAAAATCATCGAGATTTTTGGTTGGATATAATTTTAATGTTTGATTAAATGTGTCTTTAATTTGGGCGTTTCGACCATTTGTTTTTGTCATAATGACATAACCTCCAATCAATATAATGAGTAATACCAAACATATACCGAGCGTTAATTTTTTTGAATGAATCATCATTTCTCCACCTTATATTTTTAATAGTGACTCAGTTTTTAATATTTACAACTAAAACGAAAAATTGTTTTGAACAAATGAATTTAATTGTAATTATTTTGTATTTTAAATCTTCTTATCAGAATTATAAAACAATTAAATCAAAAGATAAAGTTTCTGTGATTTATTATTAATTTTAAGAGTTATCGTTATAATTTTTTACCTAGTACTGTATGAAATTTTCATTTCAAACTTCTATTAACCCTATTCAGTAGGTTTGAAATTAATACTATCCGTAAAATAGATGTTTTCTTCTTTACTTGTTACAAAAGAAAATTCTAAATTTTTGTGTCCTATAGATGATCCTTTTAAATCACCATCGCCTTTTATTAATAATTTAGGTGCTTTCTTAGTTGGTATATCATACCTCTTTCTAAGTTGCTTAACATTGTAGTCATTGTTACTCAATTGATACTCGGCCGAATAACTAGGTACATTGGGATTATATGATATGTCACCATCTTTATAATCATTAATATCTTTAAAGTCACCGTATTGTACAAAAAACTTGAAGTTTTCAATTTCTTTTCTTAATTTATCATCAGCTATCGGTTTAGTTGGGATAATTCGATTATGTTCCATTTTTACTGGATATTCTTTTTCTTTACTACGTGAGTATCCTTTTTTATCTTCCCATAATTCTCTCACAATAAATTCACCTTTTGTCGTTCTGGTATTACGGTCTACATACAGGACCAAGCCTCTGGATTCCATATCCTTTCCATTTGTTTCTATTGTCATTTTAGAGTGAATTATCCAAGTGCCTTTGTCGCCCTTTTCAAACTCTTGATCTCGAAATCCTTCTTTATCATAAAAGTCTTCAAGATTTTTAGTTGGATACAAGCTCAACGTTTTGTTGAAGTTTTCTTTAATTTGTTTATCCTTACTGCTTTCTTCCTTTTTCATTCCGCAAGCCCCTATAAAAACAGCTAATAATACTATATACAGCCAAATTCTCAACTTTCTTGAGTGAATCATCATTTCACATCCCCATTTTATTTTTGACTCAAAGTTAAGTTCAAATTATATAGCATAGTCGATAAATTTTAACCTATTAAATCATATTAAAATAAAAACGCCATGCGAATCTCAAATCATTATCGAGGCTCAAAAACCTAATAATAAAATGAAATCACATGACGCTACCTCAATTTTATAAAATTGTATATATTAAAATAATACGCTGATAAATACTGGTCAATATACAATAATCTATGAATCTTTAGTATATAAACTTGTTAAATCAAACGCACTCTACATTTGATTTATTTAAAATAAACGTAGTTGACTGAATTCATCATTTGTCATACTATCAATTTTTTCAATTTGATTACCAATTCTAGTAATCAATGGCACAACAAGAGCATTGCCCATACAAAAGTATCTCATCTTAATTGGCATACCTACTGTCCAATCATCTGGAAAACCATTCAATCTTTCTGCTTCAATAGGTGTCAAAGTTCTATAAACACCACCTACGTTTAAAAAATGAGTACTTCTATTAATAGACGATTCGCTTGTAAGCATTGTTCTTGCAGGTAACTCTAATGAATCTGTTTCAGACATACCACCCTCTGAAAAATAATATTCATGACCATCTTTAGTAGTTCGTTTAATCTTTTTTGGTCCTCTTAAATATTTAAATTTATCAATTTGATCTTGATTTAATGAAAAACTATCATCTACATTACTTTCGATGATTTCTCCTAAGGTCACTGATTTTTCATATTTTGGTATTGTGTCAATAGTTAAAATTTCTCCATTTTTCATGATTCCACTATTATGAAATTGAAAACTAAAATTATCTGAAATATCAACTATATCATGAGAAATGTGAGTGCTATTAACTCTATTTTTATTCGCATAATCTTCAATCGGAAAAGCTTCGGCAAACAAACCATTATGATATATTATTTTATCCAACGGACTTTCTTCCATAGCTTTACTATAGTTTAAATCTTGCTTATATCCAAATATAAATACCCTTCTACGTCTTTGAGCATTACCATAATCAGCAGCATTAATCACACGCCATTCAACATTATAGCCTAACTCATTTAAAGTTGATAACATGACAGCAAAGTCTCTCCCTCTCTGACTTGAAGGAGATTTCAATAATCTATCGACATTTTCAAGCAACAAGTATTTGGGAAATGTATTTTGAATATATCTAATAATTTGCCAAAATAGAACGCCCTTTTTCCCTTGTATTCCTAATTCTCCATTTAAACTCCTTGCAACTGAATAATCTTGACAAGGAAATCCTCCTACAATCATATCAGCTTCAGTATTTGCCATTTCTTCATCGGATACCTCAGCAATATCCTTATTGCTATGGATGCCGTTCTGAAATCTTTTACTATAACAATCAAATGCATGTTGGATTTTTCGTGAGGGCTCCCATTGATTTGCCCAAGTTATGTCAAATATACCATTTTTCGTATTTTCTAAACCTAAACGAAACCCGCCTACACCCGCAAACAATTCTACTACTTTAATTTTATTCATTAGGCGACCTCCTATAATTAATTCAACCTTATTATAACATAAAAGCGAACGATCGTTCGATATTTTGAAAGAAATATCTTATATTTTAACATACTTTAACTACAATAAATCTTCAACTTGCATTTTAATGTAGTCATTATTTATCCAAAAACTTTGCTTAGTCATCCACTCATCCGAATAATCATCTGAGTCAGGTCTATTAATCCAGTTAATCTTTTTAGGAAGCTTATCTGCATTACTTCCCCCTCGATAGTCTCTGTTATTAGTGTGTGGTCTAACGTGGCATATTAAATCATCACTTTTATCTACAAAATTATTTTTAATTCGCCAACCATCCTTTGTACTTTTGTCCGGTACAGCTTCTAATGTGACACCCTCATTTAATTTCTTCACCGTATCATCCCACATTCTTTTGACAGGTCCGTTTATGTCTTCTTCAGGCATACTAAAAAATTTTATTCCTTTGAATATGTCTACACCATCTTCATTTTCTTTAACAACAAAAAATAAAAACCTTGTTTCTAACAAAAAGTTTCGCCATTGTGCACTAGGATATCCTTCACTATCTTCCCACTCCTCATTAGCTAGTTCTTCAAATTTAAAAGCTCCAAATGACATACTTTCTTTATTCACATTCTTTTTATTAAAATGAACTGTTTTGACTACTATAGATGATTTTTCAAACTCTTCAACTTCCGGGAAAGGTTTACTTTTACTAGTTTTACCTTTTAGATTTAAAATGGCTGATGCTATTCTATAATTTAAACCTTTCTCACCTTTATTGATAGAAAAATGTTCGCATAATTTATCGATTGACCAATTTATATATGGCTGAAATTTTTCAAAGACTATGTCCTCTATTGATTTTTCTTTTATTTCAAATGGATCTTTGACTATCGAATCTATTTTTTCATCACCTAGAACATATTTGCGTAAAATAGATGTCATATACCCAGACTTCAAAGAAAATGCTCTTTGCTTTGCTTTTATGTCTGAATAAGGCTGTACTCTTAAAGAGCTAGCATTCGCACCCTTTGTACATGGCGCTAAATAACTTGTCAAACCTTCACTCAATTCATGTGCCTTTCCTTCATTAATATATTGATTTATTATTTCCCAATCTTGTTTAATTATTTCATAATCAATCGGGTTTTTATGCATTTCATAAAGCACCGCTTCTTTAATAACCCAATTATCACTAGGTGTTCCCTTGATATATTCATAGAAAGCTAATTCTATAGTATTATTCTTAGATAAAAAACTACTAGTTTCAAAATTTTCATTTGCCACTTTCTCATAGTTTATAATATTTAATACTAATCTTTCTTTGGAGCTATACTTTCCGTTTTTCAACTTTTTAAATGGCGTTGCCTTAAGTTCCACCCCAGCTTCTGCCATATCTGGTTTACTATCACTGTCTTTTTTCTTACCAAACCAATTTTCAAACGCATCACCAACTGAGCTCTTACTTTGTTTAATCGATTCACCACCATTTAATTCTAATATGCTTTTACCAACTGCTTCTTTTGCGCGATTATGTACGGCTTGTTTTGTCAAATAACTTTCCAAAATTATCCCCTCTTAACATTAAATAATTATTTCCGCTATTTAAAATTTCAATAATATAATTATATAGAATTATCCATATTTTTTACACATTTTGAATATCACTCTTACATCTACTCCATGCATTTTCATACACATCTATTATATAATACTTGTGAAAAGTATTGTCTTGGGGCTGTGTTTTTTTACTTTTGGGGCGTATTTCTTTATAATTCATTACATAAATGTAAGGGCTTTAGTTTTCATGTTTTATTAAGTCTAACTGAGATTTTGAAAGGATGTTTAGCAACAATGGATAAAGAATTATGGATAGAAAGAGCTAATGATAGTTTAGTTAAACATTTTTATGAGCAGCAATCTGACATTGAACAGCGAGAAGGTTTTGAAAGTAAATTAACGTTCGGTACTGCGGGTATACGCGGAAAATTCGGTCTTGGTGAAGGTCGACTTAATAAGTTTACTATTGAAAAATTAGCATTAGGTTTAGCGCGTTATTTAAATGCCCAAACAAACAGTCCAACAATAGTCATTCATTATGATATTAGACATCTTTCAACTGAATTCGCCCAAATTATTGCTAATGTATTAGCAAACCATCAAATAACAGTTTATTTACCTGATACATATAAAACGACACCGGAATTATCGTTCGCGGTGCGCAATCTTAATACTACTGCTGGCATTATGATTACAGCAAGTCATAATCCGAAAGACTATAATGGCATTAAAGTATATGGTTCTGATGGCGCGCAACTATCGACTGATGCATCTGAGCTTGCAAGTCGTTATATCGAAGAAGTTGGCGATCCATTACAGATTGATATACCTATTTCAAAACAAAATACATCTTATATCAAGCCATTTCCGAAATCTGTAACTGATGACTATATGAAACACATTCAAAATATGATTGGCTATATTCCTAAATCTGATTTACAAGTTGTGTTCACTAGTTTGCATGGTACAAGTGTTCCGATTGTACCTAAGTTATTAAAATCTTTGAATTTCAATCAATTTAATCTTGTAGAAGCACAATGTAAACCTGATCCGAATTTCAGCTCAGTTCAAAGTGCTAATCCTGAAGATCATCGCGCTTTTGATCAAGCAGTCGAACTTGCAAATAAAAGTCATGCAGACTTATTAATATCAACTGACCCTGATGCGGATCGACTTGGTATTGCTGAACGTGATGCACATGGTCATATCACGTATTTTAATGGCAACCAAATTGGTGCGCTGTTACTTAATTATCGTATTCAACAAACGTCTCAATTACGTCACCGCTTAATGATTCAATCTATTGTAAGTAGTGAGTTAACAAAGTCATTAGCACGCTATAATAATGTTGAATACAAAGAGGTGCTGACTGGCTTTAAATTTATTGCTCAGGAAATAAGACAACTGGACGATCATCAAAATATGATTTTCGCCTTTGAAGAGAGTTACGGTTTTTTATCAGAGCCTTTTGTACGTGATAAAGATGCCGTACAAATTGTGCCACTTATTATAAAATACGCTTCTGAGTTAAAATTATATGGCAAAACATTGAAAGATGAATTAGAACAGATTTATCAAACTGTTGGTAGACATGAGGATACATTATTCTCGCATACGCTAGAAGGATTAGAAGGTAAGAAAAAAATTGAATCAATTATGACACATTTCCGTTCAAATCCACCGCAAGAGATTCAAGGACTGAAAGTGAAAGCAATTGAAGATTATTTAACTAGCGAGGTTTATCAGTTGGACAAAGATACAACGTCGCAGATTAATTCTCCTAAATCAAATGTTATTCGTGTCTTATTTGACGAAGGATTTATCGCTTTACGTCCTTCTGGTACTGAACCTAAAATTAAATTATATGTGTCGTTAAAATGTCCGAATTTTGATGATGTAGCTCAAAAAATTAATGCGATGATTTTTAGCTAATTAAAAATTTTATACATCGAAATATTACATTTCATTTTATACTTATCAGCCCTTTTGAAACTAGAATCCTTATGTTTTCGCGTTTTGAAGGGGCTAATTTGTAATAATTTTTCAAAAGTATATTAGAAAATTAATTTTCATGTATTTTTCATATTAAGCGGTAATAATATAATAATTAATACCGCGACCTATTTAATTGTTTTCGCGATGAAAAAGGTTTAGAATTACAAAAATAACTATTTTAAATTTAGTTACAAATATATTTTAGAAAGGATGTGAAATAATGAAAGGCTCTAAACAAATACTTTTGATTATGGGCATTATATCTCTTATTGTTTTATTTATTTTTACACTATTCATCATGGCACAATATGCAAAACATTATGAACAAAAATCCGACAGTTCCAACGCACATACTTTAAATTCATCATCAGCCATAATTGAGCAACATACTATGTCGAATTTAGCGTCTCTAGATTTATACGCTCCTGTTCGTAACATTACTTCTAGTCGTGATATTCATCCCATTTATTTCATGACAAAAGATTAAAACTTCCTTTTTCATAACCCCATTCATTCAACTAATAAATTAAAAAATGATAAAAACGTACTGTTTTTTAGAAACATACATATATAAGAAACGCATCCATTACTAAAAGACAGTACATTATATTCTATCGGGAAGGTGCAACAATGACCGTCAACATCGTAGTTTCTATCGTGTTCTGTATCAGTATGGTTATATTAGGCATTTATGTCGCAATAACTAAAGATTTCACACTAATTTCTTATATAAATCAAACGACCATTGCAGATAAACACAAGAACCAAATTGCATATATATTTGCGTTATGTATCAGTTTGAGTGCAGTATTTTTAATGTCTGCAATTCTATGCTTTGAATATGATTTTATTGCATTGTCATTCTTATTTTTAACGATAGCATTATTACTTATCGCATTATTCTACGTTTGCTTTTATAAAATTACAAAATACCCATAAATGGTTGCGATAGTGTGTTGGTTAGATTTAATGGTTTACTGCCAATAAGCATTGTTTGCGAAAAAAATACAACCTTGTACGAATACAAAGTTGCATTAATATAGAAAAATTTATGCTTTTTAATGTCACAAACCTAATTCTTTAATAAATCGTGTTAATTCTTCTCGCATACTGTCATCTTTCAATGCATATTCTATGGTAGTTTTAACGAAGCCTAATTTTTCTCCAACGTCATAACGTTCGCCTTCGAAGTCATATGCATACACTTGGTTATCGTTATTCATACGCTCAATCGCATCTGTTAACTGAATTTCGTTACCTGCGCCTTCTTTTTGCGTTTTTAAATAATCGAAAATTTCAGGTGTTAGTACATAACGTCCCATAATAGCTAGGTTTGATGGTGCCGTACCTTGTGCTGGCTTTTCAACAAACTTTTTCACTTCATACTGACGTCCATTTTTAGTTAATGGATCAATAATTCCATAACGATGAGTATCTGCTTCCGGAACTTCTTGAACACCTATAACTGAGTGCCCCGTTTCTTCATAAACGTCAATCAACTGTTTCACTGCTGGCACTTCAGATTCAACAATATCGTCACCTAATAATACCGCAAATGGTTCATTGCCGATAAATTGACGCGCAGAACTAATCGCATGCCCTAAACCTTTTTGTTCTTTCTGCCTTACATAAAAAATATTCGCAAGTTCCGTTGAATACTGAACTTTTTCTAGTAATTCAGATTTACCTTTTTCTTTTAACACCATTTCTAATTCTTTTTGACTATCAAAATGATCTTCAATCGCGCGTTTATGGCGACCTGTTACTATAATAATATCTTCAATTCCAGCTCTTGCAGCTTCTTCAACGATATATTGTATTGTGGGTTTATCTAAGATAGGAAGCATTTCCTTTGGCATCGCTTTAGTTGCTGGTAAAAATCTAGTCCCTAAACCAGCAGCGGGAATGATTGCCTTTTTTATTTTTTTCAAAGTTAATGTGCTCCTTTTCCTAAGTATTAAATCTATGTATCAACGTCATTTTAACACTAATTAGAACGCCTTCATAGTGTCATTGAGTATGTAATTATTTCTTGGGAAATTTGATTTAATATAAAAAAACAGGCTTACTTCATATAATTTATGAAATAAACCTGTCAATTTTTGTTTAATTATGCTTTGTCATTCTTTTTATTTCTGCGTAATAATGCTAAACCTAGAATGCTGAATAATCCGCCGAACAACATACCTTTGTTTGTTGATTCTTCTCCACCTGTTTCAGGTAGTTCAGATTTCTTAGATTGTTTTTGTTTAGTTGGTGCCACTGCTTTAACCTTTTCATTGATTTCAATAACAGGTGTTACTACCTTACCTTGTTCCACTGGTTTAGAAGGCTTTTTAGGTTCTTCTTTTGCGGGTGGTACTGGTTTACCAGGTTCAGCTGGTACCTCTGGTGTTGGTGGTACTGGTGTGCCTGGCTCACTTGGTACCTCTGGTGTTGGCGGTGTTGGCGGTGTTTCCGGCTCACTTGGTACTTCTGGTGTTGGCGGTGTTGGTGTTTCCGGCTCACTTGGCACTTCCGGTGTCGGTGGTGTTGGTGTTTCCGGCTCACTTGGCACTTCCGGTGTCGGTGGTGTTGGCGGCGTTGTATCTTCTTCAATCGTTTGTTGACCTTCATTTTGACCGCTTACTTTTGGAAGTGTATCTTCTTCAAAATCAACACTGTTATGTCCACCGAATTGATAATTTGGCTTATCTTTATTTGTATCTTCCTCAATAATTTCATTATGTTTATTGAATCCATGAATTTGTGGCACACTGTCGAAGTCGATATCAATGATATTACCACCTTGTTCATACTTAGGTTTGTCTTTCTCTGTATCTTCTTCGAATGACTGGTTACCATTATTTTGACCTTGGATTTGAGGTACACTGTCGAAATCGATATCTACGATATTACCACCTTGTTCATATTTCGGTTTGTCTTCTTCTGTGTCTTCCTCGAATGACTGGTTACCGCTATTTTGGCCACCTTCGTAACCTAATTCACTCTTAATATCAACGTGGCTATTTTCTTCGATTTCTTCAATCACGCCATAATTACCGTGACCATTTTCAGTCCCTAAACCAGAATGAGAAATATGATGATTGTTTTCAGTGATTTCCTCGATTGGTCCTTGTGCTTGACCATGTTCTTCAGGTAGTTCATCTACTAGTTCAATCAGATTACTTTCAGTTGTATATTCTTTCGTATCTTCAACTGTTGTATGGTCGCTCACTGCGCCAGTTACAATACCTTTTGTAGACTCTTCGTCAAATTCAACTAAGTTAGACTCAGTTGTTACTTGGCCACCACCTGGGTTTGTATCCTCTTCATATTCAACAACATCAGCGTGATGTTTTGAATTTTCATGTGTCGATTCTTCAAAGTCTACATGAATAGAATCTTCTTCAGTTTCTACAATACCTTCAGCATGACCTTCTACACCTTCAACAGCTGTATGATATTCAAAATCAATTGGCTTAGAATCGTTACTTTCTTCGATTGTACCAGTCAATTCATGCTTCTCCACTGGTGGCTCTGATTTAATGTTTAAATCAATTGGTTCACTCTTCTCAATGATAGGATCATTTGGCTTATCTTTGCCGTCGCCTTTAGCATTATTAGAGTAAAATGCAACGCCATTTTTCCAAGTTAAATTACTTGTATTATAATAGTAATAGTTATAATAACCAAGAAGATGTGTTTGAAACTCTAATGCGTTAGTATTTGAATCATAGTCTCCCTCATACTTTATTACATAATTTTTACTTTGATCTAAATTATTAAAGTTTAAAGAATAACCACCATTATCTGTATATTGTAAAGTAACTTCCCCTGTTACATCCTGAAATTTCATTGTATTTTCTAAATCTCCATAAACACTTTCAGCTAATTCATCTGAGCCAATGTGTTTATATACTTTAACTGTTGGATTTTTAGCGTTTTGTTTATATCCAGATGTTACTTGACCAGTTACTGTCACAGAGCTTAACGACTGGTTGTTAGGTTTCACATATGCAAAATGGCTAAATTTCCCCTCTGCTTTATTTAAAGTATCAATTCGCCCATTAACAGTAACCCCCATTCTATCTTTAACACCGTCTAAATATTTGATATCAAATTCTTTTGAGACTTTATTTTGACCTAGTGTTACTTCAACTTTTTGACTCCCTTGCTTTGTCACTGTTGTTGGGTCGATAAATAGGTTTAAGTTTAATTCAGCAGTTAAATCTTTTTTGTTATTTATATAATCAGTAAATGTATAGCGAATTTTACGTTCATTTATAACTTGGCCATTTGCCATAACTTGATTATCCGCTGAACTTTTTATTTCTGGAACTTTACGTAGTGTTGAGATACCATGAGTTTCAACATTATTACTTAATGTGAAATCAAAATAATCTCCCGCCTTAATTCCTTCTTCAAAGCTCCATTTATATTTTAAGGTTACTCTTTCAGCGTTATGAGGATTAACAACATTTGTTCCTTGTTTATGTCCTTCTAAAGAGCTTTCAGTAACTTTCACTTTATTTATTACATCTGTACCTGTCACCTTAGCTTCTTCCACTACTTCTTTCTCTGAAGCTGCTGTAACGTCAGCTGATCTTTTCATTCTTGGTTTAATTTCTGAGACGTTACTTGGTTGAGCTGTGTCAACTTGAGTTCCCGCTATTTCCTTATCAGTAGCTTTTTCCGATGGCAAATCAACTCGCGAAGTTTCTACTTTTGGTGCTTGCACAGTTGTTGGTGCTTCTTCTGTTGTTACTTGTGTTGATTGTGATGGTTGCTCAGTTGATGTCGCGCTGTATGATTGTGTTTCATCTATTGTATTAACGTTATTTGTAGTTGTTTGTGTTTCGCTTGCTTTACTTTCAGTACCTGAACTCCCACTTTCCTCTACTGTAGTATTGTTTTGTTCCGATGCTGCAGCTTCTTTTTCTTGCCCCATTCCAACAACGATCATTGTTCCTAAGAATACTGAGGCCGCTCCCAATTTGTGTTTTCTTATGCCGTATCTAAGATTGCTTTTCACTATAATATTCTCCCTTAAATGTAAAATTCATTTATTTTTTAACTCAATAAATGCAATTCTATATTGTTCGGTTTTTAAAAGCAATGAAAAAAAGCGAGTTAATAAAAAGTTAAGATTGTTGTTAACTTTATGTATAATGAGTTTTTATTATTTGGAACTCACATATATATTGCATACAAAGCTCTTGAATACCTTGATATAACAGGCTTGTATTTTTTATACTTACTTTTTAAATTAAATTCAAATTCATCTAATTTAAAACAATATACTAAAGCATACATAATAATCGCCTGTACAATGCATCATTAACAAGTTACTGAAACGCCTTTCATTGTATTAATAACGCCAATATAATTTTTATATCGTTCGGTTTTTGTTTTATTTTAATGATTCTTCATACAGAAATAGCCGTATTTCAAGACGACATTTTAAATTTAACTAAATTTGCATCTAGTTAATAATTGCATTTATCAAATTTGTCTTATTGATCCAATCTTATTTGTAGTTACAAACTAGCTTTAAATTCTAACTTTATCTCTCAGTTCGTTATCAATCATCAGACATAAACCAATGAAGCGATCAGAAAACACTCTAATTTTCTATTATAAATTTGATTTAATCTAAAAAAACAGGCTTACTTCATATAAATTATGAAATAAACCCGTCAATTTTGGATTGATTATGCTTTGTGATTCTTTTTATTTCTGCGTAATAATGCTAAACCTAGAATACTAAATAATCCGCCGAACAACATACCTTTGTTTGTTGATTCTTCTCCACCTGTTTCAGGTAGTTCAGATTTCTTAGATTGTTTTTGTTTAGTTGGTGCCACTGCTTTAACCCTTTCATTGATTTCAATGACAGGTGTTACTACCTTACCTTGTTCCACTGGTTTAGAAGGCTTTTTAGGTTCTTCTTTTGCGGGTGGTACTGGTTTGCCAGGTTCAGCTGGTACCTCTGGCGTTGGTGGTGTTGGCTTACCTGGCTCACTTGGCACTTCTGGCGTTGGTGGTGTTGGTGTTTCCGGCTCACTTGGTACCTCTGGTGTCGGTGGTGTTGGCGTTTCCGGCTCACTTGGTACTTCTGGTGTCGGTGGTGTTGGTGTTTCCGGCTCACTCGGTACTTCTGGTGTTGGCGGCGTTGTATCTTCTTCAATCGTTTGTTGACCTTCATTTTGACCACTTACTTTTGGAAGTGTATCTTCTTCAAAATCAACACTGTTGTGTCCACCGAATTGATAATTTGGCTTATCTTTATTTGTATCTTCCTCAATAATTTCATTATGTTTATTAAATCCATGAATTTGTGGCACACTGTCGAAGTCGATATCAATGATGTTACCACCTTGTTCATACTTAGGTTTGTCTTTCTCTGTATCTTCTTCGAATGACTGGTTACCATTATTTTGACCATGAATTTGAGGTACACTATCGAAATCGATATCTACGATATTACCACCTTGTTCATATTTCGGTTTGTCTTCTTCTGTGTCTTCCTCGAATGACTGGTTACCGCTATTTTGGCCACCTTCGTAACCTAATTCACTCTTAATATCAACGTGGCTATTTTCTTCGATTTCTTCAATCACGCCATAATTACCGTGACCATTTTCAGTTCCTAAACCAGAATGAGAAATATGATGGTTATTTTCAGTAATCTCTTCGATTGGACCTTGAGCTTGACCATGTTCTTCAGGTAATTCATCCACTAGTTCGATAAGATTACTTTCAGTTGTATATTCTTTCGTATCTTCAATTGTTGTATGGTCGCTCACTGCGCCAGTTACAATACCTTTTATAGACTCTTCGTCAAATTCAACTAAGTTAGACTCAGTTGTTACTTGACCACCACCTGGGTTTGTATCTTCTTCATATTCAACAACATCAGCGTGATGTTTTGAATTTTCATGTGTCGATTCTTCAAAGTCAATTGGATTTGATTCCTCAGAGGATTCAGTGTATCCTCCAACGTGACCCGCTTCGCTATCCACAGCAGTATGGTAATCGATATCAATAGCTGATGAATCCGTTTCTTCTATTGTTTCAATGTATCCATCAACATAACCACCTTCACCATCTATAGCTGTGTGGTAATCAATGTCAAGAGTTGAAGAATCATATTCTTCTTCAACAGTAGTTACTAAATTCTTATCATATTGACCTGTAATAACTCCAGTTCCATATTCTTCATCAAATGTCATATTATTCGATTCTGTTATTGTTCCATTTGTGCCATCGCCTTTTGCTTTATTACTATATAAAACTAATCCATTATCCCATGTAAGTTTGTATCCTAAATGAGTATAGTAATACTTATACTGCTGTTCTGGATATCCAAACATGTGTGTTCTGAAGTTCACTTGATCTGACCCACTTAAGTATTCACCGTCATAGTGTATAACATAACTTTTTTCTAATTTTTCAATATCTAATTTATAGTTCCCATTATTTTCTACTTTTAATTTATCTTTCATTTCCTCAGTTACATCTTTAAACATTGAAGAATCTGATACATTTGCGTATACACTTTGTGGTAATTCATTAGCATCCTTTAAAACTTCATATACTTTTACAGTAGGAGCCTTCCCATCTGCTTTACTACCTTGAGTTAATGTACCAGTAATTGAAACGCTATCTGATTTATGCCCATTTTGTGGCTTTATGTAAGCCACATGAGTGAATTTATTATTTCCTTTATCGAAAGTTTCAATAGAACCATTTACATTAGCATAGCTATTACTTACTCCTGGATTATATTCTATTGGCAATGTGTTTTTTGTTTCCTTATCATTCAACGTTGAAGTTATTGTTTGTTGTCCATTGCTTTGTACAGTTTTAGGGTCAATAAATAAATTGATTTCTAAATCAGCAGTCACATTTACTTTATAATCAATATAATCTGTAAATGTATACCTAATTTTCCCATTTCCAAGAAGTTGTCCTGTCGCCATTACGACTGAACCATTTTTGATTTCTGGTACTTTTCTAGCTGTTGAAACTCCATAAGTATTTACATTATTAGACAAGGTGAAATCAAAATAATCCCCTTTGTGTAAACCCTTTTCGAATTTCAATTTGTATTTCAATACGACACGTTGACCAGCATGCGGTTCTACTTTATTTCCTTGAGGCGCCTCAATAGAACCACTCTCTACTGTAACTTTACTTGTCACATCTGTACCCGTTTCCACTTTCGCGTCACTAGCTTCCTTAGCGTCCACTACGTCTGCTGATCTTGTCACACGTGGTTTACTTTCTGATACTGTTCTTGGCTGTGCCACTTCAACTTGTGTTTCTGCTGCTTGATTTTGTGTAGCCATTTTAGGTGTTAAATCTACTTGTTTTTGATCTCCGCTATTGTCTTGAGGTTGTGTCGTTTCCTTAACTTGAGGTTTCGCTTCTTCCTTAACTACCTCTTCTTTAACTGTTTCTACATTTGCTGGTTGTGCAGTTTGTGGTGCTTGTACTGCTTTTGGTGATTCTTCAGTTGTTACTTGTGTTGCGTTTGACGGTTGTTCTGTTACTGTTGCGTTATATGATTGAGTTTCTTCTATATGATTAACGTTAGTTGTAGTTGTTTGTGTTTCGCTTACTTTATTATCAGTAGCTGAATTCCCATTTTCTTCTACTGTAGTTGTCTTTTGTTCTGATGCTGCAGCTTCTTTGTCTTGTCCCATCCCAACAACGATCATTGTTCCTAAGAATACTGATGCTGCTCCCAATTTATGTTTTCTAATGCCGTACCTAAGATTATTTTTCACTATAATATCTCCCTTTAAATGCAAAATTCATTAATTTTTTTAAACTTAATAAATGCAAGTCTATATTGTTCGGTTTTTAAAAGCAATACAAAAAAGCGAGTTAATGAAAAGTTAAGATTGTCATTAATTTTATGTTAATTGATAATTTTATTATTTGAAATATATCTATAAATTGTATTCAAGTTATCATAAACCCTTGTCACACAAGGCTTTTATTTTTTATACTTATTTTTTAAATTAAATTCACCATTATCTAATTTAAAACAATATACTAAACGTTTCATAATTATCGCCTGTACAATACGCACAAAAACATGTCTTGAAACGCCTTTCATTACTCAAAAATATCCAATATACTTTTTATATCGTTCGGATTCTGAGTATTTCAGACGATTTTCTGCATAAAAATAAACGTGTTTCAAGGCAATATATTGTAATTACCTAAAAACACGTTTACTTAATATTTAGTTAAACAAATAAGCTGATGAATAAAATGAAGATGATACCTGAAACGGAAATAATCGTTTCTAATAATGACCATGTTAGGAATGTTTCTTTTACAGTTAAACCAAAATATTCTTTAAACATCCAAAATCCTGCGTCATTTACATGAGACAAAATCACACTACCTGCACCTATCGCAAGTACAACTAATGCAACATTTACATCTGATGATTGTAATAATGGTAAGACAATACCTGTAGTTGAAATCGCAGCTACTGTAGCCGAACCTAATGCGATACGTAGCACAGCTGCAACAATCCATGCTAGTAAAATCGGAGACATCTCTGTACCTTCAAACATTTTAGCAATTGTATTTCCGACACCACCGTCAATTAATACTTGTTTAAATGTACCGCCACCGCCAATAATCAATAACATCATTCCGATTGGATAAATCGCATTCGTTACTGATTCCATAATATGATTCATCTTACGTTTTCTCATTAATCCCATCGTAACGATTGCAAATAATACTGCTATTAGCATGGCTGTCCCTGCTGTTCCTATCATATAAATGATAGATTCAAATAGATTTGTAGGTTTGTCGTGCCCGGTTACAAGTTGCGTTATCGTAGACACTAACATTAATATAACTGGTAATGTTGCTGTTAATAAACTCATACCAAATCCTGGCATCTCTTGATCCGTAAATTCTTTTTGTGCACCTAACGCTGAAATATCGCCTTCTCGTGTATACGCAGACGGAATCATTTTTTGTGCAACTTTGTTAAATATAGGTCCTGCAATGAGTGTAACTGGAATGGCAATAATCATACCGTATAGTAATACATCTCCTACATTCGCCTTTAATTCTTTTGCGATGACTACCGGTCCTGGATGTGGTGGTAAAAAGCCATGTGTCACTGATAAGGCTGTTACCATAGGTAGCCCTAGTTTTAACACTGAAACATTTGCGCGTTTTGCTACTGTAAATACTAATGGAATCAATAAGACTAAACCTACTTCAAAGAACAATGCAATCCCGACGATAAATGCTGCAACAAGCATTGCCCATTGTACATGTTTTTGACCAAATTTTTGAATCAACGTGTCTGCAATTCGAGTTGCACCACCACCATCAGCAAGTAATTTCCCAAGTATGGCACCTAAACCGAATATCAGTGCAATGTGGCCGAGCGTACTGCCCATTCCTTTCTCAATCGTCTCCATAATTTTAGTCAATGGTATACCTAGCATTAATGCTGTAATCATTGATGTGATAATTAATGAAATAAATGTATTTAATTTAAACCCAATAATTAATACTAATAAAATAACGATACCTAAAACAACACTGATTAACGGCCATATTTCGTTAAACATGACATTCCCCTCTTTCTCTTTTCAATAGAATGTAACACCGTCGTCGCGCACGTATTCCACATAATATATAGTAGTCATGGCACAACAACTTTATCTAAGATGCTTGAGTGACGTATTTATTGTGTTTTATTTTCAGCCATATGTTGGCGTTGAAAATCTGCAATTTGTTCATAATTCTCTGTTAAAGAACGACTTAAATTGATAAAAATGGATACGAGCTCTTGATAAACAGCGACATTTTCTTTAATCGGCGTATGATTGTTTGTGGCACCGACCATCGATGAAACGATTGAAAAATCTTCAATGTCACCTACAGCTTTAAGCCCGAGTACGCAGGCACCTAAGCATGAACTTTCATAACTTTCAGGAACCACTAACTCTGTGTCAAATATATCTGACATCATTTGACGCCATACTTCACTTTTCGCAAAACCACCTGTTGCTTTTATCATCTTAGGTGTTTCATTCATTACTTCAATAAGCGCAAGATAGACGGTATACAAATTGTAAAGAACACCTTCTAATGCAGCGCGAATCATATGTTCTTTTTTATGAGATAAAGTTAAACCGAAGAATGAACCTCTTGCATTTGCGTTCCAAAGCGGTGCACGTTCTCCAGCTAAATAGGGATGGAATATTAAACCATCTGCACCTGGTTTAACACGCTTTGCAATTTGAGTTAAAACATCATAAGGATCAACACCGAGACGTTTCGCAGTTTCAACTTCGCTTGCTAACAACTCATCGCGCAACCATCTCAATACGACACCACCATTATTTACAGGGCCTCCAATGACGTAGTGGTCCTCTGTTAAGACATAACAAAATATTCTACCTTTGTAATCAGTACGTGGTTTATCTATCACTGTACGAATCGCTCCAGATGTACCGATTGTGACAGCTACTTCTCCTTTACCAACACTATTGACACCCAAATTAGAAAGGGCCCCATCACTCGCACCAATAACAAACGGTGTATCTTCATTAAGCCCCATTAATGTTGCATAACGTTTTTTCATACCTTTCATCACATACGTTGTTGGAACTAATTCCGGCAACATTTCCTCGGAAATACCAAGCAATTCTAATACCCCAACATCCCAATCTAATGTTTCTAAATTAAACATCCCTGTTGCGGAAGCCATTGAATAATCAATGATATATCTATCAAATAAATGATAGAAAATGTATGTTTTAATATCTGCAAACTTAGCAGTACGTTGAAATACATCTTGCCATTCATGTTTCATCCAAAAAATCTTCGCTAATGGCGACATAGGATGTATAGGCGTACCTGTTCGCTGATAAATCGCATTGCCATCATGCACTTCATTTATTACTGTTGCATATTTTGCAGCGCGGTTATCTGCCCAAGTAATATTATTTGTTAATCTTTGATGTTGCTGATCCATCGCAATCAAGCTATGCATTTGCGCACTAAATGACACAAATTTAATATCGTCTTGATTAACTTTCGATTCCCTCATTATGTATTTAATCGTCATTAATACCGCATCAAATAATTCATCTGGGTTTTCTTCTGAGACATCAACGTTTGGTGTGTGTAAATCATAGCCGATTTGATGTTTCATGATGAAAGTTCCATTTTCATCATATAAGACTGACTTGGTACTCGTCGTTCCAATATCGACACCAATCATATATTTCATGACAAATCCTTCTTTCTTTTCATTTTAATTCAACCAAAATCCTTCAATATCTTTACCAACATCGTCGAAATTTAAATGAAACGCTTCTTTCAAAATTTGACTGTCGTATTGTTCCACTGCATCAATAAACACTTGATGATTATAATGTATGCGTTCAAAATCTTGCGGGTTTTGTTGCATACGTTGTCGCATGGATGTTAAAACGAGTGCCATCATTACTGGTTTTAAATGACTCCAAAATGAGTTTAAATATTGATGATTAGATGCTTTGATTAATGTTTCATGAAATTCAAAGTCATGCTTCGTAAATGATTCTGCATCCTCAAATTTTACTGCCACTTTCATCATTTCAAGTTGTTTCTTCATTTCTTTTACGATAGGTAGTCGCTCTTGATTTTTAACTCTTGAAAATGCAAATGACTCTAGCATCAGTCGCAAATCGTACATTTCTTTCTTTTCTTGTTCCCCAAACGGCAACACATGTGCACCCATTCTTTCTAATTGGATGAGTTGATTTTGTTGCAATAATTTAAATGCATCTCGAATTGGCGAACGACTCACATTAAATTGCTTTGCCATTTGATTTTCAGTGAGTAACGTACCTTCAGCTATGTGACCATTCACAATGCCTAAGCGTAATTCTGCTGCGATACTTTCTCCAGTTGTCATACCTTCCAACCATTTCTCTGGATATCCATACATCATCAAAGCCACTCCTTCATTACACGACATACTTGTATACAAGTATGTTAATATAGTTCTCAAGTGTTTGCAAGCGCTTTCTTTACGCGTACTAAAATAGTGACCATCCCTTTTCGATGTAAATTCAAAGGGAATGGTCACTATCACACGAATGATTTAATTGTTATGTTGTATGCGGGATATTTCTAATTGTTCTGTACTCATATGTGTTTTAGGTACTTCAATGCAATAATGCGTTTCATGACAGTTTGGACATTCGAATCGACGTGTTGTCGCTGTATGTTTCGCTTTGATAACTGCCCACAAAGACGGTGAGAATATATGCTGGCAGTTAGGGCATAAATAGGCAACTTTGCGTTGATAGTAGATAGTAATACCAATGCCATAACCGATCATAAATGGTAAAGCAATTAAAAACGGCCATTTGTTTTTCATCAAGATTGAACTCATAATGCTAGAATATTGAATTATTCCTATAATACCAGCACTAATCCAAATGTTACGACGAATACTTTTCATTTCAGCTGATTTACTCATGACATGCTCTATGTCTTTTAAATGTGTGATTGGAGACGTCGACGCTTCATTTACGTAATATTGAACATTTTTAATTTTGTCTAATACCGCTTGTTGCTGTTTGACTTGTTGATTAATTTCTTGTTGTTTCATAGTTAGTAAGGTATTGAGTGTCTTCAAAGTACCTTCACCTTTTAGCAACATATCTATATCGCTTAACGCACAACCTAAATCTTTAAGCAATAAGATTAACTCTAATGTTTGTCGCTGTTGTTCTGTATATACACGACGCTTTCCTTCTGTAAATCCTTGTGGTTTCAAAATACCTTTGCGATCATAATATTGAATCGTTCGTGTTGTCACATTGCATAATTTTGCGAGTTCTCCAGTCGAATAGTTAGACATAGATTCCACCTCCTACAATCACCATAGTTGATGACCCGACGTCACGAGCAAGTACAATTTCCACATTTTAAAGGAATTTATTATACTAGGCGTCTTATTTTTGTGATTTCGTACCATGTTGATTTACAAAATCACTCAAATTAAGCAACACTCCTACTAAACGTCTACTCTGTTATTTCAGAATGAATTTGTTGTAATTTATCTTCAACTTCAGTAATCTCTGTCGCACATTCTTTCAATAAATCTCGATACTTTTCCGTCTCTGCATTGTTTTTATAACGTATTTTATGTTCTAAACTTGCCCACATATCCATACCTATCGTTCTAATTTGAATTTCAACAGGCAATACCTCAACGCGTTCTGCTAAAAAGACTGGAATTGATACAACGATATGTAAACTGCGGTAACCATTTTCTTTAGGGTGCTGAATATAATCTTTACGTTTTATCAATTGTACGTCTTCTTGTTTAAGCAACATCTCTTCAATCAAATAAATATCATCTAAGTAATTACATACTACGCGAATTCCGGCAATATCCAGTATGTGTTCTTTGGCAGTTTCTGCGCTAATCTGTAATCCTTTACGATTAAGCTTTTCTATTAAACTACGCATTTCTTTCACACGTCGCTCCATATGATGTATAGGGTTGTGTTTATAAATGTGATTGAAATTGTCGTCTAAAATACTCAGTTTAGTGCTTATTTCCTTTAGTGCTGATGAATAAATATGAACTAACTCTACGAAACCTAATAACGTATCAAATGCTTCATCACCATTTTCAAATTTACTTAAACTATTTTTAAAATCATGTCGCAAATCCTCTAAATATAGTGATGGTTTTCGATCTACATACATTTTTATACTTACCTCCGATATATAATCATCTTTATTGTACCTAACATTTTATTAAGATAATACTAATACACTATCGAACTTTGGGCTGATACTGAAACAGCTCAAAGAAACTCAAACAATTCGAATTTTGTATCAAAACCTTCAATTATAGGAAGTAATTTTAAAATGATTTAACGCAAAAAAACACCTGTTACCGTTATATAGGTACAAGTGCTTAATTGATAGAGATGTTATACGTCTTTAAATGATTCCACAACTTTTGGATGTGGACCATCCATAAGCGGTTCTCTTTGTCGAACGCCACCACTTTGGTTGCTAATTGATTCGCTATCAAAGTACGATTTATCTTGATTTGATTGTTCTTGAATATGTTCTTCATTATCAGTTGTTGCATATTCACTATCCACCTCTGTTTTTTCCATTGTTGCTGTATGGAATTGTACGAAGTTCTCTTCTTCTAATGCTTTGATTTCTTCTTTCGATAACGCTCGATACCAATCTTTCGCTTTTTTCGCCGCAATAGGAACAACATCTTTTTCAAGATATCCTTCTTTTAACATTGCATTCGCAATTTCTATCGCTTTTTGCCGTTTAATTACTTCAAATTCTTTCCATTTTTCGGGGTAACCTTTCATTGTAAAGGGCATTTCCTTAACCTTCAATATGTTATAATTCATGTTATATACCACCATAATTATAAAATGAAACATATTAAACACAATTTTTTAGACTCCCGTCATAATAACTTCAGACAAACGTTAGTCTGACCTGATAAATATTTTATTTTAAACGTTCTTATCTCTCTCACGAAAACCATTGTGTTGAATATTCATCATTGCTGATTGAATATAATTATACTGTGGTAAATCTGGTAATATCTTTATTTCTAATCCTGTATTTAATTCTAAATGCTTAGCGATGTTTTCAAATGTTGCTAAATACTCGCCCATTAATTGTTCATTTATTGTAAGTCTATCTTTATTAGCCATGGCTCTATTTAACATAAAGCTAATTTCTTCTAATGCGAATAAGCTAGGATAATAATTTTGAATCAATGTCTTATCACTAAATAATTCACCATTAGCTGCATTATAAATTTGCGTCATGTTATTTAATTTCACAGATAGGTTCATGGCCGTGTTTTTCTGATACACATCATCTTTATATTGGTTTTCAGAAAATAAATAATGGAAGAGCGTTGCTTCTTTACGAACAACTTCAGCCATTACATTAGGAAACAATGCGGATGCGGTACGTTGTCCAAGGACAAATAAACCTATGATTGCAATCACAATACCCATTGCAACGTCAATAACTCTTGGAAACGCAATGTTAATTGTTAAATTCTGTGATGCTAAGCCGTTCATTAAAATAACTTGTATTGTAATAAAAACTACTGCAATCGCATAATTTGCTCCCACCAATGCTTCAGTAAATAATGCTGCAATGCCCATTAAAATTACTGCAACAGGTGTTGGTATTGAAAATAGCAATATAACAGAAAGTACTAACACACCTAAAATAGTACCTAAACCTCGTGCCATACCTCTCTCGATTGCATGTATAGTTGATGTTCCTAGTAATATTGTATGTGCAGATAACGGTATCCAGTATGCTTTTTCAAAATTAAACATTAACGCAATAAATATCGCTATCATCATAATCGCTGTATATCTCAATGTATTTCTAAAAACAATAGAGTCTAATGTTAAATTTTGATAAATGCGTTTACTATATAAAGGTTTTCGCATGTCTGCTTCATACGCAATACGCGCTTCATTTGCATGCACCATTTCATCAATTTTCAATATATGGTTGAATAAATTTTGAAATTCCTCTGTTACTGTCACTTCTTTTCGCCAATATCTTACATTTTCATCACTATTATCTAGTTGTGCAATGATATGATCCATCATTTCAATTAACTCATCTGGCAATGGTCGAATTTGTTTAGCGTTCAACTCTAACAGTTCAGAATAAATCCCTTGGGCAGATGTGTGTAATAATAATAATTTTTGGAAACGTCTACTTAATTTATCGTTACTTGAAGTAGAAGTGATTAATAATTTATCAGATGCTTTAAAACTATCCACCGCTGTTTTTGCTACTTTTAAAAAAGCAAATTTATCATTATAAGTGTGTAACAACTTAGATATGAGTTTAAAATCATTTTGAATTGCTTGTTCTTCAGCTTTGTTTTTAGAAAATACGATCGTGATTAACACCATCATAGTGGCAAGTATACCGCCTACTAAAATCGCAAAGCCTCTATATAATGCTTCTTCGGGAGCTATAGGTAAGTTAATGGGTAGACTGAATGTCACAATGAAGAATGTCGATGACGGTCCAGCTATTTTTAAGGCAGTAAATATATAAAATGGTATAACCGTAACAATTAATAATGTCATTCCAAAAACGAGTGGCGTTTTGGCTGTTAGCGTACCAAGCATCATACATATTGCAAACGCTAAATTACAAATTATTACAGTTCTCAGCTTAGATCGCGACGGACCTTTAAAAACATAAATATGGGCTAGTGTTCCAGTTGCAACTAATAATCCAAATTGGAAATTACCACATAAGTAACCGATTATTGCAGGAATAATCATTAACAGTCCCTGTCTTACACCTTTATAAAAGTCTAAGTTAAGTCGATTGATTTTTATGAGTGATGTCAAAAAGATGTCATTTCGACTTCTCCTTTCCTTGTCAAAATATTTCCATAATCTTTTTAATAGCATAGTTAAAATGAATTTGTTGCTATAAATTTTAATTACGCAACATATGTCATTATAACACCTTATGCTCAATTATCTAAATTTAAAAACTTTTAAAGTCCAATTAAAATTATTTTCTAATGTTATTTAACATCGTTGAACCTTTGGTCGCCCACTTTTGCGCTAGTTAAAATTTATTTGTGACATGTTGAGATTATTTTAGTGAATTATACATTTAGGGTTAGAAATACATTCACATAAACTTAGTGTCTATTTACTTCATATTATTCCTAGGGTTCAAGATCCAAACTATAGTGAATTTAAGAAAGTTTATAAAACATATTTGCCTCATAAGCTTGAATAGTTCCTATATTCGTTATTTAAAATGACATTCGATGTCAGTTCATTTCTTAAAATATCGAAAGATGCTTACGTATAATATATATAGTGACGTATTTACAAATAATGGCAGTAAGCAGTACAAAATGATTACACAAAAATTTCCTTCTACTCGATAAATTAAGAAGTATAAAATAATTAAAAAAATACTTATAATTAGACCTATAAGAGGCAAACTTCTAATATATTTCTCTAAGTTTTCCTTCATATGCATAACCTCCTAAAATTTAAATGTACTTTTACAAGCGTTACCTGACTAATGTTTTAAAACTTTATTTCTTCTACATATATCATTTTAATAACTTCCCGTTCATCTTAAACCATATCGGTTTTAAAAAGTTTCAATTTCAACGTAAAAAAAGCAATAAGCCTCAACAATGTGAAAGCTTACTGCTTGTTTAAATTATTTTTCTATTGCTTTATCATCACTAACAATTAAAGGTTGATCTGGTTTCACATAGAACCACATAATCACAGCGATTACTGCTGGAACGATTAACAATTGGAATGTCATTGTCCAACCTAAATGTTCTACGAATAGACCTGCTAATAGCGGACTGATTAATGCACCTATATTACCCCATAAGTTCATCCATCCTGATACTGTACCAGAGAAGTTACGTCCTAAATCAGTTGCTGCTGCCCAACTCATACCCATTGAAATACCGATACCACCAAGACCTAGTGATAACCAGAAAATACTTACATATAAATTTCCTGTACGTACAGCAAAGATAATTGAAACTGCAAATACAATAAATCCTGCGATTGCAATGACACCTCTAGCTACGAATTTTGAACGACCTAATCCTAATACACGGTCAGAAATTGCACCTGCTGATAAGATTAAGAAGAACATTAATAACCAAGGTAATGAACTAATGCTCATTTCTTTAAAGTTAACGTGGAATACTTCTGTTAAATACGTCGGTAACCAAATTAAGAATAATGTAATGATAAATTGTACAACAAAGTATTGAATTGCAATTGCATAGAAGCTAAAACGCTTAAAGAAATCATTCCATGGTGGTGATGACTTTTCAGTAGCTACGATATCACGATTTTCCATAATGAAACGTTTCTCCGCTTCATTAACCATTCTATGTTGCTCAGGTAAGTCTTTGGCAATAATCGCCCATAATACAGCCATTAAAATACCTACTGCACCAAAAATGTAAAATACTGCTTGCCAGTTAAATGCGTTAACAATAGCAATTGTAACTATTGGTGCTAATACAGGTCCGAAATATGATCCTGCTAATAATGCACTTGATGCTCTACCTTTTTCATTTTTAGAGAACCAAAATGAGTTAAACACAGCATTAGAAGGGTACATTGGCGCCTCACCCACACCAAA
This sequence comes from Staphylococcus sp. EG-SA-10, assembly GCF_017151945.1. Taxonomy (NCBI): domain Bacteria; kingdom Bacillati; phylum Bacillota; class Bacilli; order Caryophanales; family Staphylococcaceae; genus Staphylococcus; species Staphylococcus sp. EG-SA-10. The sequence goes on from NZ_JACVZJ010000001.1 coordinate 280,480, forward strand.
TAAGAATCTCACTAAATAAATTAAACCGTGGTTCTTAATCATACCCGTTAAGATTGTAAATGCACTCCACCAAACTAATGCAATTGTAATCATCTTACGTGGACCGAATTTTTCAGCCAACATCCCCGATGGTACTTGCATTAATGCATAACCTAGAGAGAAGAATGATGCCAATAAACCAAATTGTGGTTTTGTCATCCCTAAATCATCCATCATTTGCTTAGCGATATATGAAATGTTTGCTCTATCCATATACGCAATAACCCCAATAAAGAAGAACGCAAGCGCGAACATCCACCTTACGTTAGTTCGTTTTTCCTTCATAACTATTCCTACTTCCCTAATTAATTTTTTAAAACTTACCCTGAAACGTTAAAATTTTCGGACATCTGGCATGTCCACCCCTACTTTGTCACAAAATTGTACCAAAGTTATTTTTTATAATATTATCAGACATGGAAAGCGTTTACAATAGAATCTATAAAAATTTTATTAAATTCCGCTTAACTTTTGCTATTAAAACGATATAAAGGAACTTTTAGTTACATAGTAGCCTATCATTTGTTAATTAAAAATACTGCAATACTAGTGTTTTAAAACGTATGTTGCAGGCTTTCTTACATATTTGACATTCATTTTAAATTGCATAAAACTACATTGCTCATTCATTGTGCAGCGCCTGTTATTTAGATGATCATTTGTTGACTTTTCGTACTTATAGCAAGCAATTTTTTGATTTATTGCTTATAATACATTTTAAGACAAATGCTTGTTTCAACATCGCATACGACATCATTCATTATTCATTTGAATTTATCCAGTTTCTATTTGTCTGCAATTGCTGAAAATTAAAGGAGCTTATTTTTAATAATGGAACAAATTATCACTGAATTTATTAGTCGTTTTGGGTATGCAGCCATTTTTATATTAATTTTATTAGAAAATGTTTTACCTATCGTACCATCGGAAATTATTCTAACATTTGCTGGTCTTATGTCTGTTAAATCACATTTATCAATTTTAACCTTATTTATTATTGCAACCATCGCCTCGTTTATAGGGCTGTTAATTTTATATTATATCTGTCGTTTGATTTCAGAAGAACGTCTATATCGCTTTATTGATCGACACGGTAAGTGGATTAAATTGAAAAGTAAGGATTTAAAGCGAGCAAATGATTGGTTTAAAAAGTATGGCGTATGGGCTGTATTTATCTGTCGTTTTATACCTGTATTACGTGTATTGATTACCATTCCAGCCGGTGTAAACCGTATGAATGTTGTGACATTTACCGTTATTTCATTAATAGGTACAACAATTTGGAATTTCGGTTTAATTTTACTAGGACGCACGTTGAGCGATAGCTTTGGTATGTTGATGACTGGTCTTCATACATATTCACGTATTATGTATGTTGTCATCATTATCGCAGTCATTTACTTTGCTATACGTTACATAGGCAAACGTAAGAGAGTAAAATAATATTGTTGTTAGCATAAAGGCATGAATTTTAAATTTCTATAAACAAAAAGCAGTGAATCATTCCATCTATTGAAATGATTCACTGCTTTTTTAAGTTTATTTGGCATACTTTAGTTGAAAGTCACCTATCTTTATATAAAGAAATATTATTATTAACATGATAGTTATAGTTGTGAAGTAAAAGGCTACCAACGGCTGAGAAATGATACCAATTAATAATGCACCGACAGTCATTCCAATATATCTCACAAAGTTAAATACACCTAACACTTTTCCTTTTATACGTTCAAATCTTTTAGAAATTATAGTAGAAAGCAAAGCTGGCACAATACCAACACAAGTACCTAATATAAATATAATTACTGATAATATAATTACATTTGATTCGTTTAACCAACCAAACAATAACGTAAATATAGCAAATCCAGTTATAGTAACACGAAGTATCATTATTTCATTATATTTTTTTGACAATCGCTTATAAAATAAACTTCCTAATATAACACTAACAGTAATAGGTAAAAACAAAACTCCTGATATTCCAACGCCTATATCATAGGTATTATTTAATAATGTCGGTAAATAAACTAATATTGAAAAGTACGTCAAAAATATTAAAAATCCCAATGTAACTAAAGTAATAAACACTTTATCGGTCAAATATTTTTCTTCAATTTTTTCAGTTAATTTTACAATCCCTTTTTCAACATTTGGAATATCAATAAAAAAGATAATCAGAAATAATACGATAGATATAACAAGCAAAAAACTAAAAATACCAATATAATCCCATCTTGCACCTAAAGTACTCCCTAGGATTGGTGCCAAAGCTGGCGCACATGATAAAAATATTTGATAGTTCGCCATAGCTTGAGCTCTACCATTATCTGTACTTAGTTTGGCTAATAAAGTTAAAGTCACGAGAGGAATAATTCCGCAACCAATTGCTTGAAATAACCTTGATATAGCAAATAATATAAAGTTATGTGTCACTGCACAAATAAAGCTAGATATGATTACTATTCCTAATCCCGTTAAAAGTACTTTTTTAGAATCACGAGAATCTATACTTCTACCAAGTACAATTTGCATAACTGCAACGATAAATATAAAACCGCCAACTGTCGCATTTATCCAAAATAGTGGTACTTGAAAATCGTCATATAGTCTCGGAATAATAGGTGTGTATATGTTTTGAATCAATGATGCGAAAAATGCTAAAAATCCTAGAATATATAATCTGATATTACTATTAGTCATTTAAACCATCTTCTTCTTTTTTTAATTCTTCTATACTACGGTTTAAAAACTCTACAATAACTGCCATTTCATCATTATCAAAGACTTTAAGTACTTCTTCATATTTTTTTACCGCTTTTTCATGTAATTCATCATGTATATAAGATAATTTTTTCCCTTTTTGTGTTAATGAATAATTAACTTCTCTTTTGTTAAATTCATTGTGCGATTCAACTACTAAGTCTTTCGCTAAAAGTTTTTTTATCGATTTAGTAATTGCTGGTTTTGATACATTTAACATTTCAGACAAAAATTTATTATTCACTTTATCATTATTATCAATCAACTCTATGATATGAAATTGTGTTAGAGATAAATCCAGTTCCTCATTTTCCTTTTTATACTGTCTTCTTTTATCGGCATTTTCTCTTTCTATAATAAATTGTTGTAACTTTAAAATAACTTCTCTCTTCATATCCACTATTATTCCTCCTCTTCATTAGTTAACCGGTTAACTGTATTATTGTCGTCACTCCCACTTTTGTCAAATATTGTTGTAATTAACATATATTTACTTAGTTATGCACCATTTATTCCGTAAACCCATCTCACAAATCCATCTATAATACAAACTATCATTTTAAATAAGCAGAATTTACCCTGTCTTACACACAAACTATTTTCGTCACTTTAATATGCCTTCTATTCAAAAAAGTCACTCATAACAAATTGCGCATTTTAATAAATGTAGCAATGCCATTTGCATGCCGCAAAAATACTCGTATTCATATTTATATTTTATATTATTTAAGTTTTTTAAATCCATATTTTTATAACACTTGCTATATGATAAAATTAATTTTATATATAAAATCTTAAGATTCAGATTATTTAATAGCAAAGGAGATAGTGATATGGATGTTTTAACAATAGAACATTTAACAAAGAAGATAGGCAACAAAACGATTCTCGAAGATGTATCATTTAAGCTGAAACGCGGACAAATAGTTGGTCTTGTTGGAGCGAATGGTGCAGGTAAAACAACTTTAATGAAAGTTATATTAGGTTACTCTAGTTTCCAAAGCGGGAATTTTAATGTTATTAACAGCAAGGACAGCAAAAGCAATATCGGTGCATTGATTGAAAATCCAGGAATATATCCTTTTATGTCTGGATATGAAAACTTGAAGTTATTGAACGAATCAAAAAACACTCAAGATATCGATAAAATTGTCTCACAACTTCATATGGATGAATACATTCATAAAAAAGCTAAAACGTATTCTCTTGGTATGAAACAAAAATTAGGAATTGCTATAGCATTTTTAAATGAACCTCAATTTATTATCTTAGATGAACCAATGAATGGCTTAGATCCAAAAGCTGTGCGAGATGTACGTGAATTGATTGTCCAAAAAGCGCAAGAAGGTGTCACTTTCTTAATTTCGAGTCATATTTTAAGTGAATTAGTTAAAATCACAAACTCTATCCTTATTATTAACAAAGGTAAAATTGTTACAGAAACATCGGAAGAAGAACTTAAACAATTTAAAGATAATGATTTAGAAAATGTATTACTAGACATCATAGAAAAGGAGGATCAAGCATAAAATGGGAACTTTAATTAAACAAGAATGTTTCAAATTATTTAAAAAGAAATCAACTTTTATCGCACCTATTGTCTTTATTCTACTAATGGTTGCTCAAGGTTATATTGCTACAAAATACAATAAAATTTTTACGCCACAGGAATCTTTCACATCTGCTTATAATGGTTTTTCATGGTTTGCATTTTTATTAATTATTCAAGCAAGCACAATCATTTCAATGGAATTTCATTACGGTACGATTAAAAATTTACTCTATCGTGAATATTCAAGAACAACTATGATTGTTAGCAAAATCATCACATTATTTATTATTTCTTTAATTTATTTTGTTATTACAATTATTGCTTCAATTGTTATTGGGTCTTTATTCTTTAATGATTTAAATATATTTGAAAGTAGCGGTAATCAATTATCTTTATTGAATCAATTATTATTAGTTAGTTTAGGCACATTTGTTGGCGTTTGGTTAGTTTTAAGCTTAACGTTGCTATTATCATCTGCAACAAATTCAACGGGAGTAGCCATTGCTGTAGGTATTGTTTTTTATTTTGCAAGTTCTATTTTAGCAGTTATTCAAACGGCACTTTTAGAAAAAATAGACTGGCTAAAGTGGAATCCTATTAATATGATGAATATTATGCTTCAAACAGTTGAAAAAGGCTTTAGTAAGTCGACGAAATTAGAACTTCATGAATTGTTTATTGGTAATATTGCTTATATTTCTATTTTCTTAATACTTGTAGTATTTATTTTCAAGAAGAAAAATATTTAGTAACTTAAAGTATTAGATGAATAAATACACACAGATTCCATCGTAATTCAAAATCATTTTCAAATCCCTTCACCCAAATAATGGTGCGGGGATTTTTGATATGTCAGCATACCACTCATTCTATCTTTTATATATTCCAAAATCCCCCCCACTTGTAATGTACAAAATATGCTCACTTAAATGATAATCGTATCTCTGCCAAGCTATTTCAACTCTGCTTTAATATATAAATTTTTCTCCAGGATGGGATGCTTATATCTCTATCATGATATTTCAACGCCGCTTCAACAACTTTATCACTTCATATTTATGCGGGTACACTTCAACGCTACTAATATGAATGATACAACCACAGATTCTCAACACTAAAATTCACAATATGTTTACTCTATTTTTATCAATTCAAGCATACTTATTGAAAAATGTTAACGTTTTCTTGATAATCATTGTAAGCGTATTAATTTTACAAACCAATGATTGAAATATACTACAGGAGTGACACACAATGACTCAAATTACTGAAAGAGAATTAAAAAAGAAATATTTGGATTTATTATCTCAACATTTCGATACTCCAGAAAAGCTTGCGACTGAAATTATTAATTTAGAATCTATTTTAGAATTGCCTAAAGGTACGGAGCATTTCGTCAGCGATTTACATGGTGAATATGAAGCTTTCCAACACGTATTACGCAACGGTTCTGGGAACGTGCGAGCGAAAATTAATGATATTTTCAAAGACAAGTTATCAACGAAAGAACTTAACGATTTGACTGCTCTTGTTTACTATCCAGAAGACAAATTGCAGCTTATTAAATGCGATTTTCAAAATTATGGACAATTAAATGTTTGGTATATTACGACGATTGAACACCTCATTCAGCTAATTAAATATTGTTCTTCAAAATATACGCGTTCAAAACTTCGACGTGCCTTGCCGGAGCAATACGTTTTCATCGTAGAAGAGTTATTATATAAGAACAACGAATTCAAAAATAAAAAATCTTACTACGAAACACTTGTAAATCAAGTGATTGAGCTTAAGCAAGCGGATGATTTAATTATAGGGCTTGCGTATTCTGTACAACGCTTAGTCGTCGATCATTTACACGTTGTCGGTGATATTTATGATCGTGGCCCGCAACCAGATAAAATCATGGACACGCTGATTAATTATCATTCTCTGGATATTCAATGGGGTAATCATGATGTGCTATGGGTTGGTGCTTATGCAGGGTCTAAAGTATGTTTAGCTAATTTACTACGTATTTGTGCACGTTATGACAATCTAGATATCGTTGAAGATGCTTACGGTATTAATTTAAGACCTTTGCTAACATTAGCCGAAAAATACTATGATGCAGATAATCCTGCTTTTAAACCTAAAAAAAGACCTGACAAACATGAACGTTTAACACAACGCGAAGAAAGTCAGATTACTAAAATTCATCAAGCTATTGCGATGATTCAATTCAAACTGGAAATACCGGTTATTAAGCGCCGTCCAAACTTTGAAATGGACGAACGACTTGTACTAGAAAAAGTTAATTATGATACTAATGAAATAACAGTATATGGAAAAACATATCCATTAAAAGATACATGCTTCCAAACTGTTAACCGTGATAACCCAGCAGAATTACTACCTGAAGAAGAAGAAGTCATGAACAAACTATTATTGTCATTCCAGCAATCTGAAAAATTACGTCGTCATATGTCTTTCTTGATGCGTAAAGGCTCACTTTACTTACCTTGTAATGGCAATTTACTCATTCATGGTTGTATTCCAGTTGATGAAAATGGTGAGATGGAATCATTCGAAATTGATGGTCAGACATACAGTGGCCAAGAGTTATTAGATGTGTTTGAATATCATGTCCGTAAATCATTTGATGAAAAAGAAAATACTGATGACTTATCCACTGATTTAGTTTGGTATTTATGGACTGGGAAATATTCTTCACTATTTGGTAAACGTGCAATGACTACGTTCGAACGATACTTTATTGAAGATAAAGCTTCTCATAAAGAAGAAAAGAATCCGTACTATCATCTTCGTGAAGATGTGAATATGGTTCGTAAAATGCTCAGTGATTTCGGATTAAATCCAGATGAAGGACGCATTATTAATGGTCACACACCAGTGAAAGAAATTAATGGGGAAGATCCTATCAAGGCTGATGGAAAGATGCTTGTCATTGATGGCGGCTTTTCAAAAGCTTATCAGTCAACAACTGGCATTGCAGGCTATACATTGTTGTATAATTCATTCGGAATGCAACTCGTTGCACATCAACAATTTAACGCAAAAGAAAAAATTCTTTCCGAAGGTATCGACGAACTGTCAATTAAACGGATTGTTGATAAAGAATTACAACGTAAAAAAATCCGCAATACAAATAAAGGTAAAGAGCTTCAGGCTCAAATAGATATTTTGAAAATGTTAATGCATGATCGTTACTTAGACTAAAGACGACATTTGATGCACGTATCGTGCACTTATTTAGAGGTGCTGTGTTTACGCATTGGCTATGCAAATGCGATGCTAAATAGGCGACCTAGCTACACCGAAAAAATCCCCTCACTATTACGAGTAGTGAGGGGATTGGTGTATCTATGCTAGTTCCTTGTTAACTGTATTATAACAACATTACAGCAAAAAAATGCAAAATTAACTAATAAATTAATAAAATGACCGACGCCCTTGCTTCTACTCCAATTTAACAAAATACTATATTAGTACTATATTTTTCATTCACATGTATGTTACATTTTCTATATTACTTAAAATTACGAAGGGACATTTTTAAATCATGCGCATCTTAAAAGAGTCCATTATTGTGGCATTTGCCTTTGTTGGTGTTGTCGTTGGTGCCGGCTTTGCTACTGGTCAAGAAATTTTCCAGTTTTTCACAAGTCATGGCGCGTATAGCATTTCAGGCATTATTGTGACAGGACTATTGATTACTTTAGGTGGAATGATTGTCATGCATACAGGTCATCATCTAAAGTCTAGAAATCATTCTGATTCAATTAACTATTTCTTATATCCCTCTATTGCAAGAGGTTTTGATATTATTTTGACAATGTTTATGTTGTCTTTAGCTATTATTATGACTGCAGGTGGCGCGTCAACCATTCATCAAAGTTTCAACTTACCGTATTGGCTGAGCGCACTCATATTAGTCGTGCTTATTTTAGCAACACTGTTTCTAAAATTCGATCGTTTAATTGCTGTGCTTGGCGGTGTTACCCCATTTTTAATTGCGATTGTCATTATGATTGCGGTCTACTATTTCACAACGAGTCATCTTGATTTTACTGCCGCTAATAATGATGCTCAGATTCATAAGCAGAAATCATTATCACCTGGATGGTGGTTTGATGCGATTAACTATGCAAGCTTGCAAATTGCGGCTGCCTTCAGCTTCTTATCAGTGATGGGTAGTAAAGTTAAGTATCGTGACTCAACGTTATACGGGGGCTTAATTGGCGGTTTAATCATTACATTTTTACTCATGATGATTAACCTAGGTTTAATTTCTCAATTCGATAAAATTAAACACGTCGATTTACCTACATTAAAATTAGCGACACAAATGTCTCCGTCAATTGGTATTATTATGTCTGTCATTATGATACTTGTCATCTACAATACTGTTGTTGGATTAATGTATGCATTTGCGTCACGTTTCAGCGTGCCATTTAGCAGACGTTACTTCATCATTATTATTACAATGGCTGTCATCACTTATATTAGTACATTTATCGGTTTCATTTCATTAATTGGAAAAGTATTCCCTATTATGGGATTGTTCGGTTTCATCTTACTCATACCTGTACTCTATAAAGGTTTAATTAAGCGTATTACCAGCAAATCTCATATCGATTAAAATATCTATACTATTGTAAAATTTAGTACAACACTTCAAAATCAAAAAAGCGGGCAGATGAAAAGTAAAAATCTTTTCCATCTGTCCGCTTCTTAATAGAACTGTTATTTCCCAAGTAATTGTTGACCAGCCGTTAATCCAGTTTCTGTAATTTCATGATCATTCACCCAAACTTCTTCGACTTGTGCCCCACGTGTCTTAAACAAGTTAATGACTTGTTCACTTGCAGCTAATGGCACAATTGGATCATGTTTCCCCATAGAAAGCAACACACTGACATCTGATAAATTTTTTGTTGACGTTACTTCAATTGGATATAATGGTGCATATAACAATGCTTTTTTAAATGGTGCTTCTGAACGCAACATTAAGTTAATCGCTATATTTGATCCATTTGAAAATCCAACAAGCACAGCCTTTTCAATATCAAAATCATAACGTTCAGCAGCTTCTTTAATGAACGTTAGCAATTCTTGTCCACGAAATGCCAAATCTTCTTCATCATAAACACCTTCACCAAGACGTTTGAAATAACGGTTCATCCCATTTTCTGAAACTTGTCCTCTAATACTTAACAAGTGATAATTTTCATTCAATGCTTCGCCTAATGGTAATAAATCGAACTCATCACCACCTGTACCATGCAATAATATTAGCGTTGGCGCACCATTTTGTCCTTCTCTAAAAATATGTTCCATTACAAATCCCTCTCATTCCAATTAATCATGTTGACGCTTCGTATTAAAAGGTCTAACTTCCGATTCTATATATTCTCTTTTGTTTTCTAAAAATGGTGGTAAGGATAACCCTTCGCCTAATGTTTCATAAGGTTCATCTTCCATAAATCCTGGTCCATCTGTTGAAATTTCTATTAAAATATGCCCCACACGTGCATATAATGCTTCAAAATAGAAACGATTAACGATGCCTGAGTTGTTAATACCTACCTCTTTATATTTCGTTGCCCACGCTTCTATTGCATCATGATCTTTCACACGAAATGACACATGATGTACCTCACCATAACCTTGACGTGCTGCTGCCCCTTTATCATCTTTTATTAAGATTACCTGGCCACCATTGCCTCCTTCGCCAACTTCAAGTAATGCGACATTATCTTCATGCGCAATAGTTGTCATACCGTAAACAGTCTCTAAAATATTTTTAAAGTCGTCAAAATAACTTACTTTAATTTCAATGGGTCCTAATCCATAAATCGCTTTATCTACTGGAACCGGTCCATTCTTCCAAGGTACACCAGGTGCTACCCCTTCATTTAACTCATCTGAAATTAATTGATACACTTGGCCATCGACTTCTTCAAATGGCAACACTTTTTTACCAAATAATCCTTGAATACCTTCGTGTTTAACACCAAATTCATCAAAGCGCTGTTCATAATACATTAACGCGTCATCGTTAGGCACTCTAAAAGACGGTCTTGTAATGGAATTTGTTCCTGCCTGCCCTTTTGTAATATTTGGAAAATCAAAGAACGTCATGTCTGTACCTGCCGAACCAACGTCATCTGCAAAAAATGTATGATACGTATAAATATCATCTTGATTGACTGTCTTTTTAACTAAACGCATTCCTAATACTTCTGTAAAAAATTTATAATTACGTTCTGCATCATCTGTCATTGCTGTGACATGGTGAATACCTAGTAATTCATGATTATTTGTCATTTTATATACCCTCTTTATATTTTTAGTGTATTTATCTCGAAACCGAGATATTTTAATGTAAAATTTTAGTGCACGCCTTACACTTCTGTAGATTGTGCACTTAGTTTCTTAAACGCTTGTTGTAAGATTGTTAATTCATCCTTTGTTAACACATCAAACGCTTTTGTTAATGTCTCAGCATGCTTAGGGAAAATATCTGCCATTTGACTTTGACCTTTTTCAGTTAAACAAGCCATATATACACGTTTATCATCTTTATCCTTTTCACGTGTAATCCAACCTTTGTCCTCTAATTGACTTACAACATATGAAATGCTGCTACTTGCAATTAATACGCGGTCTCTAATACGTTGAATTGGTTGCGGACCTTTATTATAAAGCAACTCGAGCACTGCAAATTCAGTAATATTTAAGCCATATCGCTTTACGTCTTCTTTTGTAATTTGCTCTAATGTGTCTAACGCCCTATTCATTCCGACAAAGACATTGAGCGATTGTTTCGTTCGATCCATATCATCACCAACTTTTTAATTTATTTCGATTTCGAGATAAATTATATAGCTGAATGGATTTAATGTCAAGATACGTGTTTTCATCTTTATTTCAAATTGCGCTTAATAAAAACGACTACATAGATGTGGCAATGTCGTCACATGACTGTCATGCACCTTTGACTTCGTTTAAGTTAAAATAGAATAGGGAAATACTATAATCAATCATGATAGGAGTTGATATGTATGAGTAACCTTGAAATTAAACAAGGCGAGAACAAATTCTATATTGGTGATGATGAAAATCATGCTTTAGCTGAAATCACATACCGTTTTGTGGATAATAATGAAATTAACATTGATCATACAGGCGTATCTGATGAACTCGGTGGTCAAGGTGTTGGCAAAAAACTAGTTAAAGCAGTTGTTGAACATGCTCGCGAAAATCATTTAAAAATTATTGCCTCATGTTCATTTGCCAAACATATGTTAGAAAAAGAAGATTCATATCAAGATGTGTATCTTGGTTAAATAAATCTCGCGATGGTGCGCCAGTGCCATCGTTTTTTTATTTGTTCGTATCAATATAAAATTGCGAAACATCATGTTATTTTGCATTTCAAACTTTTTGCTGTCAATTCATTTTCTTTTCTGGTATACTTTTTATACTAACTTATAGAAAAATAGAAAACGAGGCGATGCATAATGGCATTTCACGATAAAACAGCAACACAAGTGACAAACATTGAACTGAACGTAAGAGACTTAGACTTAATGACAACATTTTACAAAAACATTTTAGGACTATCCGTTAAAAGTTCTGACGATAACACAACCGTATTATCTGTTGGGACTGGTGGCCATACTCTAACGTTACATTTATTAGAAGACGGCCGTCAGACTTCCCCACGTGAAGCAGGGCTTTTTCATATAGCATTTTTATTACCAACTACTGAGGATCTAGCTAACTTCTTATATTTCGTGGCACAAAAAAATATGGGCATCGGCGCTGGTGATCATTTAGTAAGTGAAGCTTTATATTTCAACGACCCCGAAGGTAATGGTATTGAAGTCTATCGCGATAGACCTTCATCTTCATGGGAATGGCAAAATGGCAAAGTTAAAATGGATACTTTAGAAGTTGATAGCCAAACCTTATTAACACATCGTACTGATGAAGGTTGGCAAGGAATGCCAGCAAAAGGCATGATTGGACACTTACATTTAAAAACACATGATTTAGACGCAGCATATCAATGTTACATTGAACAATTAGGATTCCAACATGTGTCTGATTTTCCACATGCGCTATTTATGTCAACGAATCATTATCACCATCATATTGCTGCTAATACTTGGCAATCCAATCAAGCAAGACAAAACAATGCACAAAGTTATGGATTAACACATGTTGATATTTATCAACCCGACGCCTCAACACATACATTTACGGCACCAGAAGGGTTTGACATCACAGTTCATTCAAATACTGACCTTGTTCCAGAAAAATAATCATCCATACTTTATTAATACAATTTTTTTCACGCAAAAGCCTGCGATTCATTTATGTAATCGCAGGCTTTTTTATTGCTAACTTTTTAATTTTATATATTTAGACATACTGTATTCTATTTATTCTTTTGGTCCAACCCATTCAATAACATCTTCATATGCTTGGCGTGTTTTATTTTTCGGTGGATCTTGTTGTCTGTAGCCAAATGCAACCATCACTGATAAACCAAATTGCTCAGTATCTAAGATACCTTTATTTGCTAAAATGTCTGTCACTGTATCCAGACTAAAACCTTCCATCGGACATGAATCAATACCTAACAATGCGGCTGTCGTCATCATATTGCCTAATGCGATATACGTTTGTTTACTTGACCAGTCATACAAGGCTTGATCATTATCAGAAATATGGAAATCTGCTTGGAATGCATCGAATTTTTGTTCAACAGCTGGAATCGTTTGTGCCTCATATTTTTTAATATCTCTTAACATATGTTGTACATACGGTGATCTTGACGTTACATTTTTACGCGCAAAAATTAGCACAAAATGGCTCGCTGTATCTAATTGTTTCGCTGCACCCCAACTGTGCGCTTTTAATTCATCACGTAACGCTTGATCTTGAATCACGACGAACTTCCAAGGTTCTAACCCAAGAGAACTTGGAGACAATCTACCTGACTCTAATATTGTTTCAAAATCTTCTTTCGAAACTTTCTTTTGTGGATCGAATTGCTTAGTCGCATGTCTGAAATGAAATGCATCCATAATTGTTTGATTCATATTGCTCATTGAACATAGCCTCCAATTTTTATATTTATTGCTATACAAATTATACTTCATGTTTTAAAAAGACTAAAGTAATCCGTTTGCAATTCACTATAACTTGTGCACATGTTATAAGTTTTCTGCAATAAAACACACTTTTGAATTTTGGAAAATTTAGTGTTATAATATATTTGTGATATTTTTCACAATTAAATTGTGGCGTGATTTTAATGTACATAATCTTTAATTTCACTCATTTACTTTTCAATCTTTTAAAAGCGAGGTTTTTAATAATGACAAAAATTATGTTCTTTGGTACGCGTGATTATGAGAAAGAGATGGCATTAAATTGGGGGAAAAAGAATAATGTCGAAGTAACTACTTCTAAAGAGCTATTATCAAGTGCTACAGTCGATCAATTAAAAGATTACGATGGCGTAACTACAATGCAATTTGGTAAGTTAGAAAATGACGTTTATCCTAAATTAGAATCTTACGGTATTAAACAAATTGCACAACGTACTGCTGGATTTGATATGTATGATTTAGATTTAGCTAAAAAACACAACATTGTGATATCTAACGTTCCTAGTTATTCACCTGAAACAATTGCAGAGTATTCTGTTTCTATCGCCCTACAATTAGTGCGTCGCTTCCCAGATATTGAACGCCGTGTACAAGCACATGATTTTACTTGGCAAGCAGAAATCATGTCTAAACCAGTTAAAAATATGACTGTTGCAATTATCGGTACGGGTCGTATCGGTGCTGCTACAGCTAAAATATATGCAGGATTTGGTGCTACAATTACAGCTTATGACGCTTATCCTAATAAAGATTTAGACTTTTTAACTTATAAAGATAGTGTTAAAGAAGCTATTAAAGATGCCGATATTATTTCTTTACATGTTCCAGCGAACAAAGAAAGCTATCATTTATTCGATAAAGCAATGTTTGATCATGTGAAAAAAGGTGCAATCTTAGTTAACGCAGCACGTGGTGCAGTCATCAATACACCTGATTTAATCGCTGCAGTGAACGATGGTACTTTGTTAGGTGCTGCGATTGATACTTATGAAAATGAAGCAGCATACTTCACAAATGACTGGACTAATAAAGACATTGACGATAAAACATTATTAGAGTTAATCGAACATGAAAGAATTTTAGTAACACCACATATTGCTTTCTTCTCTGATGAAGCAGTACAAAACCTTGTTGAAGGTGGTTTAAACGCAGCATTATCTGTCATTAACACTGGTACATGTGAAACACGTTTAAATTAATATATATTTAAAAGCAAAGGCGCGCCATGTGCCTTTGCTTTTTATTTTGTATATCTGTATCAAAATCGGTTTGATTAAAATCCGCTTTATTTTATCATCTATTCAAATGATTTTAGTGCGCTTATTTTACTATGGCATTATTGCCTAACCTGTTTGAGATATATTAATATTTGCTGATTCGTATTCAAAGTTTTCATTTAACATGTATTTAGTATCATGATAGCTGCTTCATTGATGATATACTACCTACTTTTTCAACACTTCTTGTTCGATAATCGTTAAAAC
This sequence comes from Staphylococcus sp. EG-SA-10, assembly GCF_017151945.1. Lineage (NCBI taxonomy): Bacteria > Bacillati > Bacillota > Bacilli > Caryophanales > Staphylococcaceae > Staphylococcus > Staphylococcus sp. EG-SA-10. The sequence continues at coordinate 295,506 of NZ_JACVZJ010000001.1, forward strand.
ACCCTGCTTATCATTACTTGGAGCGACAGCAGAGGCAATATTGAACAATTCTTCATCATGACTATTTTCCATCACATAACTATGCTTAGCGAACGCTAGCATATCTTTATCATTATTCGCATCTCCGAAGGCCATGAGCTCTGAAGGAGACATTCCCCATTTATCTAACAATCGTTTTAAAGCCTGTCCTTTAGTCATGTTTGGCATAATAATATCAATGCTATCGTGCCCACTTGAGACAAGTTTAATATCATTGCTGAATTGCGTCGCTACTTCTTCGTCTACATTTGGATGCGTCTCACGATTAATATTGAATGCTATTTTGACATAATCATCCTCAGGTAATTGTTGTAGACTGTCAATTTCTTTTAACTGATGATAATAAAATCTCGTATCTTCTTTAAACGCTTCAGAAGTATGTTTTAAAATATACGCGCTTTTCAAACCACAGATGACGAGTTGATCAATACCTTGGTTCATATTTAAGTAATCGACAACCTGTTGAAACACCTGACGATTAAAGCTTTTATAATTATATAACTCATTGCCTTTATAAATAACTGCACCATTTTCAGAAATAAAATACATATCTCTGTCCCCGAAAATAGACTTCAACTTCGCATATTGATTGCCACTCGCAGCAATAAATGTAATATCTCTATTTCTAAGTTCAGTAAAAATCGCTTCAAATCTAGGTTTATCGTATGTCTTTTTCGAATCTAAAAACGTCCCGTCCATATCTACCGCAATAGCCTTAACCATGATTATCCTCCTCATTGCTCTTTTAGTCGTCTTCATTATATCCATCTCACGACAAGCAATGAAGTTTGTCATACCACAATGAACCTATATTCACATTTTGAAATTGCTTTCATATATGCAAAACACATTACACTGGATATAGCATTCAGAGGCGAACGTAAATTTCAGAATATTGTAAAATTATAACGATATATTTATCATTTGGACAAAATATAGTGTGATATACTAATTTATAACATCTATACATAATGTGAAAGAATTTTTAAAAATACAATTAAATATCGGTGTAATAAATCCCTTTATACATAGGAGTTGTATACATGAAACTAAATAACTATTCTTTAAAAGTTAAAAACAAACAACTAGTTGACAATTGTGATTTAAATTTCTATCTTGGTCAGATCAATCACATTGTTGGTAAAAATGGTGTAGGAAAATCTTTATTAGCTAAAGATTTCTTACTAAATAATAGTGGAAATATCCCTAAGTCCATTTCTCAAAATGTAACCTTAATATCAAGTTCATCAAATATTCCTAATGATATAACAAAAGATTTTTTATTATCATTGTTAAAATCAAAATTTAAAAACAATCGACAAACATTCGATAAGATTTATAACATACTAAACATCGAAGCAATACCGTCTAACGTACTACTAAAAAACTTGAGTGATGGTCAAAAACAAAAGCTTAAATTATTAAGTTTCTTATTGGAAGATCATGATTTAATCATATTAGATGAAGTTACAAACGCTTTAGACAAAAAAACAGTTAATGAAATTTATGAATTTTTAAATGATTTTATTCAAAGCCATCAAACTAAAACTATTATCAATATTACACATAATTTATCCGATTTAAGTGCTTTGCCGGGTAAATACTTTATTTTTAAAGATCTTCAAATAGAAGAGTACCAATCAAAAGAAGAAGTCATAAATGATTACATTAATTTATAATTGAGGTGTCCACTTTGAAATTAGAATTTAAAAAAAGTATTTCCAATAAAATTATTTACACGCTTGGTGTGCTATTCATATTCCTTTTCTTACTTGGGTATTTTTTACCAATAGGTATAGACAAAGTTAAAAGTTTAAGCTATAGCCAGTTTTTCTTCAGTTCATATACTGTTGCAACGCAATTAGGGTTCTTACTATTTTCATTTGTTATTGCATATTTTATTAATAAAGAGTATTCGAATAAAAATATCCTGTTTTATAAATTGATTGGCGATAATATCTTTACCTTCTTCTATAAAAAGGTAGCAGTGTTATTTTTTGAATGTTTAGTGTTCATAATTCTAAGTATCACAATTATTTCAATAATATATTCGGATTTCTCACATTACTTACTATTAATAATCTTATTTTCACTCGTTATCTTACAATATATCTTAGTTGTTGGAACAATTAGTATGGTTTCACCTAACATTTTAATCAGCTTAGGTATCAGTATTGTATATTGGATTGGTTCAGTCATCTTAGTTGCCATTAATAAAAATATATTTGGTATCGTTGCTCCATTTGAGGCGAGCAATACGATGTATCGTGCCGTAGAAAAAATATTGAATAACGAGTCAACATTTATATGTCCTACTGAAATTATAAATACAGTATCATTCTTCGTTCTTCTATTTATAGTTAATACTATTGTCTTATTACTAAGTAGAAAGAGATGGTTGAAAATCGGTATGTAGTACATAAAAAGGAGCGGCATCCATTGTCGCTCCTTTTTATTATGTATTTTTACAATCTCCACCAATGACACGTCGTCATTGTTACCTCAGACCAAACAAAAAAACAGTCTCGCAATCAAGACTGTTTTCCACTCAATATATTCATCCATTAGCGTAATGGATTATTTAACTTCTGTAGCTACAAAGATTTTACGTGTTTCCCAAACGCCTGTCTTTTCATTGTAATCATCACAAGTAATTAATGTTAATTGTTTATCTTTACCTTTTTGTTCATCTAGAACTTCTACATCTGTAGGCTTAACATCTCTTATACTTGTCATTTTATACTTACGTGTTTCATTACCAACTTTAAAGTACACCATACTACCTTTTTTGGCTGCTTTAAGATTTGTAAATTGATAGTTCGGACGGTCAATGAAAGTGTGTCCTGCAATTGAAATATTTTGATCATCTAGTGATTCATTTTCTTCTGCAAAGCTTACACCTCTATTTAATTGTTCAGGTGTTGCTGGTCCTGGATATACTGGTTCTTTAATATCAGCATCTGGAATTTCAATATAGCCTGCCACTTTCGATTTATCTTTCGGAATTTGAGGTTTAGCTTGCTGCTTTTTATCCTTACTCGCCTGTTCTTTTACATTTTTATCATATTGTTCAATCTTTTCATCTTTATCTTTATCGTGAAGATAATTATCGATATGTGATTTAGCAAACAAATATGCTGCCACTAGGATAAGTACCACACCAGCGATTGTCATTAATCGATTTGTCCATTTTTTCATACGTTAAGGCTCCTTTTATACATTTCACAATGCCTATTAACATTTCATATAGTATACCATTAATTTCAAAATGACTCATAGCAATTCATTTTATACTATAAAATTTACATGTATACTTTTACGTTAGATTTCATTACACATATTTGCATTCAAATAACGAAACGCTTTTAATAATTACTAAGGGGGAATTGTTATGATTAGATGCGCTAAAAAAGAGGATTTAAACGCTATATTAGCGATATACAATGATGCCATTATCAATACTACAGCTGTTTATACTTATGAACCACAAACCATAGACGAACGTGTCGCTTGGTTTGAAACGAAACAACGTAAGCATGAGCCTATCTTTGTATTTGAGGAAAATGGAAGTGTCTTAGGGTTTGCGACGTTCGGTTCGTTTAGACCTTGGCCAGCATACCTATATACAATCGAACATTCTATTTATGTCGATGCTTCAGCTAGAGGAAAAGGTATTGCTAGTCAATTACTACACCATTTAATTGTTGAAGCAAAAGCTAAAGGTTATCGTGCGCTAGTTGCAGGCATTGATGCTTCCAACAAAGCGAGTATTCAGTTGCATCAAAAGTTTGCTTTTAAGCATGCCGGCACACTGACCAATGTAGGTTTTAAATTTAATCAATGGTTAGATTTAGCATTTTACGAATTAGATTTACAAGACTAGTAATCTTTGAATCACATAATATAAACAAGACAACCATGTCAATTCACTTAACATAACAAGCCAACATATAAAATTTAAAACTTCTCAGGGACAATTTACATCGTCCCTTTTATTTATTCTTTTCAAATACTATCCCCATAGCTTTGATTTAACGCTTTTTCTCAATAACAAAACGAATATAGTAGAACATGAAAACGATAATCATGCTGAGCGATAAAGATTTAAATAATAGATTGACCCACGTTCCCTCAGTCGTATATCCATATGTAATCGTTGTGTTAATGATGAATGCTATAAAGATGATTGATAGTCTTAGCATATCATCACTCCTTTTAAGTTATTTTAGATATACGGGGGCGCTTTTGCAATCACTATTTTGATGAGCATGCATTTCCCATAAATTTTTCAACTTTATGAAAGATAAATAAGAAGCATCTATCTGGTACGAATGATCCAGACAGATGCTTCTTTTTTATCAATATTTTATTGTTATCTTATTAATTATTTTTAACCATATCTTCAGCTGTGCCAAAGATTTTACGTTTAATTGCTTCGCCTGTTGGTGTGCCTGCTAGTCCACCCAATCCAGTTTCACGTAATGATGCAGGAAGGTTACGACCAACCTTATCCATTGCTTCAATAACTTCATCAACTGGGATTCTACTTTCAATACCTGCTAATGCTAAATCTGCTGAAATTAAAGCGTTACCCGAACCAATTGCATTTCTCATAACACAAGGAATTTCAACAAGTCCGGCTACTGGGTCACAAACTAAACCTAATAAATTACTTATCGCTAATGCCATAGCGTGCCCGGATGCTTCTGGTGATCCTCCGAATATAGCTACTGCTGCAGCTGCCGCCATTGCAGATGCTGAACCAACTTCAGCTTGGCAGCCACCTGTTGCACCAGCTACACTTGCATTGTTTGCTACGACACGCCCAAACAATGCTGAAGTGAATAAGAAGTCAATCATTTGCTCTTCTGTTAAATCATGTGTTTTTTCTAATTTAAAAAGTGCACCGGGAATGGTACCCGAGGAACCAGCTGTTGGCGTTGCACAAATAATACCCATCGCAGCATTGACTTCATTTGTTGCAATAGCACCTTTGACTGCATCAATCATTTCATATCCAGACAAAGCATGATGTGTTTCATTATAATCACGTAGTTTAGCAGCGTCATGACCAGTGTAGCCCGTTACACTTTCAACGCCATCACCTGTCGTCCCTTTGATTACTGCGTCTCGCATGACATCTAAATTTTGTTTCATTTGCGCTCGCACTTCATCACGTGATTTACCGCTTAATTCCATTTCTTCTTTAACCATGATATCCGCAAATGACATATTATTATCTACGGCATAATCTATAGTCTCTCTAATTGAATCAAACATGTTTATTCCCCCTCTAATTTATATAGGAAACGTTTACGTCACTGTATTTCTCTTTAATTGTATTTAATGTCGATTCTGAGATTGCTTTATTTAATGGTATTACAACCAAGCATTTATCTTCATCTATCTTAATAAATTCATCTTTACAGTCTAATTTCATATCGTTGATATCATTAATGAAATGATTTACTTGTGCTTTAGTCATATTTCCGTCAACAACTAAAATTGGTAATCCATGATTTAAATCTACTTCTAGTCCATTTATATGAATACCTTTAATTTTAATTGTACCACCACCGATTGAAATACCGATAATTTCAATGTAGCGACCATCATTACGAGATGATTTAATATAAGCACAGTTTGGATGTTGACCAATACTATCGCCTTCTTCTTCGATGATATCTATTTTAATACCATCATCAGCTGCAATTTCTAATGAAGATTTAATTCGGTTATCAAATGTTGAATATCCCATTGCTCCACCCACAATAGCGACATCTGTACCATGTCCTTGGTGTGTTTGAGCAAATGATTCATAATAATGTATTTCAATATTTTTAGGAATATCTCCCAATATTGCGCGTGCTGAATTCCCAATCTTTACTGCACCAGCCGTATGAGAACTTGAAGGTCCCATCATAACTGGTCCGATAATATCGAAAGCACTTTGATAATCATAGCTCTTTGCCATAATTAAACACTCTCCTTAATATGATTCTTTTTGCTCGGCATTTTAAAGTTGATATTCATTAAATTAAACTTATTAATTAGTGTTCCAATAATATAGGCTAAGACAATGCTGACAATAATCACTGTTGCGATTGTTACAATTGATGTCACTGCATTATTAAAGCCAAATAATACGATGGCACCTGCAATTGGTGTTGCCATACCTTTGACACCTATTACTAGTCCGCTAAATGTCACGATACATGCGTTGACGACCCCAATCAGTGCATTTGTACCATATAGTTGTACTGGATATTGCGCTATTAAATCAATTTGCGTCAATGGCTCAATACAAACTGCAAATGCTTTTGACGGTCCACCAATGTTTAATTTTCGGAATAAAATAAGGTTAACAAATGAGCTACCTGTACATGTTAGTGCTCCAATAGCCATAGGAACACCTGTCAGTCCTAATAAACTTGTTAATACCATTGAACTTAGCGGTGTCATACCTGTAACAGGAATCACTAGTCCTAAAATGACCGCTAATGCATATGGATTGTTATCACCTACCGCAGTGACAGCACTACCTATTTGTTTTAATGTTGCTAGCACACCAGGTGTAATGATTGATGCAAGTCCGAAAGCAATTGCTGGTGCAAATAAGATCACCACAATTAAGTCCAAGCCTTCTGGAACTTTCTTTTCAATCCATTTAATTAAAAAAGCTACGCCATAAGCTGCGATGAATGCTGGTAATAATTTAAAGTCATGTAATACTAAACCAACAATGACCGCAAATACTGGTGCAACGCCTAAGTTTAAGCACGTTAGAATACCTACTGCGATACCGCTTAAACTTCCTGCTAAATCCCCAATATCTTGTAGAAATTTAATATCAAATACGCCACCAATAGCGTAACTTAAGAATGCTTGTGGTAGAAATGTCGCACAAGCTGCACCGGATAATGCTTGTAGTCCTTGTTTACCGTACGGTGCATACTTTAAAAATAGCGTCATGATAACTAAAACCAAGACTAATGTGCCTACACCTAACAGAATATCCATTTCCCAAAAACCTCTCTCTATGTTTATTTTATTTTCAGACCATAAACATCGTACACCCTTAAGAAAACGTTTTCAACTTTTATCTGTTATCAAATCAAATATTTAAGTGAAATATTTCATATTTGTGAAAGATTTTTAAAATGGATTGTTTCAAAAACTACTTATATTGTCATTAATATTTACTAATTAACTTTTTACTCTATATTCCAAACAGTTGTGTGACAGTTTTTTGATAACTTTTTTACATCTGAAAGTAAGTAATATTTCTAAAAATTTTTAATATTTATACATTTTATCTTTCGAGCTATTTATTTTTGTTTTTGTGCTGTGTTTATAAAACCGCACACTATATTCAAAAATAACTTATTACACATATATTTGCAATAAGATAATTAAAGTAGGATATTATTTTTAGTTTTCTGATAGGAATGATGATAGTCTATAGGTTGAATCTTTACTTTTTTTAAAGCTAAATTTACATCAACTTAACAATGGCTGGTTATACTGAAGATGAAAATATTTAGTATAACTTAGTGGAGGCGGTAAAGATGCAATTGAGTCATTCCGTTAAAGTTGCAATTTCTATCTATTTAGCACTTATCTTTATAACGTTCACTTCTTATTTAGTCATTATTTTATATACGAGTATGACTGGACATGATGTATCACATTTCGTGTTAGATAGTCAGCATTCTCATCATGGATCTCTTACGCAAAAACATTTGAGTCTTCCTGAAATCTCATTTAAATAGTTTATCCTCTGTGTTTCAACATTCATTTCCCATATCAATTCATTTATCTATCATCTAGACCACTACATCTTAGATGATTTTTTTTATTTTCTCATTTCACTCTTTCTTAAAAGTCGATATAATGAATTAAATCATTATCATACACTGACATATTTTATGTTGTTGGTGTTAAGTTTTAAAGGGGTGAGATACTTGGCGAATAATCATTCAGCTTTGCGTTTAAAAGGAATTATACTTGCTATTGTCGGTGCTTGTTTATGGGGATTAGGTGGTACTGTTTCTGATTTCTTGTTCAAATATAAGAATATTAATGTCGATTGGTACGTCACTGCTCGTCTTGTAGTCAGTGGTGTTTTCTTACTTATTATGTACAAAATGATGCAACCCAAACGTTCTATATTTAGCGTATTCCAAGATCGACGTATGTTAGGCAAATTACTTATCTTCAGTATACTGGGCATGTTAGTTGTACAATATGCTTATATGGCATCTATTAATACAGGTAATGCTGCGATTGCAACATTACTACAATACATTGCGCCTGTTTATATTATTATTTGGTTTGTCATAAGAGGCGTTGCAAAACTAACATTATTTGATGTGCTTGCTATTATCATGACACTATTAGGAACATTTTTATTATTAACGAATGGTTCATTTTCTAATTTAGTCGTCAATCCTGCAAGTTTATTCTGGGGTATTTTAGCTGGTGTAGCACTCGCTTTTTACACAATTTATCCTTCAGACCTACTTAACCGCTTCGGTTCGATTCTAATTGTCGGGTGGGCAATGCTTATTTCTGGTGTTGCGATGAATTTACGCCATCCAATTTGGCACATTGATATCACTAAATGGGACATATCAATTATATTATTTTTAATCTTTGGTATTATCGGTGGTACCGCACTCGCATTTTATTTCTTTATCGACAGTTTACAATACATATCAGCGAAAGAAACAACATTATTCGGAACTGTTGAACCTGTCGTAGCCGTTATCGCAAGCAGTCTATGGTTACATGTGGCATTCAAACCATTTCAAATCGTAGGCATCATTCTTATTATGGTTTTAATTTTATTACTATCACTTAAAAGACAACCTGAAGCATTAGATGAATAAGAAAACTCTGATAATCACTTTAGCAAGTAACTATTTTAGCAATGTAGCTACCTTGTATGTGATATCAGAGTTTTTTATTTTAGTTAATAATATTTTTTACTTGGTATAAAAAGCGTCGGCGCTCTGGTATCGGAAATACTGGATAAATATGGAATTGATAATATCCAGGTATAAAGTCATGTTCGATACCTTTCGCACTCAACAATTGCGATAAGTTCAAAGCATCTGGGTACAGTACTTCTTTTGTGCCAACAGTTAATGTAATACGACCTAAACCATCTAAGTCACCATTAATTGGTGATACTTTGTAGTTATCTAAAGGTGTGTCCCCTGCCCATTGTTCAGCTAAGAACACACTGCCATCCACACCTACCATTGGGTCTTTCTTTAAGTAGTCAGGAATTTCAGGATGCTGCATCGTTGCATCTAAAACTGGTGAAATTAATACAATATGTCCTGGTTGCACAATATGTTTTTCTTTTAACAATTGAGCAAATGATAAAGCAATTTGACCGCCCGCAGAGTCACCCATTACAACGATTTGTTTAGAATCTGCTACTTGATTCAATAAATCATGGTACAACTTTTCAAAAAGCACATACGTCGCTTGATAATCTTGATGCGGAATCTTCGGATATACTGGCATGATGACTTTAGCATTGAGTGTTTCTGCAAGTTCATCAATAAATTCGAAATGAATTTTGAGTGGGTCTTGGAACCATGCGCCTCCATGTGCGTATAATACAACGCGTTGATGCTTATCTTGTTTATCGTTAACGGTATAAACGGTTGAACCGTAGTGCTTATCCACTGTTACTGGCATCTTAAACTGATAATTGGTGCCCTCATATTCACCTGCTGTCTGTGGCGCCATTTTTTCTAATGCTTTCATCGCTTCTTCTTTATACATAAAACGACGCTTAGCTCTAGATAATCGTATACCTTGTTCTAACATATAACTTTTCACACTGCGTTTTTCTTTAATTCTAATATGTGCGTATGCCGCTACTAAAAATCCAAACGCAAGTGTAGACCATTTTTTACGCATTTGTCGTCACTCCTCTTTGATGATTTCTACTATAGTTCTACTGTACCATGCTGATTCTAATTACTACCAATATTTACTGGGAAATAAGTTATGATGTCTACATAATCTTAGCAATGCTAATCATTTGCGATATTAATGCTCATCGACATCGTTATTCACACTATCATTCATTTGCTTAAGATGATGTTCAAAACGTTGCATATCGATAAAACGCCCTTGACGATGCATTTCTTTTCCATTCATAAAAATTAAATCCACAGGTACAGTGAAAATATTTAATTCTCCAGCAATAGCTTCCACCTGACTTTGATTAATCACAGCTAATGGCACATTGGGATATGATTGCATCAAGTCTTCAATTTGTGGTAAAACGGCATGACACACGCTACACTGATCGCGCATGACATGTACAACTGCTAACGGATATTGATGAATAAATTCACGGAATGCTTCGACACTATTTAATTGCTTAACCATTTCGAACACCTTCTTACTTTTTATATTTTAAAATGAAGTCATTATTTTGTTGCTAAAATGTCTTGAAATACTTGTGGCACAGAGGTAATCTTCTTATCGCTCAATCTGTAAAAACCGCCTGTCTGTGTACCAATACAATGCACGCCATGTGCGGACACAATTTCAAACTGAAACACCCATTTCATCTTGCTTGCTTTAACTAAGTAAATACGGCCTACTGGTTTGTCATGTATTGTGACAGGTACTTTATATTCTGCTTCCGTTTTCATAAGTATAGGTGAAATGCCTTGATTGATCATTGTTGAGTAATTCATGTGCTGATTAATAAACACTGTTCTCAAATCTTCGAACCATCTAATATAAACGATATTACTAACGACACCCATCGCATCAATGTCGTAACCATTCACTTCGATTTCTTTCTCTGCAACTAATAGACCTTCAGTTGTCATAACGACAAATCTCCTTATCTTACAAATAGATTTAAAATCATGTTAATTTATTTTTATTACTTTCATGATAAAAATACAAGCAATTGAACTTTATTACGGAAAATCAAACTTTTCAATGACGCTATTAATTTGGCTAGTCGCGAAGATGCATTTTTCTAAAATGTGACATAAACATAAGCAATGTTTTCTATATCTAACACTAATATTTAACTTATTCTCATCAACACACCTGCTATACATCATTGCGCACTAAAAAGGCAGTAGCTTCATTTTAAGCTACTGCCTTTTGTAACGTATTCTCTTTCAACTCGCTACTTCGCATACGCACTACGAATGACTAAAAGTTCATTCATTTGATATGCTATTTCACTTTTAATCATTATTTGACTGTCATAATTAGCTTACCTGGATCAGCATCTTGTACATCTTCAATGACAAGTTCTTTATTTTCAAGATTTGTAATAATCATTGGTGTAACGATGCTTGGTGCGTGCGCTTTCAAGTATGCTAAATTCACTTTCATTAATGGTTGACCTTGTGTTACTTTTTCATCAACGTTAATCAGACTTTCGAATCCTTCACCATTCAGTTTCACTGTATCGATACCAATATGAATAAGTACTTCGACACCACTTTCAGATTCTAATCCTATCGCATGTTTCGTAGGGATGATTGTTTTCACTGTACCATCAAACGGTGCTACAATTTCACCTTTTTCAGGGATAAAACCAACACCATCACCCATCATTTTACCAGCGAATACTTGATCAGGTACTTCTGATAATGGAATGATTTGACCGACACCTGGTGCATAGATGTCTGTTGTTCCAAGTGCTTCTACGTGAACTGGTTCATCTGACATTTCTTCAGTCACTGTCGTTTCACTTGGTTTCGTAATTTCGCCACTCATAATCTTGGCCATATCATGTTTAATTTGATCTGATTTTGGACCAAAGATAGCTTGCATATTGTTTCCAACTTCTAATACACCTGATGCGCCTAAAGCTTTAATACCTGCTACATCTACTTTTGATTTATCAACCACTTCTACGCGCAGACGTGTAATACATGCATCTAAATGTTTAATGTTTTCTTTTCCACCCATTGCATCTAAGACATCAAATGGTAATTTTGCGACACTAGAGTTACGAATTTCAGTTTCTTCATCTTCACGACCTGGTGTTTTCAATTTAAACTTACGAATTGCAAAGTCGAATAAGAAGTAATACACGATAGCGTATACAATACCGACTGGAATAACTAATAATGCGTGTGAACGATCCCAGTTTAATAAACCATATAAAATATAATCTATGAAACCACCTGAGAATGTCATACCAATTTTAACGCCTAATAAATGCATTACTAAGAATGATGTACCAGCTAATAATACGTGAATTCCATAAAGTACTGGTGCTACAAATAAGAATGAAAATTCTAATGGCTCAGTGATACCAGTTAAAAATGCAGTTAATCCTGCTGATAACATCAAACCACCCACGACTTTTTTACGTTCTGGTCGTGCATTTTTATAAATAGCAAATGCTGCCGCTGGTAAACCAAACATCATGAATGGATATTTACCAGTAGTAAATGCACCAGCAGTAAATGGTACGCCATCTTTCAATTGTGCCATCCAAATACGTTGGTCACCACGAACTAACTCACCTGCGTGATTTGTATAACTTCCGAATTCAAACCAGAACGGTGAATAGAAAATATGATGTAAACCAAATGGAATTAATGAGCGTTCAATAATACCGAATATAAACGTTGTTAATGTTAAATTTTTATTTAATAAGAAATTCGATAAACTATTTAATCCGTCTTGAATTGGTGGCCACGCAAAGCTTAAAACCACACCTGTTGCAATCGCTACGACCGATGTCACAATCGGTACAAATCGTTTACCTGCAAAGAATCCTAAAAATGGTGGTAGTGTAATGTTATAAAATTTGTTGTAGCACCATGCTGCTAAAGCACCCATGATAATACCACCAAACACACCCGTTTGTAACGTTGGAATACCTAATACTAAGGCATGTGCTGGTTCTTTTGCTGCTTGACTTAATTCTTTTGCCCCTTTGGCATATGAGAAAATGTCATCAATTGTAATGTGCAACACTTTCCCCATTGTTGCATTCATAATTAAGTAACCTACTAGCGCTGCTAATGCTGCAACACCGTCTCCTCCTGCTAATCCAAGTGCTGTACCAACTGCAAATAATAATGGCAAGTTATCAAATACAACTTGTCCTGCTGCTTCCATGACCGACGAAATCATTACAATGATATCGTTTTTTAACCATGGTGCAATTTCTACTAATTGTTCGTTGTGCATTGCGTTACCAAACGCTAATAAAATACCAGCTGCTGGTAAAATCGCAACAGGTAACATTAATGCTTTACCGATACGTTGCAATTGTCCAAACAATTTCTTAAACATATAAACATCCCCTATCTCAATTTCCGCTTCCATGTACAAAAAAGCAGGCATGAACAAACAAGACTATTCTCATAGTACGGTTGTTTGCTCATGCCTGCATTACCAGTAACACGCAAGTGATATGTAATTCATAGCTATTATACATATTTGTAAAAGCGTTTTCAACAACTTTTTCACAATTTTATCATCAATTCAGTACAATCATTTGTGATAAATAAACAAAACGGCAATTCCCATTTTGTTGAAATAGAAATTACCGTTTTTATAGTTCAATTCAATTGTGATAACCTTTCAATCAGTTATAAGAAACGTTTTGCTGCAACTGAAATAGGTGGAATTTGATCTAAATCTAAATGTTTATCTTCAGTAATAGATCTAAATGCCCATTTACCATAACCAAGCGCTTCTTCATTTACAATTTTACCTGGTAATGGCGCAGCATTAGGATCAACATAAACATCTACAATTGTTGGTACATCTTGTGCTAGTGCCTCTTCTACAATAGCATCTACTTCGCTAGCACTTTTAATTGTATAACCTTTACCACCTGCTGCTTCAGCAAATTTGGCATGATCCATATCAGAGAAATCAACCGCATATTCTAATTCACCAGCAGCTTGTTGTTCATATTTAATAAACGCTAATTGCTTATTATTTAGAACAAACACTGTTAAAGGTAAATCATATTGTACAGCTGTTGCAAAGTCCTGCATCACCATTTGGAATGCACCGTCACCAGCAATTGCGATGGCTTGTCTATTTGGATATGCAATTTTTGATGCCATTGCACCTGGAAGACCGCAACCCATTGTACCTAACCAACTTGAAATGATGAACTTGTTATTTACACCAAGGTTTAAGTAACGAGTTGACCAAACTGTTGCTGTACCTACATCTGCTGAAATCACTGCATCATCTTTAATAAATTTATTGATTGATGTCATTAATCGTTCTGGACGTAATGGTTTACTATTATTATTTTTATCTTGTTCCATCCATTTATCCCAAACCGCTTTACGTTCTAACGTTTTGATTAAGAATGGTCTTTCAGCAACATGTTTAATATTTTCAGTTAACTGATGCAACGCAATTTTACTATCTCCAACAATTCCCACATTAATATTGAAACGATGTCCGATATTTTTAGGATTTGTGTCAATTTGAATGGCTTTAATATTTTTCTTAGGTAAGTAATCCACATATGGATAGTTTGTACCAACCATAATTAATAAATCCGCTTCCTGCATTGTTTGATAAGATGTTTTGGTACCGATTTTACCTAAGTTACCGATACTATATGGATGATCATCCGGTAAGATTGTTTTAGCTGGTAATGAATGAATGACAGGAATTTTAGCCATTTCAATAAATTCACGTAGCTCATCTTTCGCATGTTTCGCACCTACACCAATTAACATGACAGGCTTTTTACTTTTATTAATTAGTTTAACCGCTTTTTTGATGTCTTTATATTTTGGTGATACAACTGTTGGTCTTGATGTATCTACTGGTTTATTCGTTGTATCTTTAATTTTTTCAGTTAATAAGTCGTTAGGACAAATAACAACAGCGACACCTTTTTGTTCATATGCCGTACGAATTGCTTCGTTAACGATTTCAAACACATTGTCACCTTTTTCAATTTGGTGATTATAAACGGCTACATCTTCACATAATTTTTGTAAATTTGTTTCTTGGAATGCTTTCGTTCCAAGTGCTGTACTATTCGTTTGTCCAGATAATATTAATTGCGGTACATTATCCATTTTGGCATCGTACATACCATTTAATAAATGAATTAAACCAGGGCCACCGATACTTAATGCCACACCGATTTTACCAGTTAATTTTGTGTAACCAGCAGCCGCTAAGCTTGCTACTTCTTCATGACGTACATGATAAAATTTAAATTGATCTCTCACTGTACGTAAACTATCGACAACTGCATCGATTGAGTCTCCTGGAATACCATACAAGTGATCTATATCCCATGCTTGTAATGCTTTAACTAATGCTTCATTTGCTTTTATTTTTGCCATTATTACTAATAGCCTCCCTTTCTTAGTGTCTTTTTCTAATTAGTAAAATAGTAAGATTAGAACAGGTATTAACACTGAACTAATAACTGCAGTTAAAATCATCCCAATTGAACTAAATGCACCGGATTCAATATCCATTTCTAGTGCTTTAGCTGTGCCAAATGCATGTGACGCATTCCCATACGTTAAACCTTTGGCGATAGAAGATTCAAATCTTCCAAATCTTAATAACATCGAACCTAAAATACTACCGATTAAACCCGTTGTGATAATAAAAAGTACGGTCATCGTATCTGTACCACCTAGTTCATGTGACACTTCGATACCTACTGCGGCTGTTATAGATCGGGGCAATAACGTTACAATGACGTCTTTAGAATAGCCAAATGCTTTAAGTGTTAAGAACACTAACATGAAATTCAGCATGACGCCAGTTAATACACTTGCAAAAATGATAGAGACATTGTCTTTAATTTTCTCTCTATTTTTATAAAGTGGGTACGCTAAACATACGACCGTTGCGTTTAAAATATGGTTGATCCAACTGCCACCTTTCATATACCCGTTATAACTAATTCCAAAGATAAGTAAGACAAAAATAATTCCTAAAGATGCAATTAATGCTGGATTCAAAAATGGGTTCGGATATTTTTGTTGTAACCTTTTAGCGAAATAAAATAAAACGACAGTCAACAAAATCATTAATAAGGCTTGCACGTAATCATTCATAAGCGTCTACACCTTTACGATGTTTATGTTTAACAGACATTTTTTCAGCAATATAACCTGATGATAATGCAACGATACATGTTCCTATGATAATGACTGCGAAAAAGAGTATATAATTTAGTGTAATTTCGGAAGCAACATCCATAATACCTACAACTGACGGTATGAAGAAAAAGACCATCGTCTTTAATAAAAAGTTTGCACCGTCTTCTACCCAAGTTAGCGGTACAATCTTAAATTGTAATAGTAAATAAAATAAAAATAGACCAACAATACTGCCGGCTAAGGGAAGATGAAAAATCTTTTGAATTTCTGTGCCAATATAAGTAATCACAATGATGATTCCTAGTTGTAGTAGTAGTTTGATTATTAATTGGACTTTGTGCATGGCGCCATCCCTTTCTAAATATGTCTAAATTGTTACAATAACTATTATAAAGATGGCGTACACAATATAAAAATACTCTTTTTTTATAGTTTGTATTACTATTTTCTATGGAAACGCTCTCTAAATTTCACTTCATTTTCACAAAAAAACACTCATTATTTCAATGACCCACGTAATGATGCGCCTTAAATAATGAGTGCTGTATTAATATGTTAGCCTAAACGATTTTTCAAAAATTCTATCCATTTCGTTGTGGCATGACTTAATTGTTTATCCTTCTTCCAAACAACACCTAATTCCCAATGTACATGCGCATCTTCAATGCGTAGTAGCTTCACATCTCCATTTAGTTGCTCTGAAATTGATGTTGGTAAAATACTAATACCTAATTCATTCGTAACTAAATCTTCTATAACATGCCATTGTGAAATTTGCGCTACAGTATTCGGAACAAAGCCAACGTTTTTAGCATTTTCAATAATTTTATCATTCAAGTAAAAGTCTTTATTAAATAAAATGAAGTCTTCACCTGCTAAATCTTCGAGTTTAACGGTTTCATATTTTGCGAGTCGATGTTCTCTGCTCACGATAAGTCGCAAATCTTCCTTATCTAGGGTAGTATAATCGAAAATATGGTGATCGACTGGCAAAGTGGTCACGCCTATATCTACTTCATCATTGATAATTTGCTGCTCAATCGTTTTTCCGCCATTTTCTATTAAATTATATGTAACATTTGGATATTGTTGATGGAATGCACCAAGAATATTGATAAGAATCTTCATATTCATGACTGCCGACATGCCCATGTTTATATGCCCTGTTTCCAGTCCATTCAAGCGTTCCATTTCAGATGGTAAATAATCATACAGTGCAACAATTTCTTTACTTTTCTCATAAAAAATTTGACCTGCATCGGTAAGTATTAAATGTCTTTTACTTCTATCAAATAAGGGCGTGCCCATTTCATTTTCAATATCTTTAATTGCTTTACTAATTGTAGGTTGTGCAATATATAATGATTTGGAAGCATTAGTCATGCCTCCTTGCTTTACGACTTCAATAAAATATTTCATATGTTTGATATCCACTAACATCATCCTAACTATTTCAACACGTTTATTTCATTATACACAACTTCTTAAACATTCAATAAATTTAGATTTATAAAATTGCTTTATAAAAAGTTTCATGTAAAATACACATTCTTTTATGTTATTATAATAATGGCTCAAGTATATTAATCGAGGTGAGGTATTGAGCTTTTACGAATTTATGCAAAATTTTCTTGGTGATGACACACCATTAGGTGAATTGGTTGATTGGATTAATCAAGATAGCAATTTCCCTAGAGAAGTGAAGAGCCATAGTGAAATATTGTCATATTTTCGAACAAATCCATGTCCTGAAAGCATCTCAGTACCTGTAATTAAACGGGCACTATCAGTTTTCAACCAATTCACAAATGTACAATGATACATGAATACATGGAGTCACATCATCTCATGTTAGCGCTCTGATTGCAGGGCGCTATTTTTAATGCTATTGCTTCATTTATTATGTTGTGATTGCTATTTTCTTTCCGTTATAGAACCAGGTATCTTTTCTTTTAAATCATTTTATATTTTCCCACTAATATCCGCTGTTAATCAATCCTGACATCTTTGTATCACTATGACAATTAATTGTTAGATACATGAATTTCTACATTTTATGAAAAAAATCCATTTTTATTACAATTTAACACTTTATATGACAGCTTCATTACAGTTACTTTTATTGTTGATTGCTTGCATTGTTTTCTAAAAAAATTTTGTTATCATAAATAACGTTGAATAAAGAAAAAAATTAACTTGGGAGATAAAAATGGAATATAAAAAGATACTAATTCGTTTATTAATTGCTTTTGCAGTACTTTTCTCAGCAGATTTCACTTATCAATCCGTCGAACAAACGCATCAATCGCATGCCGCAGTTAATTATTATAGTAAAAACCAATGTACATGGTGGGCATTTAAACGTCGCGCACAAGTCGGCAAACCTGTTTCTAATAGATGGGGCAATGCTAAAAATTGGTATTACAATGCACGTAAATCAAAATATGCGACTGGTCGTACACCAAGAAAATTTGCTGTCATGCAATCAACTGCAGGATATTATGGACATGTCGCAGTTGTTGAACAAGTATATAAAAACGGTAGTATTAAAGTTTCAGAATACAACTTTTATCGCCCATTAAAATACAATACACGTGTACTAAGCAAAAAGGCAGCACGTAACTTTAACTATATTTACTAATCAAAAAACTTCTATCACGAACGCTTCAAATTCCTGTATGCGTGTGATAGAAGTTTTTTATTTTTTGTTCATATTAATTTATTTAAGTGCTACGATGGACTGACTTAAACTTTTCTTTAAAATCGCTATTCGCATTTGATTATTGTTGGCTTCTTAAATCTTGTAAAATGCGTTCAGCTACTTGTGTATTCGCACGGGGTTCTTGCTTCAATGCTTCAGCTACTTGCGCAATTTCATCACCTTTTGCACCTACAACAATAGCTAAAGATTTATATTGCAAGCTCATATGGCCTTGCTGGATACCTTCGGAAACGAGCGCGCGACATGCTGCAAAGTTTTGTGCTAAACCAACGGCAGCAACTACATGACCTAATTCTTGTGCTGAATCTACATTTAGCAATTCTAATGAAGCTTTAGCAATTGGTAATACTTTTGTACCACCGCCAACGATTGCCAATGTCATAGGCACTTCTATTGTACCAATTAAACGTTGACGTTTTTGATCGTATCTCCATGTTGCAATACCACGATATTGTCCATCTCTACTTGCGTATGCATGCGCACTTGCTTCTGCACCACGCGTATCATTTCCTGTTGCTAAAACAACGGCATGTATGCCATTCATAACACCTTTATTATGTGTTGCAGCACGATGAATATCAACTTGTGCCAATACAGAAGCACGTTCCATTCGTTTGGCAACCTCTTCTCCAGTTCTCTCGCCCCTTGCTAAATCTTTAACATCAATTTCGCCTTGAACTTTAACAACGGACGCTGTTGCATGATTGGATAAAATACTCATTAAAATGTCGCTTTGCGGAAATTCATTTTTTAAAAATGCAGTTATGGCCTCTAAAATCGTATTAAGCATATTAGCGCCCATAGCATCTTTCGTATCAACAAATACTTTTAAAGATAGTAACTGTTGCTCAGGAAATGCATCAATAGCTATACGTTGGTAACCACCACCACGCGCTTTAATAGAAGGATATGCCTCATCCGCAATTTTATGAATTTGCTTTTCTAAAGCTTTAATGTCTGCTGATAATTTTTCAGTATCGTCAACGCCATCAAAGACGATTTGACCTATCATAATACGTTCAGAAGATACCGTTTTAAATCCGCCAGTCTGATTCACTAGCTTTGCACCATAACTAGCTGCAGCGACAACTGAAGGCTCTTCCACCATCATAGGTACAACATATGCCTTATCGTCCACAATGATATTCGGTAATAATCCAACGGGTAATGCACCTTGCGCGATGACATTTTCAATTAAACTATTTGCTACTTCCTCATCAATTAATGGATGATTCAATAAAATGTTGAATTGCTCTTCTGATAACCATTGCTTATCTACCAATTGTTGTAACTTTTGTTGACGAGATAAATGTCGGAAATTCTTATCTAAACTTTGCATGGACATACTCCTTTTACTTCACATAATTTTTTAACATTTCAATCACTACTATTTTTACCATAAAATAACGTTATTCGTCTTAAAATTCAATTGAATAATTGTTGTTTTAACTATAAAATAAAGCAAGGTAAATTAAAACGCTTACAAGAAACGTCAAATCATTTTTAAATTTAGTGTATTTCTTTGTATAAGATTAGCATATTCTGATATGATACAAGTGTTGCTTTTATAAATTTGAAAGGATGTAAAACCTTATGACAATAGGTATCGACAAAATAAACTTTTACGTTCCAAAGTACTATGTAGACATGGCTAAATTAGCAGAAGCACGCCAAGTAGACCCAAACAAATTTTTAATTGGAATTGGTCAAACTGAAATGGCTGTTAGTCCTGTAAATCAAGACATCGTTTCAATGGGCGCTAACGCTGCTAAGGACATTATAACAGACGAAGATAAAAAGAAAATTGGTATGGTAATTGTGGCAACTGAATCAGCAGTTGATGCTGCTAAAGCAGCCGCTGTTCAAATTCACAACTTATTAGGTATTCAACCTTTTGCACGTTGCTTTGAAATGAAAGAAGCTTGTTATGCTGCAACACCAGCAATTCAATTAGCTAAAGATTATTTAGCAACTAGACCGAATGAAAAAGTATTAGTTATTGCTACAGATACAGCACGTTATGGATTGAATTCAGGCGGCGAGCCAACACAAGGTGCTGGCGCAGTTGCGATGGTTATTGCACATAATCCAAGCATTTTGGCATTAAATGAAGATGCTGTTGCTTACACTGAAGACGTTTATGATTTCTGGCGTCCAACTGGACATAAATATCCATTAGTTGATGGTGCATTATCTAAAGATGCTTATATCCGCTCATTCCAACAAAGCTGGAATGAATACGCAAAACGTCAAGGTAAGTCGCTAGCTGACTTCGCATCACTATGCTTCCATGTTCCATTTACAAAAATGGGTAAAAAGGCATTAGAGTCAATCATTGATAACGCTGATGAAACAACTCAAGAGCGTTTACGTTCAGGATATGAAGATGCTGTAGATTATAACCGTTATGTCGGTAATATTTATACTGGATCATTATATTTAAGCCTAATATCATTACTTGAAAATCGTGATTTACAAGCTGGTGAAACAATCGGTTTATTCAGTTATGGCTCAGGTTCAGTTGGTGAATTTTATAGTGCGACATTAGTTGAAGGCTACAAAGATCATTTAGATCAGGCTGCGCACAAAGCATTATTAAATAACCGTACTGAAGTATCTGTTGATGCATATGAAACATTCTTCAAACGTTTTGATGACGTTGACTTTGACGAAGAACAAGATGCTGTTCATGAAGATCGTCATATTTTCTACTTATCAAATATTGAAAATAACGTTCGCGAATATCACAGACCAGAGTAATCTGTGTATTTGAAAGACATTTAAATACAACCTAAAAACAGCAGTAAGACAGCTTCTCATCGAAATCGTCTTACTGCTGTTTTCTATTTATAATGCTTCGTCTTGAATGAATTCATTATGCCTATTTGACATATTATTGAAGTTTTCCTAAGAACTTAATGTCCTAAGCTATTCTATTTTAAATTGTCAAAGTCAAAGTACCCTAGACGCATTTTATGTTGGAACGACCTATTTCATATAAATATCTATATGACTAATATTATCAAAATCAAACGTTTTTTCTTGTGAGTCGCTCAATATGTCGCCTAAATCTATTTTATGTCTTGCTCCATTTTTCATTTCTACAATTAGTTCCCCTGAATTGTAATTACTATATAGGTGTTCTTTTTCTAATAAATATTTTCTAATTCTAAAATCTGTTTCTTTTAGAGAAATCTGTTTATTCTTAACTTCTAATAAACTGTCTGGATTGACTTTAGTTTGATGACCGTTAACAAACAAGTTCATTCTATAAGATAAGTTAGTTACTTTTGATATAGGATCATACTTAACTACTGTGCCACGATATACTTTAGATTGTTGGTTTTCATATAATGTTCCCCATATATTAACTTTGTCTTGATTTTTAAACTGTTTCAAATAATCAGTGTTGTAGAGCACTGTCCGTACATTGTAGGTGTCAACTTTCGCGTCTATATAATTTTCCCCAACTCCTGTTACTTCTTTATTCGTATAAACTTCAAATTTTTGTGCATAATGCTCTTTTAAACTGTCATTACTATTTTCTGTAATCAATCCAGTTGTTTTTGCTTTTACTTCTGCTATTCCAATAGATCCCGTTACTGCAATCAAAAATGCCAAAGTTGTCAATAAAAAACATAGTTTCGCTTTCATTTTCAGATCATCCTTTTCTCATTTAAGATTAAATGCATCAAATGCTTTGCGCGCAATTTAATGTTATTACCGAATGATCTATATATCAATATTTCTAGATGTTAATTTTCTAAAATTATCATTAATTTAGTTTGATTAGTTTTTAAAATAATTTAACGTATTTAACAATGCATAGATTTATTTTTCTAACATATTTATACGTTACGGCTTCGTGCTATGTTTTGGTACATAAAGCTTTGACATATCGATATTCTCCAACTCTAACAGCTTAATTTTATTATTAATCGTTCCACCGAATCCTGTTAAGCTACCCGTTTTACCGACAACACGATGACATGGCACGATAATAGATAATGGATTACTTCCGACTGCACCTCCAACCGCTTGGGCTGACATTTTTGGCTTATCAAGTACCTTGCCTACTTTTTTGGCAATAGCACCATACGTTGTTAACGTCCCATAAGGAATCCGTCTTAATTCATTCCAAACACACTGTTGAAAATGACTACCTGTTGGCTTTAAAGGTATTGTGATTTCAGGATTGTCCCCTTTAAAATACGCGTCTAACCACTGTGTCGCCTCTTTAAATATCGCTAAAGACGTATTTTCTTCCCTAGTACTATCATCTTGTTGATTTTCAAACAAAACAGCGGTCAGACTTACCCCATCACTCACAAGTTCCAATCGTCCTACAGGCGAATCATAGTAACTCTTATATACCATAAACACACACTCCTTTTGCATCATCATACTATTCATTTAACTTTATGAAAATGATTAACACTTTATGCTTTATCAAGATCAACTATTCACTTCCAAATCAAAATTCACATAGACTACCAACACAATATACCATTTCTTAATTAACTATGTATCAACACATACATTTCTTAACCATTGATTAATATTTACTTTTAAATTCTTACTTACTTCAAAAATTACACAAAAAGTTCATAAAGTGCCTACAATGCGCCGTTTTTAAAACTACAATGGTGGAAAAATAGAATTGCCATTGTTTATAGTTTGCATATAGTTTCAATGTATTTTCTTTTACTTATTAGTTTAAAATTTTAGAGGTGATGTTTATGAATAACAATTTTTTCAATAGTGACTTCGATTCTATTTTACGAAGAATGATGCAAGACATGCAAAACTCAAATCAGACTAGTAACAAGAAATACTATATTAATGGTAAAGAAGTTTCACCGGAAGAATTAGCACAATTTACGCAACAAGGTGGTAATCATTCTGCCGAACAAAGTGCGCAAGCTTTTCAACAAGCAGCACTAAGACAACAAGGTCAACAAAGTGGCAATGGCAATTATCTAGAACAAATTGGTCGTAACTTAACGCAAGAGGCTCGTGACGGATTATTAGATCCAGTCATCGGTCGTGATAAAGAAATCCAAGAAACTGCAGAAGTCTTAAGTAGACGCACTAAAAACAATCCTATCCTAGTCGGAGAAGCTGGAGTTGGTAAAACTGCGATTGTCGAAGGTTTAGCGCAAGCAATCGTTGAAGGGAACGTACCTGCAGCAATCAAAGATAAAGAAATTATATCTATAGATATTTCATCGCTTGAAGCTGGAACGCAATATCGTGGCGCCTTTGAAGAAAACATCCAAAAGTTAGTTGAAGGCGTTAAATCATCACAAAATGCTGTGCTCTTCTTTGACGAAATTCACCAAATCATCGGTTCCGGCGCAACAGGAAGTGATTCCGGTAGTAAAGGGTTATCTGATATTTTAAAACCAGCATTAAGTCGTGGTGAAATTTCAATTATAGGTGCAACGACTCAAGATGAATATCGCAATAATATTCTTAAAGATGCTGCATTAACGCGCAGATTTAATGAAGTGCTTGTTAGTGAACCAAGCGCTAAAGATACTGTTGAAATTTTAAAAGGTATTCGCGAAAAATTTGAAACACACCATCAAGTCAAATTACCTGATGACGTATTAAAGGCATGTGTAGACTTATCCATTCAATATATTCCACAACGCTTATTGCCTGACAAAGCAATCGATGTATTAGATATTACAGCTGCACATTTATCTGCACAAAGCCCTGCTATTGATAAAGTCGCGACTGAAAAACGTATTTCTGAATTGGAACATGATAAGCGTAAAGCTGTAAGTGCTGAAGAATATAAAAAAGCAGATGACATTCAAAATGTAATTAAATCTCTACAAGATAAATTAGAAAACAGTAATGGTGAACATACTGCAGTAGCAACGGTGCACGATATTTCTGATACCATTCAACGATTAACTGGTATTCCTGTATCTCAAATGGATGCCAATGACATTGAACGTTTAAAAAATATTTCTAGTCGTTTAAGAAGTAAAATCATCGGTCAAGATAAAGCTGTAGAAATGGTTTCTCGTGCCATTCGTCGTAATCGAGCTGGTTTTGATGATGGCAATCGTCCAATTGGTAGCTTCCTATTTGTCGGTCCTACTGGTGTTGGTAAAACAGAGCTTGCCAAACAGTTAGCCATTGATTTATTTGGTAATAAAGAGGCACTGATTCGACTTGATATGAGTGAATATAGTGATACTACTGCTGTTTCTAAAATGATTGGTACAACTGCTGGTTATGTCGGTTATGACGATAATTCAAATACATTAACTGAAAAAGTACGACGCAATCCATATTCAGTCATTCTATTTGATGAAATTGAAAAGGCTAATCCACAAATATTAACATTATTACTACAAGTGATGGATGATGGTAATTTAACAGATGGTCAAGGTAACGTCATCAACTTTAAAAACACAATCATTATTTGTACGTCAAACGCTGGTTTTGGTAACGGTACAGACCAAGAATACGATGACATTATGCAAGAAATGAAAAAATTCTTCCGCCCTGAATTTCTTAACCGCTTCAATGGTATTGTGGAATTCTTACACCTAGATAAAGAGTCACTACAAGAAATCATTAATTTATTGTTGGATGATGTCCAAGTAACATTAGATAAAAAAGGTATTACGATGAATGTCTCTCAAGATGCAAAAGATTGGTTAATTGAAGAAGGTTATGATGAAGACTTAGGCGCACGCCCATTAAGACGTATTGTTGAACAACAAGTGCGTGACAAAATAACAGATTATTATTTAGATCATACAGACGTTAAACATGTGGATTTAGATATCGAAGACAACGAATTAGTCGTCAAAGGTAAATCATGATACTTTAACATATAGCGTATCAAAAAATGAGCATCAGGACGCCCTCTCCTGTGCTCATTTTTAAAATTATTTCCCAGGAAAATGATTCGCTGTGTGTTGTTCTGTTCCACAACAATCACGATCAATGTCACATGTACCACATTTTCCTTGTTTCGAACGTTTGAAAAATTTAACTAACGTATACAAGGCATATCCGAAAATTGCTAAAAAAATTAAAATGTTAATAATGATTGACACTTTAACCACTCCTTAAACAAATAAATGTCCGACTTGATAAAAAATGAATGTTAAGACATATGCAGTGACTAGAGGATAGGCAACTGCAAGTGCCGTCCATTTCCATGAATAAGTCTCTTTACGGATTGCTGCCACTGTAGAAACACAAGGAATATACAATAGTATAAATATCATAAATGCATACGCAGATAGCGGTGTGAATTGATTTTGAATCACATTAACAAGGCCTGCATCACCTGATGAATAGATAATCGCCATCGAACTTACGATAACTTCTTTTGCTAAAAATCCTGGCACTAACGTAGCACCTGCTTGCCATGTTCCAAATCCGAGCGGTTGCACTAACATACCAAAGAAGCTACCAACCATATGTAAAAAACTTTGATTGATATTCACATTGATACCATGTGGCCCTACATAACTTAATAGCCAAATGACTACTGAGCCGCCAAAAATAAATGTACCTGCTTTACGAACAAAGCCCTTAGCCTTTTCCCAAGTACTACGCCACAACGTTTTAATGGAAGGCACACGGTATGTTGGCAATTCCACAATAAAGATTGCATTATCATTTTTTAAAACCGTCTTAGTAAGTACTGTACTGACTAAAAATGCCATAATAATACCTAAAACATACAAGCTTAATACTACTAAAGATTGATTCTCTTTGAAAAAGATACCTACGAACAACGCATACACTGGCAGTCTAGCAGAGCATGACATGAATGGTGCAATTAATATCGTTGTTAAACGCTCTTTTTCATTTTCAATACTGCGCGCAGCCATAATACTCGGTACGTTACAACCAAATCCGATAATCATCGGTATAAAAGACTTCCCGCTTAAACCGAACGATTCCATAATACGATCCATTAAAACCGCAATACGTGCCATATAACCTGAATCTTCTAATAAAGATATAAAGAAAAAGAGCACAACAATTTGTGGTACAAAGACTAATACTGATCCTACACCAGCAATAATGCCATCTGTAATTAAATCTTGTAAAAATGGTATAACGCCAAGATAATTCATAATCGTCTTCACACTATCTGTAAATGTACCACCTATAAATGCATCGAGTTGATCCGACAAAGGTGTGCCAATCCATGTAAATGTAGTTTGAAAGATCAACCACATAATCGCTAGAAAAATAGGCATCCCTATATATTTATGTGTTAATATCTTGTCTATTCTAGAGCTGAAATATTGCTTATCTTCATCTGGATACGTTACCACGTCTTGCAATAATGTCTCAATATAATGATTGCGTATACGCTCCATCTCTCGACGAACAGATACAGCCCCTACTTGTTCAGCAACTTGATAACGTAAACTCGACAATTTATTTACAACCTCTGAATTAAGTTCGTTTGCAATTTGCATGTTATTTAATAAGAATTGAATCGCAATAAACCTAGCTTGATACTTATCATGAGATGTCTCTGTCATTATTATTTAACACATATTTTTAATTGTCTCTTCAATCTTCTCACCATAATTGATTTTAAAATGCGGTCGATACCCTTCCCCTAGATGCTTTATTTCGCCAAGTAAATGTTTAGTTCCTTTGCCTGTACGTGCCACAACTGGAAAAATAGGTGTTTTTAACTTTTTCATCAATTTATGATAATCGATTTTTATCCCGCGCTTTGTAGCTACATCGATCATATTTAATCCGATGTATATTGGTTGATTAAGTTCTAACAATTGTACTGTTAATTGCATATTTCTTTTTAGTTGACTCGAATCAACAATGTTAATGATTCCTGAAAATGAATCGTTTAATAAATAGTCTGTCACTACAGTTTCATCTTTAGAAATCGGCGATAAATCATATGTACCTGGTAAATCAATTAATTGTCCTACATTTTCTTTTAGCTTCCCTACTTTTTTCTCTACCGTTACGCCACTCCAGTTGCCTATGTATTCATACGAACCAGTTAAAGCGTTAAACAAAGATGTTTTACCAACATTAGGATTTCCTAAAATACAATAATTTTCCATTCGTCCGACTCCTATTCTTCTAATGCAATAGAACAAGCATCGCAATGTCTAATACTTAACTGTTGTCCGTTTACTTCAATAATGCATGGCCCTTTAAATAAACATTTTTGTTTAATCGTTATGATAGCGTCATCTGTTAACCCAAAGGCACTTAGACGATACAACATATTCTCATTAGCAATATCCATTCGCTTTATTTTATAAGCCTTATTCATTTCACCATTTTTAATGTTTAACATACTATTTCGCTCTCCTATTAGAAATAATAATCATTATCACTTAAAAATCATAACCCTTAAAATTGTAGCTCGCAATACTTTATTTAAATAAATTTCATTTTTCATGTAAAATTTGTGACATTGCAAAAATATTTTGTATAATCGCTTCCATGCAAAAAACCTCCGCTTCAAATGTCATTGATAGACATTTAAAGCGGAGGCATGTACATGTTATTTTATGATTTATTTCTTAAGTTTTTTTCTAACAATTGATTGAGTTTTTCAATATTTTTATTCAACTGTTCTATATTCGTTGCTTGTTGTTTTGAATTTAGTTGATGCTTGTTTTGATAATCCATTAAAGCATCATATAAGAACAATGGATTCGTCGTTTGCTGTTTCACTTCTTGGTACAATGCCATCGTTTTATCATCTAGTACTATTGAACGTGCATCATCTTGCCCATGTACATCTTGATGTTTCGATACATTTGTTGCACCTTGTGGATATACTTTAAAGGTTGTGTCGTATGTTTCCTTACTATCTTTAGCTTCAGATTCCTGTGATTCAACCGTTTTATATTTTTCAAGTGCATGTCCTTCAATATCAACTCGTGGAATAATACGATTCAACCATGCTGGTAAATACCACGAACCTTTTCCAAACAATTTAGTTAATGCAGGAATTAACATCATTCTGACTACGAAGGCATCAAAGAGTACACCAAACGCTAATGCCATACCCATTGATTTAATCATGACATCTTCTTGGAATACAAACGCAAAGAAGACACTAAACATGATTAATGCAGCTGCTACAATAACAGGACCACTTTCTTTCAATCCTACTTTGATAGAATAATCATTATCCCCTGTTTTACTATATTCTTCATGAATTCGCGACATAAGGAAGACTTCGTAATCCATTGCTAAGCCGAATAGTATACCAATTGTAATAACCGGCAAGAAGGCTAGCATTGGTCCTGTCGTTTCTATGCCGAATAATCCTTTCATAAAGCCATCTTGCATTACAAAGGTTGTAAAACCTAGTGTTGCCATTAATGACAAGACGAATCCTAAAACTGCTTTTAACGGTATTAGAATTGAACGAAAGACAATCATTAATAAGAAAAATGCCAATACAACAATTACTGTTGCAAATAAAGGTATCGCCTCATTTAACTTTTTAGACATATCAATATTAATGACACTTTGTCCTGAAATCTCCGTTTTGAACCCATATTTATCTTGTGCATCTTTATGATAATCTCGTAAATCATGCACTAAATCGTTTGTACTCTCTGCATTAGGCCCTTGCTTAGGTATCACGACCATCAAAGCGTAATCATTATCTTTACTCATTTGTGGCGGCGTAACAATATCTACATTTTTCTTATCTTTAATATCTTTATACACAGATTGTAAATCTTGTTGTAATCCTTGTGGATCATCTTTTTTATCTTTAACGTTAATCAGCATCGGTATTTGGCCATTAAATCCTTCACCGAACTTATCTGAAATAATATCGTATGCCTTTTTCTGAGTAGAATCTGCTGGCTTTACGCCATCATCCGGAATGCCTAGACGCATATGACTAACTGGAATAGCCGCTGCAACTAATATAATTAAACCTAATAATACTGCTGCAAGTGCATTACCAGTAATAAATTTAGACCACGGCGTATCAATATCTTTTTTAAAATTAGACTGCAATTTGTTCACTTTAATGCGTTTATGGAAAATGCTAATTAACGCAGGTAATAAAGTCAGTGCACTGAATACAGCAAATATAACACTAATTGCCGAAGCAAACCCCATCACTGCTAAGAAATCTATGCCAACTAGCGATAAACCACATACGGCAATCACAACTGTCACACCAGCGAAGATGACTGCGCTACCTGCTGTTCCCACTGCAAGTCCGATACCTTTAGCATAGTCTGTTTCAGTTTTCATTACTTGTCGATATCTAAACAAAATAAATAATGCATAATCGATACCAACAGCGAGCCCAATCATTACCGCTAAAGTTAATGTAACATTAGGTATATCAAAGACATAGGTCAATAGGCTAATAATACCAACTCCAGATGCTAAACCAATCAATGCACTTATAATTGGTAATCCTGCAGCAATGACTGAACCAAATGTAATCAATAACACTACAAATGCAACAATGATACCAACTAGTTCAGAATTACCGCCTACTTCTGTAGAGGTCATACCTGTTCCTGTTAATTCAGTCTGTACATTATGATTGTCACGCAAATCTTTTAAATGACTTTTAATATTATCTCTAGAATCATCTTTCAAAGATGTTTGACTCACGTTATATGTGATATCTGCAAATGCCGTTGTTTTGTCTTTACTAATTTGCTTATTTTCATATGGATCTGATATTTTATCGATGTGTTTGTCATCTTTTTTAATATCGTCTAACGTTTTCTTAATATCTTTAGTGATACTCGGTTGTACAATTCCATCATCTTTAGTCGTCTTAAAGACCACACGAATTTGTGCCTTTTCACTATCTTGATTAAAATACTTTTCAATCTTTTCATTCGTGTCTAATGACTTTAATCCAGTCATTTTAATATCATTGTCAAATTTCGGTGCATTTGTAGCAATTGGTATAAATATTGCAGCTACAATAATTACCCATGCGATTAATGTGGACCACTTATGCTTTGCGATAAATGTACCCATCTTGTATAAAAATTTCGCCAAATATATTGCCTCCCTTTAAAATCAACGTTATAGTTTAACTATACAGTGTAGATTATTGTTCGATTATAGTATCTATACCATACATCTTAAAGAACTAATTTTTGAATTCTGTATTTTAAACTACATATTAAGGAGAAATGTAGATGAAAGAGACCGATTTAAGAGTGATTAAGACAAAGAAAGCATTGTCTTCAAGTTTGCTTCAATTGTTAGAACAACATTTGTTCCAGACAATTACTGTCAACCAAATTTGTCATAACGCGCTCGTACACCGTACAACATTTTATAAACATTTTTATGATAAATATGACTTACTTGAATATTTGTTCAATCAATTGACCAAAGCATATTTTGCGACTGATATTAGTGATCGCCTTAACCACCCATTCCAAACGATTAACGATACAATTAATAATAAAGAAGACTTACAAAAAGTAGCAGACTTCCAACAAGAAGATGCAGAGTTTAATAAAGTTTTAAAAAATGTTTGCATTAAAATTATGAATGACGACATCAAAAACAATAGCGACAGAATTGATGTCGATGGAGATATTCCTAATAATTTATTATTTTATATATACGGTTCATTGATTGAAGGATTTTTACATTGGATTAAAGATGAAAAAATTGATTGGCCTAGCGAGGAAATTGATAAAATTTTCCATAAGGTAATAAATATTAAGATTAAATAGTAGATTAGAGGCTCATAAGCGTTACCAACATTCATAATAAAAACGATAGTTTACACATTAATGAATTCGTGTACTACTATCGTTTTTTATTTTTATCGTGCTTATCGCTATTAAAATAACTGATACACAACACATAAACTATGAAGAAAAACATAAATCCGCTATCTAAATGACTTTGACTCAATTGTTTAAATGACCAAATTGCTAATACAATTGCCATGATTATTAAAATAACGTATCTCACATTCTTATACCTATAATCCTTTTCTAAAAATATGGTTGCTATTACTTAATTTTTAAAGTTATAAATAAAAAGAGCCAACCGCAATGGATGGCCCTTGTTCATTATGAAGCATTAGAACATTTCTGAAACAACCTTTTGTTCTAAGAAGTGTAATAAGTAGTCTGGGCTACCTGTTTTAGCGTCCGTACCTGACATTTTGAAACCACCAAATGGATGGTATCCAACAACTGCTGAAGTACAGCCTCTGTTAAGGTATAAATTACCCACATCAAATTCGTTTACCGCTTTAATCCAATGCTCGCGATTATTTGTAATCACTGCACCAGTTAAACCGTAATCCGTATCATTTGCAACCTCAATTGCTTCATCAAAATCGTTAACTTTCACAAAGCCAACAACTGGACCAAAAATTTCTTCTTGCATGATTCTATCTTTAGATTTAAGTCCTGAAATGATTGTTGGTTCTACAAAGTAACCTTTTGAATCATCAGTGCCGCCACCTTGTTCTAATTTACCTTCTTCTTTACCAATCTTGATATAATTTTTAATCTTATCAAATTGTTTTTTATTAATAACCGGGCCCATATACGTATTGTCTACAGTATTGCCCAACGTTAATTCTTTTGTTAGTTTGATTGACTTTTCTAATACTTCGTCATAAACGTCTTTATGCACAATTGCACGTGAACATGCTGAACATTTTTGACCAGAGAAACCAAACGCTGACGTTACAATAGCTTCTGCTGCCATATCTGTATCAATATTTTCATCAACTACAATGGCATCTTTACCACCCATTTCAGCGATAACACGTTTCAAGAAGTTTTGACCTTCTTGAACAACGGCACTACGTTCATAAATTCTAGTACCTGTCGCACGTGATCCTGTAAATGTAACGAAATGCGTATCTTTATGATCAACTAAGTAATCACCAATTTCTTTCGGATCACCAGGAACAAAGTTAACTACGCCTTTTGGTAATCCTGCTTCTTCTAAAATTTCCATTAATTTATAAGCGATATAAGGTGTATCCTCAGCAGGTTTCAATAACACTGTATTACCTGCAACAACTGGTGCTAAAGTCGTACCAGCCATAATCGCAAACGGGAAGTTCCACGGTGGAATTGTAACACCTGTACCAATTGATTTATAGAAATATTTATTGTGTTCACCTTCACGATCAAGTACTGGCTTACCTTGAGCCAAATCCATCATTGAACGTGCATAGTATTCAATAAAATCAATACCTTCAGCTGCATCACCAACTGCTTCATCCCATGGCTTACCTGCTTCATAAACCATAATTGCTGCAATTTCCGCTTTTCGACGACGAATAATTGCCGAAACACGTAACATAAGCTCTGCACGATCATTTGCTGACCATGTTTTCCAAGATTTATAAGCTTCGTTTGCTGCTTTAAATGCATCTTCAACATCTTGTTTTGTTGCCTTTGATGCATTTGCAATCACTTGTGATGTGTCTGCAGGATTGATTGATTTAATTTTGTCATCTTTGAAAATCTTCTCTCCATTAATCACTAATGGTATGTCTTGACCTAATTCTTTTTTCACGTCTTTCAATGCTTTCTTAAACATATCCACATTTTCTTGGACTGAAAAATCGTAACCAGGTTCATTTTTAAATTCTACTACCATGTACACTTACCCCCTATAAATTTTGAAAGTGGTTTAACCCTTTGATTTAATGATATAACATCATTTAAACTCATTTTACTATGAGTAAGGTCGGTTTTGCAATCGCTTTCATTTTTGTGCTTTATACCTTTCTTCTCAAGCATTTTGAAAATGATTAGTTACTTTTTAAAATTTAGAAGCGTCATGACAACTAATTTAGTGTTTCATAGTTCAATGTTTCTGATGGTACCTCATTATCAATTTTACGAACGACTTTACAAGGATTTCCAACCGCTAAACTGTGTGGCGGAATATCTTTTGTGACAACACTACCTGCACCAATCACACTACCTTCTCCAATCGTCACCCCTGGTAACACGGCTACATGACCGCCAAACCAAGTATTACTGCCAATGTTAATTGGTCCTGCTTTTTCAAAACCTTCATTTCTATGATGAAAATTAAGTGGATGTGTCGCTGTGTAGAATCCACAATTAGGTCCAATAAAAACATTATCGCCAATTGTAATCTGTCCACCATCCATAAAATAACAATTGGTATTTACAAAGACATTTTTCCCAAGTTTAACGTTCCATCCATAATCAGTATCAAAAGGAATTGCGAGTTCGACATTGTCCGTTGTTGTTTGAAATAATTGATTGATTAATTCCTTTCTTTTATTTGTGTCACTCGGTCTTGTATGATTTAATTCAAAGCAAATATCTTTCGCTCGTGCACGTTCATTGATTAAGTCTTGATCAAAGTTTGCATCGTACCATTTTTCTGCTAACATTTTTTCTTTTTCAGTCATTACACCTTTCAACTCCTAATAACTTATTTACTTGTTTAAAAGTTAATCAAATAAACATTCGCCTATGCAACTAATTCGCTATAACATTATGAAATCATGACCTTATCACCCTTATCTATACAATTCTCACATCAAATACTGCTAAAGTAGTAGATAAATTCAATACTACAGACGCATTCATTTTTTAATCTATTAACGTACAATGTGAGTAAGAGAAATATAAAGGAGTATGATAGCGATGAGAATATTAATTACAGGCACAGTTGCTATCTTAATCATTCTAGGTTTAGTTAAAACGATACAAGATTACGAAATGACAAACGACACGAGTCGTCAGTTGTCAGACAACAAAGATGATGATAAAGTCATCCATCTTAATAATTTTAAAAATTTACATGCGAAAGAATTTAACCCATCTGATTTCTTTTAAGTCACCTAAGAATTGCAAATCCAGAAGTCATTTAAGTTTTACCTTTCATTCATACATCCTTTAATATTAATTACGACTTCTTTTATATAGATGCTAAATAGAGAGATTGTTGTGCAATGTTTGCACGGCAATCTCTCTTTTTCTTTTTAAAATTGGTAAAAGTAAAACGCAACGATTGACTTATATACCTATAGGGGGTACATTAGACGTGTAACAATGAATCACAGGGAGGCAATAATGTGGCTAATACGAAAAAAACAACATTAGATATCACTGGTATGACTTGTGCCGCATGTTCAAATCGTATCGAAAAGAAACTGAATAAACTTGATGACGTTAATGCCCAAGTGAATTTAACTACAGAGAAAGCAACTGTTGAGTATAACCCTGATCAACATGATGTCCAAGAATTTATTAATACGATTCAACATTTAGGTTACGGTGTCGCTGTAGAAACTGTCGAATTAGACATTACAGGCATGACTTGTGCCGCATGCTCAAGCCGTATTGAAAAAGTGTTAAATAAAATGGACGGCGTTCAAAATGCAACGGTCAATTTAACAACAGAGCAAGCTAAAGTTGACTATTATCCTGAAGAAACAGATGCTGATAAACTTGTCACTCGCATTCAAAAATTAGGTTATGACGCGTCTATTAAAGATAACAATAAAGATCAAACGTCACGCAAAGCTGAAGCGCTACAACATAAATTGATTAAGCTTATCATATCAGCAGTATTATCTTTACCGCTATTAATGTTAATGTTTGTGCATCTTTTCAATATGCATATACCAGCACTATTTACGAATCCATGGTTCCAATTTATTTTAGCTACACCTGTACAATTTATTATTGGATGGCAATTTTATGTAGGTGCTTATAAAAACTTAAGAAATGGTGGCGCCAATATGGATGTACTTGTTGCTGTTGGTACAAGTGCAGCATATTTTTACAGTATTTATGAAATGGTTCGTTGGCTAAATGGCTCAACAACGCAACCGCATTTATACTTTGAAACAAGCGCCGTACTAATTACCTTAATCTTATTCGGTAAGTATTTAGAAGCTAGAGCGAAGTCTCAAACAACCAATGCGCTTGGCGAATTATTAAGTTTACAAGCTAAAGAAGCACGCATTTTAAAAGATGGTAATGAAGTGATGATTCCTCTAAATGAGGTACATGTTGGAGATACACTTATCGTTAAACCAGGTGAAAAGATACCTGTTGATGGCAAAATTATTAAAGGTATGACTGCCATCGACGAATCTATGTTAACAGGTGAATCTATCCCTGTTGAAAAGAATGTTGATGATACTGTAATTGGTTCAACGATGAACAAAAACGGTACTATTACTATGACAGCAACAAAAGTTGGCGGGGACACTGCGTTGGCAAATATTATTAAAGTTGTCGAAGAAGCTCAAAGTTCTAAAGCGCCGATTCAGCGATTGGCAGATATTATTTCTGGTTATTTCGTTCCTATCGTTGTTGGTATCGCACTATTAACATTTATCGTGTGGATTACTTTAGTTACACCAGGTACATTTGAACCTGCACTTGTTGCGAGTATTTCCGTTCTCGTCATTGCTTGTCCATGCGCATTAGGACTTGCTACACCAACTTCTATTATGGTAGGTACCGGTCGCGCTGCTGAAAATGGTATTTTATTTAAAGGTGGCGAGTTTGTTGAACGCACACATCAAATTGATACCATCGTTTTAGATAAGACGGGTACCATTACAAATGGTCGTCCAGTCGTGACAGATTATCATGGTGACGATCAAACGCTACAACTACTTGCTACTGCTGAAAAAGATTCTGAACACCCATTGGCAGAAGCCATTGTCAATTATGCAAAAGAAAAGCAATTAACATTAACTGAGACAACAACATTTAAAGCAGTACCTGGTCATGGAATTGAAGCAACGATTGATCATCACCATATATTGGTTGGTAACCGTAAATTAATGGCTGACAATGATATTAGCTTGCCTAAGCATATTTCTGATGATTTAACACATTATGAACGAGATGGTAAAACTGCTATGCTCATTGCTGTTAATTATTCATTAACTGGTATCATCGCAGTGGCAGATACTGTAAAAGATCATGCTAAAGATGCTATAAAACAATTGCATGATATGGGCATTGAAGTTGCCATGTTAACTGGCGATAATAAAAATACTGCTCAAGCTATTGCAAAACAAGTAGGCATAGATACTGTTATTGCAGATATTTTACCAGAAGAAAAAGCTGCACAAATTGCGAAACTACAGCAACAAGGTAAGAAGGTTGCGATGGTTGGTGACGGTGTAAATGATGCACCTGCATTAGTTAAAGCTGATATCGGTATCGCCATTGGTACAGGTACAGAAGTTGCCATTGAAGCAGCTGATATTACTATTCTTGGTGGCGACTTGATGCTTATTCCTAAAGCCATTTATGCAAGTAAAGCAACCATTCGTAATATTCGTCAAAATCTATTTTGGGCATTCGGCTATAATATTGCCGGTATCCCTATAGCTGCATTGGGCTTACTTGCGCCATGGGTTGCTGGTGCTGCAATGGCACTAAGTTCAGTAAGTGTTGTCACAAACGCACTTAGATTGAAAAAGATGCGATTAGAACCACGCCGTAAAGATGCCTAGATTCCTTAATAATGAAGGATTCGTTGGTGATTCTGAGATAGGCTAGTGATTGGCTCTATAATGTCACGGTTTACAGTTGGGTCTTCGCTCCAACTGCATATATAGTTACACTTTTCGCTTGGCGAATTAGTGTATCTTACCTAATAGCTTTGCCTATTAGGTTCCAACATTATTATAAATAATAAGTACACTATGGTTTACAGTTGGATCTTCGCTCCAACTGCATAAGAGCCTGAGACATAAATCAATGTTCTATGCTCTACAAAGTTATAATGGCAGTAGTTGACTGAACGAAAATGCGCTTGTAACAAGCTTTTTTCAATTCTAGTCAACCTTGCCGGGGTGGGACGACGAAATAAATTTTACGAAAATATCATTTCTGTCCCACTCCCTAAAAGGAGGTGAATGCTATGTCACAAGAAATTTTAAATGTTGAAGGTATGAGCTGTGGTCACTGCAAAAGTGCTGTTGAATCTGCATTAAATAATATTGACGGTGTCACTTCAGCTGAAGTTAACCTTGAAAATGGTCAAGTAAGTGTTCAATATGATGACAGTAAAGTTGCTGTATCTCAAATGAAAGACGCAATTGAAGATCAAGGTTACGATGTCGTTTAATTAGGCAATATTCAACGTCATCAACACCAAATTAAAAAATCGAACTGATGAGAATCCCAACAATCCAAATTATCTCATCAGTTCGATTTTTAATTTACTCGTAACCTAGTATCTCCAGTCTGCAATACATCTAATGTTGCATCTAATGCATCGACAATTAGATTTTCAACTGCAGCTTCAGTATAAAACGCAATATGTGGTGTTAATATGACATCTTCCCTGTCAATCAACGATTCTAACAATGGATCGTTCAGTGTTTTGCCCCTTTGATCACTTGGGAAAAGTTTGCGTTCAAATTCATACGTATCAAGTGCTGCACCTTTAATCACACCATTGTCTAATGCGTCTAATAACGCCTTAGTATCTACTAAAGAACCTCACGCACAATTGACAAATACTGCGCCCTTTTTAAAATGTTTAAATAATTCAGCATTAAATAGATAATGATTATATTTCGTTGCAGGTACATGTAATGTCACGATATCAGCACCTTCAACCGCTTCCTCAATCGTATCTTTGTAATCGACATACGTTGCAATTTTAGCATTAGGAAACGGATCATATGCGACCACATCACTTTGATAACCATTGGCAAATATATCGGCTACTACACGGCCAATTCGACCTGTACCAATAACAGCTACTTTTAAATCTTTAATGGATTTCGATAAAATAGTAGGTTCCCATCTAAAATCATGCTCTCGCACTTTCGTTTGAATTTGATTAAAATGACGAACCACATTAATAGCCTGGGTCACAGCAAACTCCGCAATTGAATTCGGAGAGTATGACGGCACATTTGACACAATCAAGTTATACTTATTTGCTAACTCCAAATCATATGTATCAAATCCAGCACTACGTTGTGCGATTTGTTTAATACCTAGTTCATTTAATCGTTTATAAACATGCTCTGATAATGGTATTTGTTGTGATAGCGATAAGCCATCATAACCAGCGACACCTTCAACATTGTCATCAGTTAATGCTTCTTTAGTAATATCTACCTCAACATGATGTTTCTCTGCCCACGCCTTGATATAAGGCATATCTTCATCACGTACACTCATGATTTTAATTTTTGTCATTTTAACATCACCCTTAACTTTATTATTCATATAAATATGCTAGTTCTGTTAATCTTATTGCAGCTTCGTCTAATTGCTGGTCATCTAACGCCAATGAGATTCTCACATAACGATTACCATTCTCTCCAAATGGTTTCCCTGGAGCAACAAGTATTGACTTCTCTTTCACTAAAAATTGCTCAAATTGCTCGCTGTCATAACCAGGCGGTGTTTCCAACCATACATATATACCACCTTTAGCATGAACAAATGGCAAATCAGCTTTTGCAAGCATGGCTTCGAATCGGTCACGTCGTGCTTTAAATACATTGCTTTGTTCTTCTAAAAAATCATCATAATGATTCAAAGCATATATTGCGGCATCTTGTAATGCACCAAACATCCCAGCATTTGTGTGCGTTTGGTACTTTTTCAAAGCTTGAATCATATCTTTATTACCAACTGCAAACCCGACTCTAAAACCTGACATGTTATAACCTTTAGACAAGGAATAAATTTCAATCGCAACATCTTTCCCATTTTCCGAAGCAAGTATACTAGGATTTTTAGCGTCGAAACCGAAAGCACCATAAGCAAAATCATGCACGATTTTAGTGTCTGT
This sequence comes from Staphylococcus sp. EG-SA-10, assembly GCF_017151945.1. Lineage (NCBI taxonomy): Bacteria > Bacillati > Bacillota > Bacilli > Caryophanales > Staphylococcaceae > Staphylococcus > Staphylococcus sp. EG-SA-10. The sequence goes on from NZ_JACVZJ010000001.1 coordinate 335,196, forward strand.
ATCTTTAAATTTAGCTATCGCTTCATCAAAAACTTCTTTCGTAGCTGTCGATCCAGTTGGATTATTTGGATACGTTAAATAAATGAGTTTTGTTTTATCTATTATTTGTGAATCAACTTTGGACCAATCTGGCAAATAATGCGGCGGTTCTAAATTAAGCGGAACAGGCTTGCCATCAGCTAAAAGTACACCTGCTAAATAATCAGTGTAGCCTGGGTCAGGTAGTAATACATAGTCTCCTGGATTGATAACACATGTTGGTACTGCCACTAATCCATTTTTTGTACCATATAAAATACATACTTCATCTTCTTTATCTAACGTCACATCATATTGTCTTTGATAAAAATCTACAATGGCTTGCTTGAACATCTCTTTACCATGAAAAGCACCATATTTTTGATTTTCAGGAATAGTTAGTGCTTTTTGAAAATGATCAATAATACCTTGTGGCGTGGGCCCATCAGGGATTCCAACTGCCATATTAATTAATGGCAATGGTCCATGTTCGATTTTACGTCCCATCGTTTTCCCGAAATAACTATCAGGGATATTTGCTAATTTGTTAGAGATCATCAAATTCCTCCTCTATCATTAAACATAGCCTGGGCGACTATCATAATCCTAACAACTTGTATCACTCTCATTTAGATGGTTACAATGACATCGCCATTCACCGTTATGTTCAACAGAACTTATGACACACGTTGTATTGAATGAATTTATTTTAATTTTAGGTAGGTACAATATTATTGTCAATATTAGGAATTTTCAGATTAATATGCGCTCAATCGTTAGGATTTAACTGCCATGCATATCCGCATGCGCAACCAGTTAGATATGCTTATATAAAGTATAACGCCCATCAAGGTACGTATTCAAACGTGAACCTTAACAGGCGTCATTCATTGTTAAATAAAACTTCTTAAGCACATACTTATTTCACTATGCCTTTTACGTTCCCCTTATACTTTTCTCACATCTTTCTCTTAGACTACTCCCTTAAACGCCTTGCTCAATATCTTTAACCATTTCGTCTACAGTTATTTTCGCACTCGTTAAGACAATAGGAACGCCTGCACCTGGATGCGTACTTGCACCTGCAAAATATAAATCTTTATAATCTCGCGATACATTTTGTGGACGATAATAATTACTTTGCGCTAAAGTTGGCATTAAACCGAATGCCGAACCAAATTTCGCATGATACGTTTGCTCAAAATCATTTGGCGTAAAGATTGTTTCTGAAACAATATGCGATTTTATATCTTCAAATACTTCAATTGTTGCTAATTTACGATAAATAATTTCCTTTATTTGTTGCGTCAAAGCTTCATCTGACCAATCGATTCCGCTACCTGTTTTAAGTTCCGGAGTCGGCATTAACACATAAATACCAGTTTTGCCTTCTGGCGCAAGTGATTTATCAGCGACCGCTGGAACATACACATAAATAGAAGGATCATATGATAAACGTCCCTCAAATATTTCTTCAATATTGCCTCTAAAATCATCTGAAAAAATAACATTATGAAGTCTCACTTGATCTGTCACATCAATATCTATACCGATATACATTAAAAATGCTGAACAAGAGTAATCTAAGTCTGCAATTTTATGTGGTGGATACTTTTTAATAGGTGCAAAATCTGGCATTAATGATTCCGCAACACTAGGGAAATCAGCCGTACATAAAATTTTATCAAATTTTCTTATGTCACCATTCACTTTTATCGCATCAGCTCGTTTGAATTTAGGATCAATAATAATTTGCTCAATTTCAGCATTAAGTTCAATATTAACGCCTAAATCTTTATTTAATTGCGCTAGCCCTTGAGCCATGCCATACATACCGCCTTTAATAAAATGCACACCAAACATCATTTCAATCATAGGAATAATTGAATATAGTGACGGGCCTCGTTTTGGATCAATTCCTATGTATAACGTTTGAAACGCTAAAAGCTTTTGTATCTTTTCGTTATCAATATAATGTTCAATTAGCTGATCTGCATGATTTAACGTTTTTAACTTAGCACCTTGCACAAGTGACGTCATATTATAAAAGTCACTTGGTTTGCGATACGTTCTTTCTAAGAAATAGCGACGTGCAATTTCATATTTTTTATAAACATCCGTTAAAAATGACATAAAACCATGCGTTGAACCAGGTTCTATACTTTCTAGCATGTGCTGTAATTCAGCTAAATCTGTAGGCACCGTTATACGATCATCGCGGTCAAAATACACATCGTAAATATAACGTAATTGTCTCAATTCAATATAATCTTCATAATTTTTACCACACATTGTAAATACATCTTTATAAACATCTGGCATCATGACAATTGTGGGACCCATATCAAATGTAAAGCCGTCTTTCTTTAATTGATTCATACGCCCGCCTACGTTAGTATTTTTTTCAAATATCGTCACTTCATGACCTTGAGAAGCAATACGGGCTGCCGCTGCTAATCCTGTGACACCTGCACCAATTACTGCAATCTTCATTATTCAACCACCTATATTCTATGATATTTACTATTTATTTCATGAAACAACTTTGCTTTTTTCCGCTTATCCACAAAAACACGTTCATGTAATGTATAGTTAGCCTGTCTCACTTCGTCCAGTATTTCAATATATATACGTGCTGCTAATTCTATGATTGGTTGTGCTTCAATACTAAATACTTTGATTTGATCCATAACATCTCGAAAATCTTTTTCTGCGATAGCTGCATAATATTCCCATAAGTCAATATAATGATTATTAACACCATTTTGGTACACTTCAGCAATATCAACTTCATATTGCTTTAATCGTTGCTTACTAAAATATATCCGTTCATTTTCAAAATCTTCACCGACATCTCTTAATATATTAATCAATTGCAACGATTCACCAAGCCTTCTTGCGACATCGTATGTCTGATGTGTTTCATGATCACTTAAAATCGGCGTCAATACTTCACCTACTGTACCAGCAACACCATAACAATATCCGAATAATTCAGCGTCCGTTTCAAACATTGTAAAATGTTGATCTTTATATACAGTATCAATGAGATTATAGAAAGATTGAAAGGCGATATTTTTTTGTTGTGCAACATGCTGAAGAGCCATCATGATTCTACGATCACTTTGAAAGTGATGATGTTCATATGGGTATTTTTCAATAGATTGTATATCTTCTTTTATTTGATTTAAAAATTGAATATCGCCATAAACATCTATACTGTCATCAATTTTACGACACACAGCATAAATTGCCCAAACCGCTTTTCTTTGATCTTCTGGTAACAAGTCAAAAGCGTAAGAAAAGCTTTTTGAATGTTTCTTCATGATTTTATGACAATATTTAAAATTCATAGCCATCATTGTCATACTAGTCCTCCTATATTGAAATGCCATTACCTTGATTTATTGTTCTTTAGATATAGAATATTGACGACCTTTCCATTCAACTACACCATAACGATGCGTTTGTTTCCAAGATTGGATGAAAATTTTAGTAAAAAACATAAATAACAATGGATGACATACCATTAATAAATTAGAAAATTGGCCGACCCTTCGATGCAGATAAATAAATTGTGTAGTATAGCTCAAGTAAACTGTTAATATTTTTCCTACAGACATTTGGCGATATTTTAAACTAAGACATAGCCCTAAAATACTCGCAATAGAACCGAACAACCACAACACAATTGCTGCCATGATCTTAGGCTTTGTGCCACCTGCCCCAGTCGACAAATGCTTTGTCCATCCTTCTTGTAATGACTGAAATCCTTCTTGATACATGCGAAATGCAACAAATGGAAATCCTTCATAAACTGTTACGGGCAATGATTGTGAAGTATATGCACTTCCTAAAGCAAATCCTTCAATAATATGACGGTTCGCACTTTTATGACCTCCAGTTGCATAATAATCTTCTTTATTTGTTAATGTCACCGGTCCAAATGCATGCTGGTTAGTCCGACCGTCGTCTAAGGTAGAAAATACATTCATACCAACGACTGTCATTAAATTAAATATCGCTGAAAACCCTTCGTAGAAACGCTTTGTTATATGATAAGGCTGTACGCTTAACAATCCTTTTTCACCTTGTAATTGATACTGATTAATCAACGTTTCAACAGCATCTTTCCTTAAGAAAGTTACATCAGCATCTACAAAAGCAATACGATTCGTACATGCATGCGTCACACCTTGATAACAAGCATGTGATTTCCCATACCATTTACCGTCAACATCATCAACAACATCTACTACAGTCGCACCATACGAACGCGCTACACGTGCTGTTTCATCTGTCGATCCGTCATTCATAACAATGACATCTACTGGAACTTGCTGTTGTATTATCGAATGTAGTAAATGACCTATTCTTTTTTCTTCGTTTCTAGCCGGAATAATAATTGTTAATGATTTATGATTGAAGTTCAGCGTTTTCGCCTTTAGCTGATGTCTACGATTAAATATCAATGCACCACACGCCATAGACATGGTCACTATTACTGTTAATATTCGTGATAACCATTTCATAGATATCACTTCCTATTCTTCGCTTCTCGCGCGTTTATTTTGTCTGCGACTTGTTGCCCACTTAATGTAACCATTGGCATGCCACCACCAGGATTTACTGATCCCCCTACAAAGTACAAGTTTTCAAAATACTGACTTTCTTTAGGAAATTTAAATCCTTTGTTTTTCTTTTTATCTGCTACAACACCATATATTGCACCACGATTAGAACGATAATTTCTTTCAATATCCTCCGGTGTCCAAACATCTTCATAAATAATGTGTTTTCTTAAATCAGTGAGTCCCATTTTTTCTAATTTATCTAAAATTTTATCCCTAAACTTCGCATAATCTTCAGTTGTAAAAGGCTGATCTTGAATATATGGAATATGTGGTAAGACTTTGATATTTTCATAACCTACTGGCGCTTGTGTGTGATCAGTTTTATTCGTATTTACTAGATAAATGGTCGGATCATCTGGCAATACCTTTTCATGAAAAACTTGTTGATAATTGAGATAAGCATTTTCCGTAAAAAAGAAATTATGATGTGCTAATTGCGGGTATTGGCAAGCAACACCTAAATGCATCACATATCCTGAGCTTGCTGGCTCAAATTCCCGCTCTAATTTGTTTAATCGTTGAGTACCAAGGTGAAGTAAATATTTATAAGTAGGTATGACTTCCATATTTGAAATAATATAATCTGCCTTTACAAACTCACCTGTATCTAATCTGACACCCGTCACACGTCTTTGATATGTTTTAATATTGTCCACACGTGTACCTGTATGAATTGTGACACCTTCTTCACGCGCTAGCTTTTCCAAGGCATTGGCTAAATGATGGATTCCACCTTCTACATACCAAAGGCCTTGCTCTTGTTGCATATGGAATAACATAGATAATACTGCTGGCGCATCGTATGATGAAGAACCTACATATTTAATAAAATAGCCTAACATTTGTCGCAAGAATGGATTCGAGATACGCTTGTCTATGGCCTGTTGCATAGTATGTACATAATCATAATTAATAAGTGCATTTAATGGTCCATGAAATTTAATAATTTGAGATAGTGTATCTAAACCATAGTTAAAATACCCTTTTTCAGTAATACGATCGATTCGTCTTGTATAATTCAAATAATTTTGCAGTTCCTCTATATCCTTGTTCGACAATATCGCATTATGCTGACCTGTTTCTTTAATACCTTCATACAAATCGATAGTCGTTCCATCTGGAAAAAAGCTACGCCATTGATGTGGCAATCTCTTGATTGTAACGTAGTCTGACATTTGCTTCTTGCTATATTCGAATAATTTTTCAAAAATATAAGGCATCGTTAAAATAGATGGACCTAAATCAAAGCCAAAGCCATCTGATTCATGACGATTCACTTTGCCTCCTATATGATTATTTTGTTCATATAATGAGACCGAATAGCCACTTTGTGCCATTCGAATTGCTGCAGAAATCCCACCTAAGCCACCACCAATAACGATGATATGTTTAGTCATGACGTTCACCTCTTCGTTTTAATATGCGTAGTAACTGCGTTAATCTCGGTCGATTATAACGTTGCACAATAATGATTGGAACATTAGCTATCATTGCATAGAAAACATTTATATACTTTACTAAACGAGGTCCTTTAATGAATATGATGACTGGAAGTATCGATATCCAATGGATCAACTCTGCCCTCTTTGTCTCTATAATCATTTTTTCAATTTCATCAGTATTGATTGTCATTAAATGACGCTGATCATATATATTTCGATTAAGCTTATGACCATCTAAAATCTTATGCTTCCATTTTCTTACGTAAAACCATTTGTTCCAAAATTTTCCATGCTTCTCAAAGTTAAATGATTTAAATATTATATGCTTCTGACGAAAATACTTGTCAGGAATTCTTGTACCTAAATTTGCTATATTTAGTTGAACAATTAACCAATACATACTACAGAAAAATGCTGTTTTGATATATTTTTTCATGCTTTTCATCTAAATTGAATCACTCTCAATCATACTGACATAGTATAAATTATCATTTTATTACTTAGTTCCCTAAAGATCAGTGAATAAACCGCTCTCATTTATATTTATATAAAACAAAAACGCCAATACTCTCATGTTAGAGAATATTGACGTCATTTGATTTACATTTGATTAATGAATAAAATTATATGAACCTGCTTGGTTTGCTGAAATTGTACGAGATGTAACCACACCAGCACCATGTCCATAGTTCATTTCTGAAACACGAACAGAACCGTTGCTGTTAACGCCTTCAACGTAAGCAACATGACCGTAATAGCCTTGTGTTGTTTGCATGATAGCGCCAGCTTTTGGTGTATTGTTCACTGTATAGCCAGATGATGCAGCTGCGCTAGCCCAATTACTAGCATTGCCCCATGTTGAACCAATTTTCCCACCAACACGATCAAATACATAATAAGTACATTGTCCTGAAGTATATAAGTTACTTCCTGATGCATAACCATTAGAAATTGAACGACCATTTGAAGATGGCGCTGCAGTTGTAGTCACATGAACATTATTGCTTGTTGTGCTATAACTTGCACCTGAACCACCAGTGTAATAGTTATTTGTTGCTGTTTGGCTATTGTTTGTATAGTTATTGTATTGATATGAATGATTATAGTAGTTATTGTAAGATGCATTGTTATAACTATAAGTATTGTAGTTATTGTAATAGTATGTGTTGTTTTGCGTTAATTGACTTGGATTCCAATTTCCTGTCCAAGTGTAATGATAATTACCTTGTGCATCAATTGTATACGTATAGCTGTATGATTGAGCGTCATTAGAATTATATCCATTGTTATTTTGTTCTGCGGCTTGTGCATCATGTCCTGCAAATGCGATAGTGGCAAGTCCTGCTGTAGCGATTGTAGCTGTAACGATTTTTTTCATAATTAAATATCCTCCCAATAATCAAAACACTCTATACATATAGTCATTAGCGACTCAATTATTTTAAATTTTATATTTTTTATTTTTTTAGTATGCAAATAATTATAACTTTTATAGTTTTGCGACAAAACAAACTATAACAGAGATTAGGTACCTTGTGGTCTTTGTTATCATAATGTAATCTGTTCCTAACAAAGCATCATTGAATGTAATATACCAATTAGAATGTTCACAACACTTTTTCTGCACTGTTAACATGGGATTTGAAAATAAAAAAGCACTAAACTTTTAATGAAATACATCCTTTTTGATAATAAATATCAGAAGTAATGTAATATTTCAAAAGTTTAGTGCATCAAGTTATTTCTTATTTGTAGCATGTGTTTCCATCGTTTTTACAATCAAATCAGTCAATGCTTTACTACCTGCATATTCTAAATGTATGCCGTCATAAGCAAAGTACTCTGGATGACCTGCAGAAGCTTTATACCAATCGACTAGATGTACATTAGGACGCTTTTCAGCTGCTTCGTATATTAATTTATTTATTCTACCTTCATAATTTCTAGGTACTCTAATAGAAACTAAATATATGTCTGCTTTTCCAAAACTATCCAATAATTCATTTAATTGATCTTTCGTAAATGCCCCATTTGTACCAAGCTCTACTACAACTTTTTGACCTTTTTTAGCATAGTCTTTATATTGCGATTTCACAATTGGTGTAGCATCAACGAGTTGCCGTCCAACTTTACCATCAATTTGTGCATTTGGTATTTTCTTAGTAAAGACATTACCAATATCCACCATAACCGAGTCACCAATTAATAGTGGTGATGACTTTTTAATATCCTCTTTACTATTCGCCGTCTGCTTATCCTCTTGCTTATCTTTTTTAACGACCTTTTTCTTCGTTGTTTTAAATTCAGTCTTCTTCTCTTTCTTCTCAGCTTCATGTTGTTTACCAAGTGCATCAAATTGCCCACTGAGCACAATGATAGATGGAATCAATAATAAGATAACTAACACAGTTCTAGCAAATTGACTCTTCTTTTTAGGTAAAAATGCAAAAGCTTTAAATCCTTTTTTACGTATAGGTGTTTCAATAAAGCGATACGAAATTTCAGCCATTAACGCTGTTAACAAAATTTCTATAATATAAACGTATACCGGTATTTGTCCTTGTACGTAATAACTGTTCACAAAAACAATGATAGGATAATGCCATAAATATAAGCTATATGATCGTTTACCTATAATTAGTAAAGGTTTCATACTTAAAAATTTAGCAAATAAACTAGAAGGATGTACCGCAATCGCAATAATGAATAAAGTTGCAAATGATATAATGTAAAATCCTCCATTATATATCCATTGATCTTGGTCTCCAACTATAAAGAACAAAGTCATTAGCACCGCAAAACCAGATATCCCTATAATATCTAATGATACGACAATCTTTTTAGAAATATCTTTTTTCAAAGCAAACGGAGGCCAAATAAATGCTAATATACAACCAAGCAATAAAGTTTGCAGTCGTGTATCTGTCCCAAAATACACACGTGAATTATCTCCAGTGATAAAATGAATCACTATCATAAGTCCTAAAGAAATCAACGATACAATAAATAGCGTTTGAATAATATTTCTCGGTTTAAATCTATGTAATAAGAACGTGATAACCAATGGGAAAAGCAAGTAAAATTGTTCTTCAATGGCTAAAGACCATAAATGTTTGAGTGGTTCAATAGCAAATTGGTTAAAATAATCTACATTCTGTGAAATGTACCACCAGTTTGAAACATAGAATATAGCTGCAATAGCATCTCGTTTCATTTGTATAATCAATTCCGGTTTAAATATCAGTGTGAACGTAAGCACGACACAGATTAAAAATAACACTGCCGGAATGAGTCGTTTCAATCGTCGCTTCCAAAACTCTAGCAAATCGATTTTTTGCGTCCGATAATACTCACTTATCAACAAACTTGTTATTAAATAACCTGAAATAACGAAGAATGTATCTACTCCTAAAAAGCCCCCACTTAACCATTGTGCATTCAAGTGATAAATAATGATTCCTATAACTGCGAATGCCCTCAATCCATCTAATCCGGGTAAGTATCGCGGGGAATACATTTTTTCTAAACGTTTAAAGTCTTTTGTATCCATGTTAATAAACGCCCCATTTATTTTTCTCTATTTTGTAGCATATCACAATATTTTTGAAAATAAAATATTGCACTGATTTTCATTAATTGATTTAACCCTTAATTAAGATAGTTTTAAATTTTTTATTAAGTAGAAAACAATTATTACAATTAATTTCATTACTGCAAACCACATATAAATTTGTCGATTTTACTACATAACATAGATTATCATAGATTCTTGAATTTTTAACAAAATAACTGCTATTTTCATTATATTTTTACAAAAAAGGTTCGTTTTATATTTTATGCATCTTACTGTAACAGAATCATTAAGATATGCTATTCGGAATTTACTTTTAAAAAGTTGAATAAACTAACATGTATTGAAAATAAAGTGAAATGCAGCCTATCCTCTAATTTAAACCAGACGATATATCACGTCAGCCTTTATATTTAAACGCTATGTGTCACTTTTAAAATGAATATTACTAAGATTGTCATATCAATTATTCATTGCATTGAATTAATCTTTTAAATTTCTATAATAAAACCTATTATCTACATCTAATTTAGGAAAACTACTTGGTAAATCTCCTCGCTTAATTTCACGGAAGCCATTATTAGAATAAAAATACTGTGCACTAATAAATTTATCAATTGTTCCTAAATAAATACCATCGATATTTTGTTCTTTACATGTCATTATAACTTTATCTAAAAGTTTTTTACCTATTTTTAAATTCCTATAACCTTCATCAACAAACATTTTTTTAAGTGCAGACATATTATTATCTAGTCTAATCAAACCTATAGTACCAACAATATTTTGATGATTGTTTATTGCAAGCCAAAATTGACCTCCGTTATTCAAATAATTATGTTCGATGTTTTCCAAATCAGGTTAATCATTCCTATCAATATTTATATTAAATTCATTTTTTTGAATCGATAAAATAAATTTGATTAACTCTTCCTTATAAGACCTATTATATTCAATTATGTTTATAGCCATTTTTATCTCCTTTTTCATTTAATTTAATCATAAAATGTGCGTTTAGTTTGTATCTAGTGTACTCAGTACAGCCTCAAATGAAGTTTCATTCCACTTGGCACTTAATAAAGACAAGTATTTTAGCAGTAATACAATAAAGTCCAATAAATTTCCCTAACTTCAATATCCACTTTTTAAGAAATGTATTTTTAATTAATAAAAAAACTCTCCCCAATTTCTATGGGAAGAGCTATATATTTAATGTCTAAACATTACTTTTATTAATTATGAAGGAATTAGAATCCCCAAGCACCTAAACCTTGTGCTTTGTATGCTTTAACAGCTGCGTTGATTTGTTGGTCAACAGTGTTTGTTGGACCCCAACCTGGCATAGTTTGGAATAAACCTGAAGCACCTGATGGGTTGTAAGCATTTACTTGACCATTTGATTCACGAGCGATGATTGCAGCCCATGTAGAAGCTGAAACACCAGTACGTTGAGCCATGATTTGAGCTGCTGATGAACCAGTAGCACCTGCAGTATTACCATTGCTTAATCTCACTGAACTTGAAGTAGTTGAAGTGCTGTAGTTATGGTAAGTTGGAGCTGAAACAGCTTCAACGTTTGAGTTACTTGATTGTGCATTGTAGCTTACTGATTGTACATTTGAACCTTGGTTGTATGAAGTAGTGTAGTCAGCACCTGCAACGTTTGAGAAACCAGCAGTTTGACCATTAGCTGCTTCATAGCTCCATGACCATGTAGTACCATTTGAAGTGAAGTTATATTGGAAACCATCTTTTACAAAGTGGATGTCATATGCACCATCTTTGATTGGAGCTGCATTTAATTGATCTTGGTGATTGTGTGCTAAGTCAACTAAGTGTGCTTGATCAACGTTTACTTCAGCAGCGTGTGCTTCATGTCCTGTGCTTGCTGCGTAACCTGTTACACCTAATGCCACTGCTAATGATGATGCCATAATTGTCTTTTTCATAGTAAAAAATCCTCCAGTAATAATTGTAAGTTTATGTTTTTAGTAATTATATTTTGAATTTGAAATGTCGTAGTGCAAGTTTAAATTGTCTTTTATTTCTTTCAACGGTAATCACTATATCACAAAAAACCAGCCAGTAAATTACACTTTCTTTACAAAACATTACAATATCAAGTTTCATTTGTAATGTCGAAATATGGCTGTTTTATACTGTAATGTGAAATATGTGCCTTTTAGAATCCAATAAACCCTTGAAATAGTCTTTAACACATAAGATTTTTACTATGTTTAGCTCAACTATTACAACTTTCGTAATATTACAGATTGTATTTTTGTTACATAGCTGTAATATATCTGACATGTAACTTCTCTTATTTTCGTACATTAAACGCAATTAAAAAGCAATCAACACATATGGTTCTGCAAATGTGTTGATTGCTATTATTGTTATATATTCAAAGTTACTATGCACACATCTTTTGTGAATTGTCTTATCTTTTATAAGCACAAATAAACTACAGCTCAATTATATTGTTAAACTTTATTCTCTCAATTCACAATAACATTAAATAATTTTTGGTCTCATATTTTCAAAAAACATACTGTCCTTATCCCATGAATTTAAAAATATCATTAGTATATAAACGAAACACTTTACGATAAATGATATCTGCAAGCCAAGCTGTTACAAATGGTACAACAAAGAACGCTACTACAATTAGTAAGACACTCAACCAAGCAGAATCAACCTCCATGAATTTAAATGCATTAATCGGTCCTACCATTCCTATAAAACCAAATCCAGCTGACTCTTTCGTTCCATGAATACCTACTAATGCTGATACCAAACCTGATACAATGGCTGTCGTCAATATTGGTAACATAAGAATTGGATATTTCACCATATTAGGTATCATCATTTTAACGCCTCCAAAGAAGACGGATAACGGCACCCCTAAACGATTCACTTTACTTGTACCAATTATCAATACTGCTTCAGTCGCGGAAATACCAATTGACGCTGACCCAGCTGCTAAACCTGTAATACCTATCGCAAAGGCAATGGCCACAGTTGATAGTGGAGAAATAATAATAAGACTAAATACCATTGAAATCAAAATACTCATGACAATCGGTTGTAATTCTGTAAAACCATTAACCATATTACCGATGGCTGTTGTAATCATTTTCGTATACGGCAATATTAAAACACCAATTGCACCTGAAATACCGCCAACAACTGTTGGGAATACAATCAATGCCATACTACCTACGCGATGTTGAATAAGTAAAATGAACAACACTGCAATCGCTGCTGTAATCATTGTATTAATTAAATCACCAATACCCGTAATCATCCAAGCACCATTTTTAAACTGCGCTGCACCGCTTCCTACATATGCTGCACTTGCCACAACAGCAATTGCTAATGGCGATAGGTCAAATTTCATGGCAACCAATGCACCAATCAAAGCAGGTACTGTAAATTGAATTGCAACGACAACGCCTAATAACGTTTTAAAAATCGGATGATAATCCATAAAGTATTTAAAAATTTCTCCAAGTATCGCATTAGGAACTAAACCCGCAACAATACCTATGGCGACACCTGATAAAACTCTAAATATAAAATCTTTGGGTGTAATTGTTTTAATTGATGTCATAATATCATCCTTCCATTTATGTATATACATCTTTATGCAAATAATAAAGAGCCTTAAGTTATAAGCTCCACTAGCTTAAATTCTAAGATGTGCATGCCGATGTTGTTATATTTAGGCTAGCAGTATCATCTATAACTCAAGACTATGAAAAATAGTATATCACAAAATTCTGAATTTTTAGATAAAGAAATTGGCAATTTTTCAAACATATTGTTACAATACACTTTTATTTTATCTTCATTTTTAAAATCCATTAATATAATAGAAGAAAGACATTCAAATGCTTACCAAAAAGGTACATTATTTGTTAGGAGCGTATCAACACCTACACACAATCAACACCATTGACAACATAATAGAAGATACTGATAATAAGTGTTAAAACAACAGATGTTAGGTAGTGAACAAATGATGGAAAGTAAATCCATAGATCCAAGAATCGTTAGAACCAAACAATTGCTTGTCGATGCTTTTCTTAAAATTTCTAGAGAAAAGAAATTATCTCAAATTACAGTTAAAGATATCACTGATATTGCTACGCTAAATCGTGCAACATTTTACGCTCATTTCACTGATAAAGAAGACCTCCTAGACTACACATTGTCTGTAACCATTTTAAAAGACTTGAATGATAACTTGAACATTTCTAATGTCATTAATGAAAAGGTACTGCGTAATATTTTCATTTCAATTGCGAGTTATATCAAAGATGCTGCAAAGTCTTGCGAATTAAATAGTGAAGCATTTTGCAACAAAGCACATCAACGTATTAATAATGAATTAGAAGATATTTTTGCGATTATGTTAGAAAACAGCTATCCAGAGCATCAACGAGATATCATTGTAAATAGTGGGAGCTTTTTAGCAGCTGGTATATCAGGCTTAGCATTACATTGGTTTAACACGAGTCAAGAGACAGCCGATGTGTTTATCGATCGCAACCTTCCATTTTTAATTCATCATATAGCACATTTTTAATAAAACTTGGTATTTAGTCATGCATCTTGAAAACACTATGTGACTTAGGTTCATACTTGTACACACAATAAAATTTAACGTATTACGATTGATTAGCCGTGTCTAGGACATAAATCAACGTCTTATACTCTACAATGCCATATTGGCAGTCGTTAACTGAATGAAAATAAGCTTGTCATTAAAACATATAGATTTTAGTGACAAGCATTTTTGTTTTTGCGTACTTAAACAACACTTCAGGCAATATGTTGTTTAGGCAACAAATGATATGTGCGTGTTTATTGGCAAGCGTACGACATAGTAGTATAGTATGTCTAAGCAACACATGTCGCATAGTTGATATGCGTTGTTTAAATACTAAGATAGGAGGGATTGACGTGAGCGAGACAGATGAACCTCAGGGGTTTGAACACACGCATAACATATTAAATATTAATCAGAATAGTCAGAGTCTAATGACATTCATTAAAAGTAAATTGAAGTCGAAGTTGAAGCAACACATAATAATTGCTCGTGGTAAAAAGCGAATCGACTATCGACTGTCGTATAACTTTTACACTACGTATTATGATAATGTAGAAATCAAGAAGATCGACTGTGAATATACCTATGCTATGCCCATTGCAATTTTAATAAGACACATGATGTCATTCGACAATGCTCATTTCTTTGCTCAGCTACGTCATCCTGTCTTATAAAACAACATTGCAGACATGTATATCAAACGACACTTCAATAACATCACTTTGCCATCGTACTACTATTAAAATCGTGTCTCAAACCCCTTATTTTAATTCCAAAAATCTGCTGGTCAAAAGACCGAGAAACTAAAAACATTACTGAATGTGTTGATAAATTACCTTATAGAAATAATCTCAAAATATATCAACACTTGATTCTAAGGAGGATATGACAAGATGAAAATTTTAGATAGAATTAATGAACTTGCAAATAAAGAAAAAGTACAACCACTTACTGTAGCTGAAAAACAAGAACAACATGCATTGCGCCAAGACTACTTAAGCATGATCCGAGGACAAGTATTAACAACATTTTCCACAATAAAAGTGGTTGATCCAATCGGTCAGGATGTCACACCAGATAAAGTTTATGATCTTCGCCAACAATACGGTTATATTCAAAATTAATATTTGCTCACGAGGTATTGCACTTAAGGTGCCAACTGACCTCATAAACAAAGCCCATACTGATTGAAGACACTAATGTATCGCACCACGTCTCTTATGACATGTGCTCATTACGCTCCATCTCTGTATGGGCTTTTTATTTATTCTTTTGAGAATTTCATTTTAGCAGACCAAAAAATTAAAATGGTGTCCATCAAGATCTTTGAACATTGCACCATAAAACCCTTGGCTTACTGTTGGTTCTTGAACGACTGTGCCACCCGCTTCTTTCACTTTATTCACCAACTGGTCAACTTCTTCATTTGTGTTCACACCTAGAGAAATCATCACTTCATTTGGTTCAGTGTTAAGGCTTTGCTGACTTACATTTTGAAAATGCTTGTTTTCTATTAAAATTACGGTTGTTTGACCTATTTGAATGCCGACCATTTTATCTAACATTTGTGGGTTTCTATTTATTTTAAATCCTAACGCTTTATAAAACTGTGCGCTCTTTTCTAAATCTTGCACATGCAAATTAAACCACATTGATTGAATCATGATTGCCCCCCATTCATTACTTATTATAGTCTTGGACTTTAAGCCAATCACTTAATGATAATCTTGTTGGATTTATTTCAGCCATTAATTCAAAGTCTACTTCATAACCTTTTTCTTCCAACCATTGCTTTTCTGCAACACCACTAACAAATTCTCCTTCTATAACAGTCGATTTACCTGTCACTTCACTAAAAATTGTTGCTGCTTCACTTAATGTAACTTCATCGGAACCAATCTCTATTGATTGATGCGTAAAGCTTTGTGGATGTGCAAAAATATACGATGCAATTTTAGCTATATCAATAGAAGAAATCATTGTGAATTTTATATTCGGATTAATAAATTCTGGTAATGTAATACGTTCATCTTCGACTTTAGCAATGCATAAAAAATTATCCATAAAGAATGATGGTTTGATAATTGTTGCATTTATATTAGATTCCATTAATCTATTTTCTATTTTTGCTAGTACTTCAAAGTGTGGGCCAGTTCGATTTCGATTAACCCCTCCCGCAGTACTATACACGATATGTTGAATATTTTCTTGCTCAGCTATTTCAATTATCTTCATACCTTGTCTTAATTCTTCGTTAACATCATCTTTAACGATTGGCTGAATACTGTATAAGCCATACTTCCCTTTCATCGCTGATTGCAAACTAACATTATCACTCAGATCACCTTCAACGATTGATAAATGCGGATGTCCTAAGTCTGAAAGTTTACGGTTATTCTTATTTCTAGTTAATGCACTTACATACCATCCATCCTCTAACAACTGTTTTACAACTGCATTACCTTGCTTCCCTGTTGCGCCTATTACTAAAATATCTTTCATTTTAGATCCACTCCTCTTTTTATCTTAAAAACCAATAGTCCTCTTTTTCACCTTTTAAATACGTATATGGTTCTGGTGTTTGTCCATTTCCTTTAATATTGTCGTTTATTACATCTCTGACATCCCATACTAAATGAATAAATCGTTGTAATTGATGACTAAAAATGCCTAGTGGCGCTTTCATAGCTAACACTTTTTCCACATCTTCTGTAGTGACATTCAGTTTTTCAGCAATCATTTGAACCGATAAGGTAGATTCTTCAAAATGTGCTTGCAATTCTTCAGCTGTAATACGTCTTTGCTCTTTATTTAAAGACATACGCAACACTCTTTTCTTTTATGATATTTAATAGTTATTGCAAATTCATTGCTAACTTTCTTAACACGCTTTATAATAAACGGAGAGTTATCCGTTTGTCAATTTTAGAGAACTATAAGTAGGTGGAATAATGCGAAAGGATGCCATAGAGAATAGGCAACGAATTGAAGAAATAGCGCACAAACTTTTTGATGAAGAAGGCGTTGAAAACATTAGTATGAATCGTATTGCTAAAGAACTAGGTATCGGTATGGGGACACTATATCGACATTTTAAAGATAAAAGCGATTTATGCTTCTACGTCATACAAAGAGATCTTAATACTTTTATAACTCGATTTAAACAAATTAAGGATGACTATCATTCTAATTATGAGGTTATGAAAGTATCTTTAGATTATCTTTTACAATTTAAAATCGATAATAAAACACTTCTTCATTGTATTGAAGCTGGCAACAATAAATTACGTTTTTACCAAAGCGCATTTTATCAAGAATTATTTGATTTTTATTACGATTTATTTAAAAGCGATGATGACATTTTCACAAAGTTCAAAACTGATATGCTGTTGCAATCATTATCAACTAGTGTATTTGCCTTCCAAATAGAACATCGCCATATTTCAATTGAAGCGTACAGAAATTATTTATTAAACATTTATTTAGATGAGGTGGAACGTAATGACTAAAATTGTGTTAATCACAGGAGGCAATAAAGGGTTAGGCTATGCAAGTACAGAGGCACTTAAAGCATTGGGTTACAAAGTTTATATAGGTTCTCGTAATGACGTAAGAGGACAACAAGCATCACAAAAATTAGGTATTCATTATGTACAGTTAGATGTTACAAGTGACTACTCTGTCAAAAATGCTTATAACATGATTGCTGAAAAAGAAGGTCGTCTTGATATCCTCATTAACAATGCAGGTATATCTGGTCAATTTTCAACACCTTCCAAATTGACACCTCGTGACGTTGAAGAAGTATATCAAACGAATGTATTTGGTATCGTTCGAATGATGAACACATTCGTCCCTCTCTTAGAAAAATCTGAACAACCTGTTGTCGTCAACGTATCAAGTGGTTTAGGTTCATTTGGAA
Source organism: Staphylococcus sp. EG-SA-10 (assembly GCF_017151945.1). NCBI lineage: Bacteria > Bacillati > Bacillota > Bacilli > Caryophanales > Staphylococcaceae > Staphylococcus > Staphylococcus sp. EG-SA-10. The sequence continues at coordinate 353,398 of NZ_JACVZJ010000001.1, forward strand.
TGGTTACAAACCCCGAAACAGCTGAATCTAAAGTGAATTCATTAGCTTATTGTTCGTCTAAATCGGCAGTAACAATGCTAACATTACAATACGCTAAAGGATTACCAAACATGCAAATCAATGCTGCTGATCCAGGTGCTACAAACACTGATTTAGTTGGTGATTTTAGTAATAATTCCAAACACGTTTCTGAAGGAATCAAGCCAATCATTCAATTAGCAACGATTGGTGCAGATGGCACAACAGGTACATTTATTAATGGCGATGGAGAAATGCCTTGGTAGATCAATTTTATGTTACAAACATTGAAATTAGAGGTATATAAAAAATGCTTCTGCAATAGATGCAATACAATATGGAGGCGAATTAAATGAAAAGTATTACGTTTGAAGAACATTATGTCATTGAAGATATTCAAAAAGAAACGATGAATGCGATATCAGCAGATCCTAAAGGTGTACCGATGAAAGTAATGTTAGAAGGCCTTGAAAAAAAGACAGGTTTTACAAATGCCGACGAATTATCACATCATGATGAACGTATCCAATTTATGAATAATCAAGACGTTCAAATTCAAGTCTTATCTTATGGAAATGGGTCTCCTTCAAATTTAGTTGGTCAGAAAGCCATTGAATTATGCCAAAAAGCAAATGATCAATTGGCAAACTATATTGCACAATATCCCAATCGCTTTGTAGGATTTGCAACTTTACCTATCAATGAGCCTGAAGCGGCAGCGCGAGAATTCGAACGTTGCATCAATGATTTAGGATTCAAAGGTGCGCTCATTATGGGACGTGCACAAGATGGTTTTCTTGATCAAGACAAATATGACATTATTTTCAAAACAGCTGAAAATTTAGGCGTACCAATTTATCTACATCCCGCGCCAGTTAACAGTGACATTTATCAATCATACTATAAAGGAAATTATCCTGAAGTAACCGCGGCAACATTTGCTTGTTTTGGTTATGGTTGGCACATTGATGTCGGAATTCATGCAATACATCTAGTATTATCTGGCATTTTTGATCGTTATCCAAAGTTAAATATGATTATAGGACATTGGGGTGAGTTTATCCCATTCTTCTTAGAACGTATGGATGAAGCTTTATTCGCTGAACATTTGAACCACCCTGTAAGCTATTACTTTAAAAATAATTTTTATATCACACCAAGTGGCATGTTAACGAAGCCACAGTTTGATTTAGTCAAGAAAGAAGTAGGTATTGATAGAATTCTTTATGCTGCTGATTATCCATATATTGAGCCTGAAAAATTAGGCGTATTTTTAGATGAACTGGGTTTAACAGATGAAGAAAAAGAGAAAATAAGTTATACAAATGGTGCTAAATTATTAGGTTTATCATCTAACAATTAACAAATGGAGGTCATTGAATATGGAAACTTTAGAATTACAAGGCGCTAAATTACGATACCACCAAGTCGGACAAGGACCCGTGCTCATCTTTATTCCTGGTGCAAACGGTACCGGAGACATTTTTCTGCCTCTTGCAGAACAGTTAAAAGACCATTTTACTGTTGTAGCCGTTGATCGTCGTGATTATGGAGAAAGCGAGTTAACTGAACCACTCCCTGATTCCGCTTCTAACCCTGACAGTGATTATCGTGTCAAACGCGACGCACAGGACATTGCCGAACTTGCAAAGTCATTAAGTGATGAACCTGTCTATATATTAGGTTCAAGTTCAGGTTCAATCGTTGCGATGCATGTGTTAAAAGATTACCCTGAAGTCGTTAAAAAGATTGCATTTCATGAACCACCAATTAATACATTTTTACCAGACAGTACTTATTGGAAAGATAAAAATGATGACATTGTGCATCAAATTTTAACAGAAGGCTTAGAAAAAGGCATGAAAACATTTGGTGAAACATTAAATATCGCACCAATTGATGCAAAAATGATGTCTCAACCTGCTGATACTGAAGAAGGACGTATAGAACAGTACAAACGTACGATGTTCTGGTCAGAATTTGAAATTAGACAATATACGCATTCAGATATTACTTTGGATGATTTCACAAAATACAGCGATAAAATCACCCTACTAAATGGGACAGATTCTAGAGGATCCTTCCCACAAGATGTCAACTTTTATATAAACAAAGAAACTGACATACCTATTGTAGATATTCCAGGCGGTCACTTAGGTTATATTCAAAAACCTGAAGGCTTTGCTGACGTATTATTAAATATGTGGGGTTAATCTATCGTTCTCTAATAAAACAGCTTGGACAGTTTTCAAATTATATTTGATGGCTGACCAAGCTTTTTTTGTTTACGTTTAAACGTTCAAATCAACTCGTTATTATACATGAAGGCATGTTAACCATTCTCTTCCACTGAAAACACTACTGTTCCAAACATTGATAGTCTTCTTTTGAAATACCCTTTCCGATAAGCACCAAATATTCTGGCACTTTTTTTGAAAATGCTACAGGTGTTAATTCATATTGTCCTTGTGTAAATTGAATGAGATACGTATGTGTAGTGTCTTTAAATGTCATAAACCCTTTCAACCTATAAATATGAGACGGAAGGCATGCTAAACGTTTTATAAACTGTGCTTTAGTACATTTGACTGGTGATTGCACAAATTGATGATTAATCATTTGATGTAACGACTTATGTTTATTGTCAGAAGTTGCTGTCATTTGTCTAACTGATATTGGCAAAGTGACGCTGCCATGCATACCAACTTGTATATCGGCCTCTGGGTTAATAACTTCTAAATCTTTCAATAGTTTGCTCGTCGTTTCAACATCTGCTGAATCTATTTTATTAACAAATAAGACAGAACAATATGCTAATTGCTCATAAAATAAGCCTTGGATGTCTTTAGGGAATGATTTAATGTGTTTATACATGCTTGCGTCTATTACACCAATTATATGTGTAATTGTTGTAAACGGAGCTAAAATAGGCGTTAAACAAGCATCTAAGACAGAGACCGGTTCTGCAATCCCACTACATTCAATAAATACAATGTCTGGTTGCTCTTTTAAATATAATTGATGTAACTGTTCTGATACATCTGCTTTCATTGCACAACAGATACACCCCTCTGTCAGTTCACTTAAAGGTATGTCTTCAGATACTAAGGCACCATCAACACTCATTTTGCCAAATTCATTCATGATAACTGCCGGTTTCAGCGACTCCTTTAATGATTCAGCGAGCAAATGATTTAAGACAGTCGTTTTACCGCCACCTAAAAACCCACCTACAATAACTATTTTCATCTGCGACTCTCCTCTTATACTTCATATGCATAGAATATTCCAAGATAGCTTTCCTATTTACTGACATGACTCTATATTCAGTTATAGTTCATTTCTTTTTTAAATAATCAACATTACTATTTTAACAATGATGCCTACACCAATAACTAAAGACAATGATGTCACCATTTGCTTTCCAATTAATTTTAGTGCTGACTGACCACCTAAATGTTTCAAAAGCATTGTCATTGTGACCGAGCACGCTGTAAATGTTGAACTAAAAAACACAAGTAGTAGTAACTGTGTTGCTGTCATTTCTTGTAATAAGGCGCCTTGATGCAAATTAAACAAGAGCATGCCGTCTTTTCGAATCATTGAAAATAAAATCCCTGGTGACAATTCTGACGAGATGCCTAATAACGATAATATAGGTGTAAATATTTGTGATAAAACATTCAAAATTGGCGTTAGTGATAAAATACTAACAATAAGACAGATTGTGATAAAAATAGGTAGCGCTTGAACGATAAACATTTGTATATTTTGCCACATTTGTAGCAACATTTGACGTATATTTGGCACATGTAATTGCCTATCATGAGGTAGCGGAACGCTAAGTTGTTGATCATTCTTTTTCAACCATATCCTATTATGTAAGATGCCACCTAAAAGTACTAATATTAAGTACGGCATAAATAGCCATGACTTTCCAGCTACACTAAAAATAGATAATGTCGCACCTATTTGATAACTACAAGAACTACCAAAGCTTATTAAACTCATACACTGTGTCTTCGTGCAGGTATGGCATTGGTGTGCTGCTTGTGAAATGGCTGCTGCATTACATCCAAATCCTTCTAATAGTGGCACGATATCATTACCTTGTAATCCTATCCGTAACATTGATGGTTCAATTGCCCATATCATCCATGATTTGAATCCTGTTTGATCAATTATAGCAGTTGATAAACTAATCAATATTACAACCGGCAATGCCCATACGAGCGAATATGTTCCAAGTGATAGCACACCATAATCACCAAATAATATATGCTGTAATATATCGTGATTGAGCAATGTTATTTGAGTTAAATATTCTATCCATGCTGATACATACTGATTTTGAAACCAATCTGAAAATTGATAAGCGATACCGATTGGCAATGCAAACATTAAAAATATCAACAACCAGGCTAAAAATGTCGCACTTATTTTAGGTCTTAATTGTCGTCGCTCATGTTGAAATAGTGTCAATTGTTCTATCACATGTTCGCTCGCTATAGGCGAAGAAACTACACTTTCTGCCAATGAAATATCTAATTTCTGTTTTATGATTAATAATCTTAATTTCGCTTTTTCTGTTGCGGTAAGTTTATCCGCATGACTAATAACCAAATAATGAGGTTCATTAGGTATGGGCGTATAATGCCCCGTTCTCATATCATATTTCACTTCTAACATGTGCATGACACTTCACAACATGAATAATCATCTAAATACATTTGATTTTTTTGGTAATTTTCAATGACATCTTGTTTAGCTGGTAAGCCTTCCCGCTGTGTTAAAAGATGTGCAAGTACTGCAAATCGCGCTCTGAATTTATAGATATAGCATAATTTGGCATTATCATTTTCAACTGTTGCACCAATCATAAAAATATTCGGATAACGTGTCGATTCATCATGTGTTGTTAATTTAATATCTTGATTTGTTGTCACAAATAATTGTTGAACGATTGGATTTTTTGTTGCATCAAAGCCAGTTGCTAGTATTGGTTCATGAGGCGTATGCACACTTTGTCCGCTATCAAAACTGATATGATACTGTCCATTCTTAAAATCAATATCTTTAACTGTATAATGTACATTCATTTCAATGCGAGCACCTTGCTTAATGACATTACCTAGTCGCTGACGTGTATAAGGTGACAATCTAACACTAGGATCAGCATCCGGATCATTTAAACCGGTTGTGCTAGTATAAAGTGCGATGTCAGAGCCATTTTTTGCAAGTTGATATGCAGCATCAAAGCCACTTTCATTACCTCCGATAACCACATATTGCCCTTTATTAAAGTTATCAAAGTCTTCAATTCCACTATAATGAATACCATATTTAAATGGCTTTTTAGGGAAATTATAATCACCTGTTGCGACAAAGATATAATCCGCGTGATATGTCTCTGTTGTCGTTGCAATCGTATAATATGCATCATCTACAGATATATTTGTGACAACTGTATTTTCAAAGATATTCAGCTCGTAATGGTTGGCAACCACTTGTAAATATTCAGCATATGTTTCTCCGGAAATATGTTCTTCATTAAATGTAAATGCTGGTGAAGTATCCATGGAAATTGCATTCATATCAGGCATGCCAAATCCATTAGACGTAAATGATGGCGTAATCGTACGGGTCGATTTCGGCCAATGTTTAAATGAATGTCCTACTGTTCCTTTTTCTAAAATAATGACATCTGTTATACCAAAATCTTTTAAGGTAATGGCCATACCTATACCTGCAGCACCGGCACCGATAATAGCCGCTTTATGATGTTGCATATTAACACTCCCTCAATAATCTATTTCAAGTTATTGTTTTTGATTATAAATCGTAATAATTACGATTTATAAAGTATAGACCTATCCTTGAGAAATTTCAATATTAAAAGAAAAACTTCCGCTATTGTAGAGAATTCATCTACATTTCGAAAGTTGGTATGTGTCTTTTTTATTAAACTTAAAGATGCTACGGTTAGTTCAAATGATTGCGATAGACATTCAATGGTTGTCATCCAGCCTCAGTACTTGGAGATAACATTTTGGCGGTGAGACAGAAATCATATTTTTACAAAATTTATTGGGGTGTAACTTCTCCACGTTGTATTTCACTATCCAAATTTTGTTTCATATTATCAAACAACTCTTGAAATCTAACCTCATCTTGATCAGAGTAACCTTTAAAAATAACTGAATCTATATTTTCCTCGTTAAAATAATAAATTTCATCTTCCACAACACCAATCGGATATTTACATGCAGAATAGTCAAACATATACTTTTGATTTTCAATTTCTACAATTGGTCCTCTATTAATAATCATTAACTTTTGCGAACCTTCTTTTAAATAAATAATGCTTCCTATTGTTTCCATTTATTTTCCTCCTTTGTCACCATCTCGATTTCGATATTCCTTCGCATTTCTAAGTCAATCATCTCTTCTTCCGCTTTACGAATGCCATGTTGAATTTGCTGTTGTTGCTCGTATAACGCTTCCGTTGAACGTCGTTTCGCAAAATGAAATTCATCGCGGAACTGTTCCATACGACTAGCCATATTGCTACTATAATAACGCTCACCTAAATGTTGATATAATTGTTCTATCGAATGATTAAGCGCATCGCTTTCATCTATCAATGCTTTAACCTCTTGCTTTTCATCATATAAGTCATCCATTTGCTTATGTTTCGCTGTGATCATTTTATTGATTCCATCAAGTTTATTCGACATCATTTCACCACGTTTTAATTTTTACCAATTTCATTACCAATCATTACATCAGTTTGGTCAAAAGCCTCACCAACTTTTTGTATATTATCGCTCGCAGTTCGTATTGCTTCAGCAACAGATTGATTCTTACTAATCAAATCATCTATCACACTATGAGCATTATTATTTCCACTTACTGTTGTACTTTCATCTTTATCCGGTTTCGACACATTATTACATGTTTCAACAGCGCTTTTAATAGATGATGATGCACTATTGGTCTTAAAAATATCACTTTGAACTGTACTCATCATTTACACCTCTTCCCATTTAAATTATTTTAAAATTATTAGAAACTGTATCAATATATGATATTCAAACATTCAATAATACTTAAATATTGTTTTGTGATTATATTCAAAATTATTGTATCAATAAATATGTATCATTCCTAGAATTTTATTGAACAAAAAGTTAGAAAATCACTTTTATTGCGACTCAATCTTGTTTTGCATTATAGAAATTAACAATAGAGATTAAAATTTTATTTTCTAACAATAAAAAAGCACAAATATTTTTATTGAGGCAGCTGAAGGCCTTCTCATTGTAAAAATATCTGTGCATATTATTATCTTAATCTAACGTAATAACTAACCTGTTGTATCTTGTAAAATCTTATCCATAGAATGCGCAACACTATCACGGTACATCTCCCCAAATTTCAATAAATGCACCATCAATAAATATAAACGATAAAATTCAAGTCTATAGGATGCACCTTTTGCGAGTGGATAATGTTTATTATACGCATCATAAAATTCGCTCGTAAAACCACCAAATACCGTTGTAATACCGATATCAAATTCTCTGTCACCATATAATGGTGCTGGATCAAATAACGCCGGACGACCATCTTGTAAGAACATATAATTACCACCCCATAGATCACCATGTAATAAAGACGGTTTACTTTGATGCTTTTCTAATTCCGCCACAATTTGACGTCGCACTTTGTCATATACTTTGATATCGTTGGCATCCCATAGCCCTCTATTTAGCAACTCATCTTTCAAATGGTCCATGCGCTTGTCGACAAAAATGGTACACCAATCGTCTTGCCAATGATTATCAAAAGAAATATCACCACCTTCATAAGGTAATGAGAAGCCAAATTTGCCTTCTTCTTGTTGCTGACTGTGTAATTGAGCTACGAGTTGCCCTAATTGGCGTTGACTCCCTGAAGCCCCTTCTTCTAAATACGTCATCACTAAATACGCATCACCGTTAACCTCGCCACTTGCAATTACTCTAGGTGCCGTGATACCTGCACGTTCAAATTCATTTAAACCTGCAATTTCTGCAGCATAAAATGATTCTTTACGTCCACGTTGGACAAGTAAGAAAAATGTATCCGTATCCGTTTCGACTCGATATGCTTCGTTTACATCGCCACCACTCACTCGTGAAATCTCTTTAATATCTTTTAAAGGTAAATGCTCTAACCATTGTTCATTCATACAAACACCTTCCATTACGCTTACTTTATACTATTATATTGCCTAATTAGGATTATTTAATCTCAAAATAACTTGTGGTACTTGCGTCAATTTTCAAAACTTTTTAGTTTTAACTAGGAAATTATGTAGGGAAATGCTAGTCTATTAAAAGAATATATTTCACATATATTAAGTTGAGGATAGTAAGCCTCAAATATAATGAAATAGGAGCATACTCATGTACAAATTAATTAAACCTTTCTTATTCAAAATCGAACCCGAAAAAGCACACGGACTAACTATCGATGCATTAAAAACGTTACAAAAATTTCCAGTTTTATTCCCTGTCGTCGATAAACTATTTACTTATAAGAATCCAACGTTATCACAAACGATACAAGGTAATACGTACGACAATCCAATTGGCTTAGCAGCTGGTTTCGACAAATCTTGCGAAGTACCAAAAGCATTGGAACACCTTGGATTCGGTGCTTTAGAATTAGGTGGTATCACACCTAAACCTCAACCGGGTAATCCTCAACCACGCATGTTCAGATTATTAGAAGATGATGCCTTGATAAATCGTATGGGCTTCAATAATATTGGTATGAACAAAGCACTCAGTCATTTGCGTAAAAATGCTTATCAAGTACCTGTTGGTATCAATGTTGGTGTGAATAAAATGACACCTTATGAAGCGCGTTATCAAGATTATATAAAAGTCATTGATACGTTTAAACACGACGTTTCATTTTTCACAGTCAATATCAGTTCTCCAAATACTGAAAACCTTCAAAATTTCCATGATAAAGATGAATTTTCAATGTTATGTCAAGCTTTGACAACATTTAAAAAACAGCACGATGTAACAGTGCCAATTTACTTAAAACTAACGTCTGATATGGATTTCGATGGCTTAAAAGCACTATTACCAGCGATTACTGAGACATTTGACGGTATCATCTTAGCAAACACAACGCGACAACGAGATGGTTTAACTTCTGCTAATAAAGTCGAAGAAGGCGGTTTGAGTGGTCGTCCATTATTTGAACGTAATTTAAAATTGATTAAGTATGCTTATCAGCAAACAAATGGTGAATTTTTAATTATAGGTACAGGCGGCGTATTCAGTACTGAAGATGCAATCAAAATGATGCGTCACGGTGCGTCACTTATTCAAATTTATTCATCACTTGTTATTGAAGGCCCAGGTTTAACTAAAAAAATGAACAAAGGCATCGCACGTTACTTAAAAGATCATCATTTTGACAATGTCAGTGATATTATAGGACTAGATGCCTAATCCAACGTAGTCAAATAATACTTTAAAACTTGCTGAATCGTCTTATTAAAATTATGATATAACTCAAGAAGACATATTTATCACCATTTTTCAAAATAATGACTTAAATATCACATATCATTAAATATAGCGTTTTATAACGGAGGCGTTTGTTATGACTAAAGAAACAGATAATAAAAAAACAGTAGCGACTTCTGACAACAAAGACACACAGCAACAAAATCAACCTGAAGAAGATGAACGTCAAGGGTTGAATGGTTATCGTAAAACAGATCTTGATTTAGAAATCGAGCAAGAGCTACGTGAAATGATGAAAACAGGAGAAAATGAAACGAAAAATGACTACAAAAAGTTTAAAGTGTTTTCACTTATTTCAACACTTGTCATTGTCATTTTAGCAATTATAAGATTTGTTCATAAAATGATGTAATTAGAGTGAGACATTGTTTTATGTCTCAGGATCCAGTCATTCATTATAGCTACAATATTTACGATTATATAAATAACCCGAGATTTTAGTATGATTCATTTCACTAAAGTCTCGGGTTTCTATTTGATAATTTTTAATAGGGCATGACTTGTATATGCGCCTGCCTTTTATCTCATTTCCAATGATTAATCTGGATATTGTTCTAAAAATGCTTTCGCTTCTTTATTAACTGTTTTAAAATCAATACCTTGTTGCATCGCTGCAAAGACACATCCACAATAACACTGCCTAAAGATATTATAGTCATTACACATTTCTATGGAACGCTCATAACCTTTACTTTTCTTAAAATCACTTGGCAAATAGTTCACATCGTATATTTTTTGGACATCCATACCAAGTTCATTGATTAATTGTGCGTTCTTTTTAGGTGATAACGTGATTGCACTGCCAAAATAATCATAGCCATGTTCTACAGCTGCTTTCGCTACAATATCCAAACGCATTTCAAAACAAGCGGTACAACGTAAGCCGCCTTCTTTTTCATCAGCTAATTCTTTATCCTTCACCATTTTCACAAACTTATGCGGTTCATAAGGTGCTTCAATATACTTCACATTCGCACCAGTCTTGCGATTAAAATCTTCCACAAATTGTTCTTGCACTTTAGCACGTCGTAAATACTCATTTTTCGGATGAATATTTGAATTCGCGAAATAAATTGCAATGTCTGCATATTGTGTTAAAAACTCTAATGTATATGTACTACAAGGTGCACAACAACTATGCAATAAGATTTTAGGTCTGATTGCTTCTCTTTCCCACTGCCCGATTAATTTCTTCAACACCTTGTCATAATTAATTTTTTGATTTTTCATTTTACTGATAATAGGTTCAGCATTAATCATGATTTAACCTCCCACATTTAATCATTAACTTCTATTATATATGATTCATATTAAATGTCAGTCAAAAAAGTTATAAATTCATTTTAATGCATTTATATTTCGAAAATCCCTTATGTATCTAAAAGCATTTTTTAAACTTGAATTTTAAAACACTAAACAACACATACGTCTCTGTATCATTTTCATATTTTGTTATATATATGTTTACTTTATTTAAATCAATTTCATCTTATAATTTATCGTGTATTTTACAAAAGATTGATTTCAATTCATCGTAAAAGTTATACTTTTGCCAATTTTTAATGTAACATGGTGTTAGTAATAAAAATAATACATTGAGGTGTTTTACATGACAGCATTATTCCCTTATATCGCTTTTGAAAATTCAAAAGAAGCCCTTGCATATTACGAAGAAGTATTTGGTGCAACTGACGTTAAACGTTTAGAAGTTGGCGAAGAACAAGCGTCACATTTTGGTATGACTAAGGAAGAAGCGCAAGAAGCAACTATGCATGCTGAATTTGAAGTGCTTGGCGTAAAAGTGCTATGTTCTGATTCTTTTGGTCGCGCTGACAAAATTAATAATGGCATATCATTATTAATTGATTATGATGTTAACAATAAGGAAGATGCTGATAAAGTTGAAGCATTCTATGAGCAAATTAAAGATCATTCTTCAATTGAAATCGAATTACCGTTTGCTGACCAATTCTGGGGTGGCAAAATGGGCATCTTTACCGATAAATACGGCGTTCGTTGGATGTTACATGGTCAAGACTATACTGCAATCCAACAATAATGTTATTGATAAAGATATCATTTAATAAACTTATGTTATTTAGCAAGGCAAGCCACTCTCGATTCATGGCTTGCCTTATTTTATTATATATTTTTAATTATCGTTGCTGGCCCTTGATTGACAATCGTATTAAAATGCCTTATTAAGTCAACTTTGTCTATACGGTTTGGATCTTCTACCCAATGTCTTATCAAAGACAATCCCGCACCTGAAACATAACTCATGAAATAGGAAAATGGTATACCATTAATTTGATCGTTTTTATTTTTATAACGTTGTAAATGACACATAATTAAATCATAAAGTTTTTCGTGGATATTTGAATCTTTACCCATACGAAACATCAATTGATAAAATGCGATGTCTTTTTCTATCATTTCTATTAAAACGGTCATAATTTGATGTATGTTATCCGTGGATAACTTAACTGCTCCATTTAACTTCTCATCATGAATGAAGTCTCTTATTTCCTCCAACTGCTAGTCCTCTAATTTTTCAAGCAAATCATATTTATCATAATAATGCGTATAAAATGTACTACGGTTAACATCAGCTAAATCTGCAATTTGTTGCACAGTAATCTCTTCTAATTGGTGTTGATGTAAAAGTTCAATAAATGCATTTCTCATTGCAACTTGTGATTTTCTAATACGTCGATCTATAGTCATTTATATCAAGTCCTCCCCAATGATTATAAACAATTATAAACGTTATGTTCATTATCCTACAAATCTCCAACATTGATGATTGGCACACAATGTTTACCTGTTTAATATAGGTGATACAAACAAACAGAAAAAGGTGATAACAATGAACCAACATTTACTAGGAAATCCAAAATTAACTGTAACTCATGTCAATGAAGTGAAAGCCGGTATTAACCACATCGTTGTCGACAGTGTTCAATATGGAAATCAAGAAATGATTATGGAAAAAGATGTCACTGTGGAAATGCGCGATGGCGAAAAATTATATATTAATATTTTCAGACCAAATAAAGATGGCAAATTCCCTGTAGTTATGTCTGCAGATACTTACGGTAAAGATAATAAGCCTAAAATCACAAATATGGGTGCCCTTTGGCCAACATTAGGCGCCATTCCGACATCTAGTTTTACACCTGAAGAATCACCAGACCCAGGATTTTGGGTGCCAAATGATTATGTTGTAGTTAAAGTTGCATTACGCGGTAGTGACAAATCAAAAGGCGTCTTATCTCCATGGTCAAAAAGAGAAGCGGAAGATTATTACGAAGTGATTGAATGGGCAGCAAATCAGTCATGGAGTAATGGAAATATCGGGACAAATGGTGTTTCTTATCTTGCGGTGACTCAATGGTGGGTTGCATCATTAAATCCACCACATTTAAAAGCAATGATTCCTTGGGAAGGCTTAAATGATATGTATAGAGAAGTAGCCTTTCACGGAGGTATACCGGATACTGGCTTTTATCGTTTCTGGACTCAAGGTATTTTTGCGAGATGGACAGATAATCCAAATATCGAAGACTTGATTCAAGCACAACAAGAATACCCTTTGTTCGATGATTTTTGGAAACAGCGTCAAGTGCCATTATCACAAATTAAAACACCTCTACTAACATGTGCTAGTTGGTCTACACAAGGTTTGCACAACCGTGGCTCTTTTGAAGGATTTAAACAAGCAGCATCAGAAGAAAAATGGCTATATGTGCATGGACGTAAAGAGTGGGAAAGTTACTACGCTAGAGAAAATCTCGAACGCCAAAAATCATTCTTTGATTTTTACCTTAAAGAAGAAAATAACGATTGGAAAGATACGCCTCATGTCATTTATGAAGTTAGAGATCAATTTTATAAAGGCGAATTCAAATCAGCGTCAGCGTTCCCTTTACCTAACACAGAATATACACCATTGTATTTGAATGCTGAAAATCACACATTGAATCATGCAAAGATTAGTAGCGCGCATGTCGCACAATATGACTCTGAAGATAAACGACAAGATGTAAGTTTTAAATATACGTTTGACAAAGATACTGAGTTAGTTGGAAACATGAACTTAAAACTATGGGTAAGCACTACAGACTCAGACGATATGGATTTATTTGCAGGTATTAAAAAGTTAGATCATCGTGGTAATGAAGTTAACTTCCCTGATTTTAATCATATTGAAAATGGTCAAGTAGCTACTGGTTGGTTACGCGTATCACATCGTGAATTAGATCAAGAAAAATCCACAATCGCGCAACCTTGGCATAAACATGAAACAGAATTAAAGTTGTCACAAGATGAGATTGTACCTGTTGAAATCGAATTGTTACCTTCAGGCACGCTATTTAAACAAGGCGAAACATTGGAAGTTGTTGTAAAAGGTAGTGAAATTGTAATTGGTAATAGTACCCCTGGCATGAAAACACGTTATGAACATGAAGAAACCGTAAATAAAGGCATGCACATGATTTATACTGGTGGTAAATATGATTCACAATTAATCATTCCTATCGTTAATTGATATGCAGGAATTACGGTCGATTTTGATTAAAAGTGACATAGTGATAGAAGAGAAGGCCACACGCTTGGAATCTTAAACCAAGGTGTGGCCCTTTTTATTATTGATGGCTATTTAATTTTATAAATCTTGTCACTAAACTTACTACAAGCAATATTAAACCAATAAATAAAGCCATAATTGCTGTATTACTTTCGTTGTTTACTCCTGTTTTTGGTAATTCTTTCAATTGTTGCTTATGTACTGACTTGCTCTTGCTATCCAAATGAATACTTTGTTGTTTAGCCATTTGTTTATTACTTTTTGTGTGAATATCATTTGCTTTAATACTTGGATTTACAGCACTATTATTCGTTGTTCCATTTGCGTTTTTCAACTGATTAATAACATTTGGATCTTTCGTGCCATCTATTAAATTATCTGGATGTTTTAGTAAATGTCTGCAGTCGGATACTATTTTAGAATCTTTTGCCTTTACCGCATTATTCGGCACCTCATTATCATCTTTCAACTGCTTGATAACATCTGGATCTTTCGTGCCATCTATTAAATTATCAAGTTTTTTCACACGTGCTATGTCACTAACTGGCCCAGGATAATTTGCATCCGGTTGTCTAACTGGTATTAAATTGCTGTTTTCATTCACACCTTCAGGCTTGTTATTTTCGGCGTTCGCATTATCCGTAAAAATCAACACTGATAAAATTGCAACAAATAAACTTATAACTTTTTTCATCTTATTCATCCTTTCCTATTTTACTACCTTAATATCATTGCTATTAAAGTAACCCATCCATCTATTTTTTTCGTCGTATAAAGAGTAATATTTATACCCATTTGGAATATTGTAATAGAGTTTAGCTGTGTACGCTTTATCTTTTTTAATTAATTTATTATCACCCTTTTTTGTAATTTCAATGTTTTTCCAATATATATACTTACTTTTAATTACTTTCACTTTCTTATTATATGGATGACTTCTGTACTTACCTATCCAATAATTTATGTAATCTAATTTTAAATCATTTATTCTCACGCCTGAATTATGATTATATCTGCCGTATGCATG
Source organism: Staphylococcus sp. EG-SA-10 (assembly GCF_017151945.1). NCBI lineage: Bacteria > Bacillati > Bacillota > Bacilli > Caryophanales > Staphylococcaceae > Staphylococcus > Staphylococcus sp. EG-SA-10. The sequence goes on from NZ_JACVZJ010000001.1 coordinate 368,627, forward strand.
TACTCCGATGATATTGTTTTTTGAATCTCTTATCGCACTACCACTTTGTCCTGAAAATGTGTCTACCGTATAATACATTTCATTCTCATCAAAACTTTCTAATTTCCCTTTACCTTTATATTGTCTGTTGTCTGACTTGTCTCCTGGAAATCCAGAAATTTCAATATTTTCACCTTTGCTAATGCGTGTGTTCAAAGTTAAGTAACCTGTTTTATTTCCTAAATTACTATTCAACTTAATAATTGCTATATCTTCTTTTGTGGGAGCATTATTAATCCAAGATTTAGATACAAAAAACTTATGCGAAAATGTCTTTCCTATTGTATATGTTTGCCCATTTACTCCAGCATAGACATCAATCTTTTTAGCCCAACCTTTATCGTCTTTAGAATAGACATTATGAGCCGCTGTCAATACAATGTCCTTACCAATCATAGTACCGGTACCTTTATATACACGGTTATTTGAAAACGTCATATTTAATAATACAGTCTGCTTATAAGGTCTTTGTAAAATATTATTAACAACCGTTCTTTGATCTTTACCGAAAACTCGCTCAGTTAAGGGCGTACTATAATCACCTACTTCATAAAGCTCATTTTGATCACGTTCAATTGTTCCTGATTCAAAATTATTATCACTACCATTTTCTGAATTGACGATAGGATTATTATCAGCTAAGACAAAATTTTCACCATAATAACTGGAAACAATTACTACTAACAAAATCAAAAATGATATTTTAAAAATTTTTGTCATAGGCATTCCTCCTTTGATCTATATTATTTTTATCTATTTTGTATAATTTTATTATATAATTGTTATCAATTCAATACTTTTTCTTTATGCAAACTAAACAACACGACTTTACCTTATCTCGTTAAGTTAAACATTCTATTTTCTACCAAATAAATTCTGCATACTGTTTTAGAAAATCAATTAGAAAAACTACTTCTTGTTAAATATGACCATCATTAAACACTGCTAAAATTGTAACAATAATACATATGATTTTCTTACGCTAATCAGATAGACATAAAAATAAAAACCTCTAGTAGATAACAATATAGTTATCTACTAGAAGGTTTTTATTTATGGCTATTTAATTTTATAACACTATCGTATTTTCTTTTTCATGAATCATTTCAATAATGACATTGTCTTCATTCATTACTGCTACTTTAGGTGCATGGTGTTTAATTTCTTCTTCATTCAACTGTGCATAAGTCATGATTATGACTACATCGCCTACTTCAACAAGTCTTGACGCTGCACCGTTTAAACAAATTTTACCACTACCTCTTTCACCAGCTATTACGTATGTTTCAAAACGTGCACCATTATTATTATTCACGATGGCTACTTTTTCATTTGGCAAGATGTCTACCGCTTCCAATATATCTGAATCAATCGTAATGCTACCTACATAATTTAAATTTGACTCAGTCACTCTTGCTCTATGAATTTTAGCATTCATCATTGTTCTTATCACTTTATTCAGCTCCAATTATTATATTATCTATTAAACGCGCTTTTGAAAATTTGACAGCTAACGAGATAAATATGCGTCCAGTTATTTCGTGTTGCTCTACTAATTGAGGATAACTATAAACAGCAACTTCTTCAATGCGTCCACTTATATGTGATTCAAGATATTGAGTAACCCTGTCTATAATTACTTTACTTTGACGTTCACCGTCTTGATACAACGCTTGTGCTAATAGCAAACTTTTACTTAAATGTACCGCTTCTTGTCGTTCTTGCTCCGTTAAATAAACATTTCTTGAACTTTTCGCCAAACCATCTGCTTCTCGAACGATATCAATACCAATAATTTCAACGGCATGATTGAAGTCTTTTACCATTTGCTCGACAATAGCCAATTGCTGGGCATCTTTTTTACCAAAATAAGCATAATCCGGCATAACAATATTAAATAGCTTATTAACTACTGTTACCACCCCATCAAAATGCCCTGGACGCTTTGCTCCTTCTAACACATCAGCTAATGGACCTACTTTGACATCAATACCTAATTCACCTGGATACATATCTTCTACTGCAGGATGAAAAACAATGTCCGCCCCTACTTCTGATACTAATTCTAAATCTTTATCAATTTGTCTCGGATAAGCATCGAAATCTTCGTTTGGACCAAATTGTAATGGATTAACAAATACACTCACAACTGTAATATCATTTGTACTAACTGATTCGCGTACCATCGTTAAATGTCCATCATGTAAGGCACCCATTGTTGGGATAAAACCAATCGTTGTGCCTGAGCGTTTGGCTGCTTTAACAATGTGTTGCATCTCTTTTACCGTAGTAATCAGCTTAGTCATTGTTATTAACCTCATTCATAATTTTCTTTTTATACGTATATTCTTCTGATGGAAATGCACCAGATTTAACTTCTTGATCGTATTGTTTTAAACCATCCACACCAACACTAAAATCAGCAAATTGCTTCACAAATTTCGCTTTATGTTCAACACCATAATTTAACATATCGTGATAAACCAATACTTGACCATCTGTACCTTTTCCTGCACCAATACCAATGACTGGAATTGTTAAATGCTTGCTAATTTCTTCTGCTAAATCATTTGGAATTGCTTCAAGTACTAACGCAACTGCACCAGCTTGTTCTACATTTTTCGCATCTAAAATAAGTTGCTCAGCTGCTTCTTTCGTTGCACCTTGTAATTTATATCCCATAACGCCAACACTTTGAGGTGTTAATCCTAAATGTGCAACAACAGGAATACCAATTGCCGTTGCTTTTTCAATAAATGGTGTAATATGCGCTCCTTCTGCTTTAATTGCATTTGCACTCGTCTCCTGATAAAGCTTTAGAGCATGATTTAAGTCTTGTGTCATAGAGATGCCTACTGCACCAATCGGCATATCAACAACTACAAATGTATTTGGTGCGCCTCTTCTTACTGCACGACCGTGATGAATCATATCTGCTAACGTCACTTGTACGGTACTTTCATAACCTAATACAGTCATACCAAGTGAATCCCCAACAAGAATCATATCAATACCCGCTGCTTCCACTTGTTTAGCACTTGGAAAATCATAAGCTGTTACCATAGAAATTTTAGTTTGCTTTTGTTTCATATCTATTAATTGACTTACTGTTTTCAATGTTATTCAACCTCTTTTTGCAGTATTATTAGAAATAGTATAATGAATCTTTTATAGAAAGGAAAGAAGAAGATGTTATCAGTTGCGATTATCGGCCCAGGCGCTGTCGGTACAACTATTGCCTATGAATTACAACAATCATTGCCTCATACAACGCTTATCGGGAGACACGCCAAATCAATAACATATTATACTGTACCACATGCACCTGCACAAGATATTGTTGTGAAAGGTTATGAAGATGTCACAAACACATTTGATGTTATTATTATTGCAGTCAAAACACATCAACTTGATGCAGTTATTCCTCATTTAACTCATCTTGCACATGAGGACACGCTCATCATTTTAGCCCAAAATGGTTATGGTCAACTCGAACATATCCCATTTAAAAACGTATGCCAAGCAGTTGTCTATATAAGTGGTCAAAAGAAAGGCGATGTTGTTACGCATTTCAGAGATTATCAATTACGTATACAAGATAATGCATTAACACGACAATTTAGAGATTTGGTCCAAGAAAGTCAAATCGACATTGTATTAGAAGCAAATATTCAACAAGCTATTTGGTATAAATTGTTAGTTAACTTGGGCATTAATTCTATCACAGCACTCGGTAGACAGACAGTTGCAATCATGCATAATCCTGAAATACGTACACTGTGTAGACAGCTATTACTAGATGGTTGTCGTGTTGCACAGGCAGAGGGGTTAAACTTTTCAGAACAAACTGTCGATACTATTATCACTATATATCAAGGTTATCCCGACGAAATGGGAACGAGCATGTATTACGACATTGTGCATCAGCAACCTCTTGAAGTCGAAGCGATTCAAGGCTTTATTTATCGACGTGCACGTGAACACAATCTTGACACCCCATATCTTGATACTATTTATAGCTTTTTACGCGCGTATCAACAAAATATGTAAGCACATATATAATATAAAAAGACCTTAACGATGCATTTAGAACCACCTGTTCCTAATATCGCTAAGGTCTTTTAATTATATTAGACTATTCAGCTTCTCTAATTTCTTCTGCCACATCTTTATAGTCTATTTTCGCTTTAACAAACGTCTCGTTATTTACCGGGAAATGTTGTTGGAATGTTTCAAAGTTTTGTATCTCAACGACAACGTCATCCACTTCAAAGTCAAGAACATGTCCACCATAAGCTCTTTCATCATCCGCAAAATGTATATGAAAACCAGCAGACCCTACGCCATGAAATAATTCTGGTGTAAAAAATCCAACAATGGCACCACGAATATCTTGTCTTTTTTCCTCAGGTTGTCTGCGTGCTGAATCAATCAAACGTGTATATGGCGGTTGCTGAGCAGGCATCATTCGTACATGCATATGTTTAAATGTGCCATAAATTTTAACAGCCGAAAATAAATTCTCACTTAACATTTCATTTTTAATTTGTGCGAATACATCATCTTGTGATAATTGTTGCAATGGAAATGTCTTACTCGCTTTAAAATTAGTAATCGATGCATACGGTACTTTCTCATCGCCTTTTAATTCTATAAATTCTTTATGCTCGTTAGCATGATATGCCTTCCCGTCTAAAAATATTACTTCGCCATCAGACCCTGTTAACGTTGCAATCCCTAAATTTCCATGTTCTAACAATTCATTAATTGTAGCTGTTCCTTCTAGTAAGCCAGCCATTAACGTACCTAATGTACCATGTTGATACAAGACATTCGTCATTCCAAAACCATCTCCCTATAGTTATTCCTCGTTGTCATGCTCTACTTCGTGCTTAATGCAGAACTACTTTCGTTTATACTCAATGACGCCTCGACATTTCTATTCATGTCACTAAATTTTCACGAGTCATAATACTTTATTCAATTATTATTTTACGCAAAAGTATTGCCTCTATCAATGCTTGCTAAAAAAAATGGACCTATCAGTGCCACATGTTACTGCAACACTAATAGATCCTCTTACCATTAATATATTTCTAATTAATACTTAAAATAGGCTTAGTCTTCTAATAAATATTTAATTGAATCAAATGTATCTTCTAATGTTTTAACAGATTTATCGAACAATGCTTGTTCTTCTGCACTTAATGGCATTTCATAAATTTTAACTGCGCCATGTTGGTTAACTAATGTTGGTACACCTAGGTAAACGCCTTTGTGACCACCATATTGACCATCTAATTGTATAGAAACATTTAAGACATTATTTTCATTATTTAAAATGGCTTTTGAAATGCGCATCAATGCTAATGCAATACCATAATATGTTGACCCTTTAGCTTGGATAATTTCATAAGCAGCGTCACGTGTATTCACATAAATTTCTTCCGCTTTAGCTTCGCTACCAGTTTGTTCTTTTAATGTGTCATATACTGAAATGCCTGCTACATTTGCTTGTGACCAAACTGCAAGTTCAGTATCACCATGCTCACCAATAATACTAGCGTCAACACTTGAAGGTGCAACACCAAGTTCTTGGCTAATTAAATATTGTAAACGTGCACTGTCCAATACAGTACCTGAACCGATAACACGCTCTGCTGGTAATCCAGTATATTCTTTTACAAATCTTGTTAAAATGTCTACAGGGTTTGCCGCGATTAAGAAATATCCATCAAAGCCGCTATCCATTACACTCTTAACAATGCTCTTCATAATCTTAGTATTTTTTTCAACTAATTGTAAACGTGTTTCACCTGGCTTTTGAGGTGCACCAGCTGTAATAACAACTAAATCTGCATCTTTACAGTCTTCGTATTCACCTGCTTTCACATCAACTGGTGAAGGACTGTGGACTGTACCATGGTTTAAATCTTGAACATCTGCTTTTACTTTGTCTTTTGCAATGTCAATAATTACAAATTCATCAGCAACACCTTGCGTAACCATTGCAAAGGCATAGCTTGATCCTACAGATCCATCTCCGATTAATACAACCTTTTTACCAAATGTTTTCATAATTATGTCTCCTAACCTAATTGAATTTATTTTACACGTGACTACACGTAAAAATATCTATACTGAAATTAAAGATTAACAATTTTATTTTATTATAATATTATGCTACCAAATTACAAACATAAAACTGAGATGTAAGCGGAGTCAAATTACACTCTAACGCCAATAAATATTGATATCTCAAGCTTTAGCACGTAATTTGAAATTTGTGACAATTTTTAGCATTCAAAAATTGCGTAATGACGCTATTTAAAGCCTTTAACAAACTATTGATCTTTCTATTTTTTTCATTTTAAAAAGAATGGCTATTCGACTTAAATGACTTACTATATAACCTCCTATTTTCCGCCTTACCCTCATCATATTTGATGCATCTTTTTATAGTCAAAGAATTACATTTCATACAAACTAGCCAATCAGACATAAACATGAAATTGATTTTAAAAATATAATGCGCAAAATTGTTAGAAAATTAGCAAAAAATAGTACTTATTCATTTAATATCTGTTATAATCAGTTTTATCATTTAAAAAATCTATGGATGTTATCAAGACAAGTCATTAATACGTAACATAAAGTTGTTATTTTTCAGAATTTTTAGACAAAATATTGATTATTTGTGCTATGATATAACATATTAAAAAACACCGTATAGAATTGTTTATGAATGTTTGGGAGGAAAGTTTATGGGAAGTTTTTTCAATAAAATAGCACGAAAAGAGGATCCGGCTATCTATCAAAATAAAGATGGTCATTTAAAGCGTACACTTCGGGTGCGTGATTTCTTAGCTTTAGGTGTAGGAACAATTGTATCGACATCTATCTTTACGCTACCTGGCATTGTTGCTGCAGAACATGCAGGACCGGCCGTTGCGTTATCATTCTTACTCGCTGCTATTGTTGCTGGTTTAGTTGCATTTACTTATGCAGAAATGGCTGCCGCTATGCCATTTGCAGGTTCAGCCTATTCTTGGGTCAATGTATTATTTGGTGAATTTTTTGGATGGGTTGCCGGTTGGGCTTTATTAGCTGAATATTTTATCGCCGTAGCCTTTGTTGCATCAGGATTCTCAGCGAATTTACGCGGACTTGTGAAACCAATTGGCATCGAATTACCTGCAGCATTATCAAATCCATTTGGTACCAATGGTGGTTTTATCGATATTATTGCTGCTATCGTTATTTTATTAACTGCATTATTACTATCACGTGGTATGTCAGAAGCAGCACGTATGGAAAACATTTTAGTTATTTTAAAAGTATTAGCTATTATTTTATTTGTAATCGTAGGTTTAACAGCAATAAATGTTAGTAACTATGTGCCATTTATTCCAGAACACAAAGTAACTGCTACAGGTGACTTTGGTGGATGGCAAGGCATATATGCTGGTGTTTCAATGATTTTCTTAGCGTATATCGGTTTCGATTCTATCGCAGCAAACTCAGCAGAAGCACTTGACCCTCAAAAGACAATGCCTAGAGGTATTCTTGGTTCTTTAAGTGTTGCTATCGTATTATTTATTGCTGTAGCACTTGTGTTAGTTGGTATGTTCCATTACTCACAATACGCAAACAATGCAGAACCTGTTGGTTGGGCTTTACGTCAAAGTGGTCATGGTGTTGTAGCAGCTATTGTTCAAGCTATCTCTGTTATCGGTATGTTTACAGCATTAATTGGTATGATGTTAGCAGGCTCACGTTTACTTTATTCATTTGGACGTGACGGCTTATTACCTTCATGGTTAAGCCACTTAAACGATAAACATTTACCTAATCGCGCACTAGTTATACTTACTATTATTGGTGTTTTAATTGGTTCTATGTTCCCATTCGCATTTTTAGCACAATTAATTTCAGCAGGTACACTTGTTGCATTTATGTTCGTTTCATTAGCAATGTATCGTTTGAGAAAGCGTGAAGGTAAAGATCTACCAATTCCTGCGTTTAAATTACCTTTATATCCTGTGTTACCAGCAGTTACATTTGTTTTAGTATTGCTAGTATTCTGGGGATTAGGATTCGAAGCGAAATTATACACTTTAATTTGGTTTATTGTTGGTATCATTCTATATTTAAGTTATGGACTTAGACATTCTAAGAAAAATGACGTAGCTGAATACCATCCACCAAAATAAAAATCAAAAAAATCATTTCCCATCTGATTAACATCCAGATGTGGAAATGATTTTTTATTTTATATTAAGAGAATCGCTATTACCAACCTTGTCCAGATATGTCATATTGATCTAAGTTACCTGTTTCCAAAGCAGTCAGTGCATCTTCTATAGTGTTTAACGCCGTGTCTAATTGCTCATATGTTATCACCAATGGCGGTTGGAATCGCAACACATTTCCTGCTACAGCTATAATAACTACGCCATGCTCAAAGCAGTAATTACAAATTTTAAGTGCCGCACTGGCATCACGTGTTTTGAGTTTTTTGTCGGAAACAATATCAATACCAATGCTCAGACCTTTACCTCTAACATCGCCTACACTATTGTATTTAGATACCCATTGATTCATTCGTTTCCTAACATATTCCCCTTTTTCCGCACTAGCCTGAAGAAGCGACTGTTCTTCAATCATTTGAATTGTGGCTAATGCAGCTTCACAACTAACTGGATTAGCACCTGTTGTAAATAAATGTGCTGGTGCTTCTAAACAATTCATAATCTCTTTGCGTCCAACAATTGCTGACATGGGCATACCACCTGCTAAAGATTTTCCGAAAGTGATTAAATCAGGCGTAAAATTAAAATGCGAGACTGAACTCCATGTACCTGTTCGCCCAAAACCTTGTTGAATATCATCGACAGCGATTAAAATACCATGTTCACGACAAATCTTTTCTAACGCTTCAAAATACCCTGGAACTGGTTCTAAAAGTCCACCATCGCCTTGTATCGTTTCAATAACAATACATGCTACTTCGTCAGCAGGTACATATTTCGCAAACATTTCTTTTAAGGGTGCTAAATATTCTTCTACTGAATTAGCTTGTGGCTGCTCGTACATACCACGATATTTATCTGGAAACGGAATATGATAAAAGCCATTCAATAACGGACCATAATGTTTGCGCATATTTAAACTAATAGCTGACATAGACAACGAGCCAAAAGTTGAACCATGATATGCATTAGTGAAACTAATGATATAAGGACGCCCTGTATATGCTCTGGCAAATTTAATGATGCCATCATTTGCGTCTGATCCGGTTAATCCGAAGGTCACTCTTTTTTCAAAATCTCCAGGTGCAATCTCACAAAGCTTCTTAGCTAAACGTACCAACGGTTCATGATACATATATGCTGGTGTATAATGAATAAATTTATCAACTTGTGCCTTTATCGCTTCTGTTACTTCTCTAGGTGCATGACCTACGTTTTGAGAACTCGCACTCGATAACAAATCGATATATGTCTTCCCCTCAATATCAACCAATGTTGCTCCATATCCATGATCAATAACTAACGGATAATATTTAATACGTCCTGATTTCGCAAAATAATGTTCATCCTCTTGAATTAATTGATGTGCTTTACTCATATACATTCCCCTCCCATTGACAGACCTTATTCGTATAATTACCTTCCCTACATCGATAACCACATTCGATTTGATATCACGTGAAAATACTGTCATGTCATTATGAATACTATCCAATACACTAATAAAATTCAGATTTGTAAATATATTCTGATAATTAAGAATTTTATATCAATCTACTTTGTTTATGCGCATAATTTTGTTCGATTAGGGAATTGTTTACTATATTCCATTTGACTCTGAGGTGATATGAATGCGTTTAAAAGTATTGTTCCATTTCATTGCTGCTATTTTCATATCATTCATGTTGCTATGGATGACCATGTTGTTTGACATAATTAGCGATCAATCACATTTAAAAGCTTTATTATTGAATTTAGATTTTCTAATTCCTTCTGACAATACACCATATACTCTAGAAATAATATGTCACTTACTAATTGGTAGCGTCATTTATTTTGTATTTGTGTTGCTGTTTCATATTTCTAAAAGGCTTTACTATCTATGTTATATCCCTTTAGTTTTCTTATTTATAGCATTGTATCCCTTTTTAGTATTTATTGCGCAACGTCCAATTTTTCAATTTAGTGTGACAGAATTAATCGGTTGGATTATTACACATATTTTCTTTATGTCATTAATGGCGTTAGTCATACCTAGAATAAAATAATATTTTTAATTAAACTGACAATTATTTTTCACATTTTATACACTTTTCAAGGTTTATGACTTGAGAAATGTTCTCATTTTTATCATACTGGAGGTGTATTGAAAAGTTAAGGAGTGGAAAGTATGAATAAAGAGCAATTAGAAAAAATGAAAAATGGAAAAGGCTTTATTGCCGCATTAGACCAAAGTGGTGGTAGTACACCAAAAGCACTTAAAGAATATGGTGTAAACGAAGATCAATATAGCAATGAAGACGAAATGTTCCAACTTGTTCACGATATGCGTACACGTGTGGTAACTTCACCTTCATTCTCACCAGATAAAATTTTGGGTGCTATTCTTTTCGAACAAACAATGGATCGCGAAGTAGAAGGCAAATACACTGCAGATTACTTAGCTGATAAAGGTGTTGTTCCGTTCTTAAAAGTAGACAAAGGTCTTGCTGAAGAGCAAAATGGTGTTCAATTAATGAAACCAATCGACAACTTAGACAGCTTATTAGATCGTGCAAACGAGCGTCACATTTTTGGTACAAAAATGCGTTCTAATATTTTAGAATTAAATGAACAAGGTATCAAAGACGTTGTTGAACAACAATTTGAAGTCGCTAAACAAATTATTGCTAAAGGGTTAGTGCCAATTATCGAACCAGAAGTTAATATTAACGCAAAAGATAAAGCTGAAATTGAAAAAGTATTAAAAGCTGAGCTTAAAAAAGGTTTAGACAGCTTAAATGCTGATCAATTAGTTATGTTAAAATTAACAATTCCTACTGAATCTAACTTATACAAAGACTTAGCTGAACATCCAAATGTTGTTCGTATCGTTGTATTATCAGGTGGTTACAGCAGAGAAAAAGCGAACGAATTACTTAAAGATAACGCTGAACTTATCGCAAGCTTCTCACGTGCATTAGCTAGTGATTTAAGAGCTGGACAATCTAAAGAAGAATTCGATAAAGCATTAGGTGACGCTGTAGAATCAATCTACGACGCATCTGTAAACAAAAACTAATTTATACATTAAACGTATTTTTTGATATAAACTACTAAAAAGGACTCATACATGTGCTTTAAAGGCATTGTGTATGAGTCTTTTTGATTAAAGTTGATTTTGCGTATGTATTATAGATTACGCAAAAAAATCGGACAGCTGAAAAATCTATAAGATTTCTCAGTTGCCCGATTTTAAATATAGCTATTAGAATTTAGTTTTCGTAGTAACCTAATTCTAAGTCTTTTGAAGTTTGTTTACGGATTTTTCTCATTAATTTTTCGTCTTCAATTAATGATTCACCGTATGATGGAATCATTTTCTTGATTTTAGGTGCCCATTCAGTTTTGTATTCAGGGAAGTTACGTTCTAATACTTCTAACGCAACTGAAACTGAAGTTGAAGCCCCTGGTGATTCACCTAATAATGCGATTACAGTGTGGTCTTGTGAGTTAACCACTTCTGTACCGAATTGGATGAATCCTTTACCGTGTTCAGGTGTATCTTTGATAACTTGTACACGTTTACCAGCAGTGTATAATTGCCAATCTTCGTTATGTGCTTCTGGATAGAAAGTACGTAAATGGTTCATACAACCTTCTTTTGTCATAATCACTTGATCAAATGAGTATTTAATTAAAGGTAAGTTTTTAACAGCTGCTGCTAATAAAGTTGTAATGTTGTATGTTTTAACTGATTTGAATAAATCTAAGTTAGAACCATTTTTCAAGAATTTAGGTCCAACATTAGCAAATGGTCCAAATAACAATGTTCTTTGGCCGTCAATGTAACGCGTATCTAAATGAGGTACAGTCATTGGTGGTGTACCAGGTGGCTCTTTACCATAAACTTTGGCATCGTGTTGTTCAATAACTTGTGGGTTTGTACAAGCTAAGAATTGACCACTGATAGGGAATCCACCTAAATGTTTACTTTCAGGGATACCTGTTTTTTGTAATAATGGAATTGCTCCACCGCCAGCACCGATGAATACATAGTCAGTTACTTGTTTGAATTTCTCACCAGTTAGGCGATTTTTAACAGTAACTTCCCATTGACCATTTGATAATTGTTCAAAATCAACAACTTCATGGTTAAATTGCACTGTAGCATTTGGATGTGCTTCAATGCTTTTAGCCATTTTACGTGTTAATTCACCGAAGTTTACATCTGTACCTTCGTCAATTTTACTTGCCGCCATGATACCAGGGTTATCTTCACGGCCTTTCATCATCAATGGAATCCATTTTTTCATTACTTCGATGTCTTCAGTATATTCGATATTATCGAACATAGGGAAAGCTTTCATCGCTTCGTAACGATCTTTTAAGAATTTAACATTGTTTTTACCTCTAACATAACTGATGTGTGGTAATGGATTGATAAATTCTCTTGGGTTCTCGATGTTACCGCTTTTCACTAAGTGACCCCAGAATTGTTTTGAAATCTCAAACTCTTCGTTAATCACTTTCGCTTTTTCGATGTCGATAGAACCATCAGGTTGTAAAACTGTGTAGTTCAACTCACATAATGCTGCATGACCCGTACCAGCATTATTTCTTTCGTTTGAACTTTCGATTGCAGGACGATCCAAGCGTTCGTAAACGTGGATATTCCAGTCTGGCTCAATTTCTTTTAACATTGAACCAAATGTTGTGCTAAGTACACCGGCTCCAATTAAAACGATGTCTTTACTATTAGACTTAGCCATTGGTTTCACCTCTCCAAAAATTGTAAATGTGTATCATCAATATGAAAGTTACATAAAACTGACATATTTCTTTAAAATATCAACGCCATAGATAACTTCCTGTTTTAATTGATACGCTGTAACAAAATACTATAGTTAGTGCTTACATATATATGTTAAAGCAAGCAGTGGTAAATGTAAATTATAATTATTCATTAACTTTGCAATATATTAAATCTTTTATTCATAGAAGATAAATATCAAATCAATCATAATTATTTGACAACAAATAGCTAACGATTGTTTTAATCTACATTTGACTTATAGCATTTTAAACATATACTCTATTTTGATACAATATAAGTGTAAAATCAATCATAAAAAGGAGATTCAATATATGCATCTAAGAAAATCACTTCAATTACCTTTAATATTGAAATTTATTTTGAATCTTGCCCTTATAGGTATTGTAATTATCGTTCTAACACATACTGAGTTTCAACTTAATGCCGGTGATAGTAATGTGTTTTTATTAAACTGGGATATTCGAGGTTTAACATCTTATATTTTCTCATTCTTAATACTGGTTGCGCTTGTTTCTAAACTAATTTTAATATTTATAACTAGACGACAAAGAACATCATAAATAAACAAGCAGTCCAGTGCGTATCATCATGCCTTACGCATTGGACTGCTTTACTATGTTTATTGATTGCTATCTTTTTGTTGTTGCCATTTTTCTATTTCAGCATCTCGTAGTTCAACACGACGAATTTTACCTGAGTTTGTTTTTGGTAAGTCGTCAACGAATTCAATCTCTCTCGGATATTTATATGGTGCAACTTCATTTTTAACAAATTGTTGTAGTTCTTTAACTAGCGTATCATTAGCCGCAGTATGATCCTGTAAAATAACGAATGCTTTAACAATATTCCCTCGTATATCATGAGGTTTTGCTACTACAGCACATTCTTTAACGGCTGGATGATTCGTTAACGCATCCTCAACTTCAAAAGGCCCAATCGTATAGCCTGAACTAATAATAATGTCATCTCGACGTCCTTCAAACCAGAAATAACCATCATCATCTACATGAGCTAAGTCACCAGTGATGTAGTATTTACCTGTTTGCGCTTTCGCCGTACGTTCTGGCTCTTTATAATACCCTTTGAAAAGTGCTGGCAAATCAAGTGGCACTGCAATATTCCCTTTCGTATTAGCAGGTACGCTATTCCCCTCATCATCTACTACAGTGACCGAACTACCCGGAATGCCTTTACCCATTGATCCAATCCTTTGTGGTGTATCTTTTAAAAAGCCTATAAGCAAGGTACTTTCAGTCTGGCCATATCCATCTCTTACAGTTAAATTAAAGTATTTCTTGAATTGTTCAACTACTTCTCGATTTAGTGGCTCACCTGCAGAAACGGCACTATGTAAATGCGTTAAGTCATAATCATTTAAGTTCTGTAATTTAGCCATCATACGATATTCTGTCGGTGTACAACATAAAACATTAATTTGATATTTTTGAAGCAATTCTAAGTATGTTTCAGGGCTGAATCTTCCATTAAATACAAAAGCAGTTGCACCTGAACCTAATACAGATAAGAAAGGACTCCATACCCATTTTTGCCAACCTGGTGCTGCTGTTGCCCAAACTAAGTCATCTTCATTAATACATAACCAATGTTTTGGTGCCATTTGTAAATGTGCAAATCCCCATCCATGACAATGTGTAACGGCTTTAGGATTGCCAGTTGTACCAGATGTATATGACAGAATTGCCATATCATCACGCGTCGTATCTGCCATTTCTAGTTTGTTACTTGCGTTTTCTTTTTCAGCTTCAAGTGAAATCCATCCATCTTTTTGACCGGCAATAACAAATTTAGTTAACGCATCATATTCTTTAATTTTTTCAAATTCAACTGTGAATGGCTCTAATGCAATGACTGCATTTATTTCACCGTGCGTGATACGGTATTGTAAATCTTTAGTTCTTAGCATTTCAGAACATGGAATGATTGCAACACCTAATTTTAAAGCAGCAATATATAATTCATACGTCGCAATAGATCGTGGCATCATAATGAGTACTTTATCGCCTTTAGATAAACCGTGCGATGCTAAAACATTACCTACTTTATTAGACTGTTCAATGAGCTGTTGGTAAGTGACTGATATATCTTCGCCTTCAGTATTATGATATAGAATTGCCTTTTTATCTGGTATGTGGCTATATTTTTCGATTTCCGAAATAATGTTATATTTTTCAGGCGCGAATAGAGCTGACTTTTGCATAACTAACTTCCTTTCATACATCCACTTTTCCTGTGATGAACATTGTAATTTTATAAATGATTTATATATATCATACGCCTATCTTTACAGAATTTTCAATTAAATAGGGTTAAATACCAAAGTCCTCGACACTACACTTTGACATGACGTAGCATTCAAGGACTTTCAAATGATTGAGGGGTGATATCTCGGGCTAGACCATATCAGCTAATTCAATACGAATATTGTATGATAATTCACGATTAATTATTTTTACATCTGCACCTTTCGAAGTGCCACGATGCTTGTGTGTATGCTTGTACTCAGCTGAATTTTGCCAATGATAAAATGCTTGCCTATTTTCCCACAGCGTAATAATGATATAGTGTCTACCAGCTGTTCTAGGTCTTAAAAACCTTAATGCTTTAAACCCATCAACGTTTTTTAAATGCTTATTACGTTGTAAAAACTTTTGCTCGAAAGTTTCTTCTTGTCCTTCGTTAATATATAAATGATTTAACACACATAATGAATCATTTGATAAATCATTTATCGCTTCTAGAACATCGTAATATGCAGTGTCATTATTTTTTTGTATTGTGAGACAATCATCCAGTTCTTCTATTACATAACTTCTATATTCATCATAAATGTTCATAATACATGCCTTCATTTCATTTATATTTTTGGTCATATTCCTTTATATCTATTACTAATTCATTCCCGTATTTATTAATTACAATCATAGTTTGGCTTCTTTTTAAAAGATAAGACTTTGTAAAAAGTATTAATATTTCATACAAATGGGGACAGGAGTCGCCCGCTATTTTTGTGTCTTCAATTTCATAATCATTATTTAACATTAGTCATGAAAATAGCCGACAACTTCATCTGTGAAATCACCGGCCTTTTATTTTAGCTAACTTTATTTCTGATTTTACGATTTTAATTGATCATACAGAGAAAGTGATCTTTTTACAATTTCTAAAAACTCATGATCTATATTGGACATTTGATGAAAATAAGACAAAATGTTTTCTGTTAGCTTCTCTTGTTTTGGGAATGAATCATCTTCTTTAATCCAAATCGCTAATTCGCCTAATGGTGTTTTATCATCTTTAAATGTTTGTATATATTCGTAAAAGCTCATAGTATTCCTTCTCTCAATTTACTTATATAAATCCTACCACGAAAGCTTTCAAGAAAACACAATTAAATGTCTATTTAGTGAACTTTTTAAGGTTGTACACTCTTTTAATGTCTGCCAATTAGGTCAATTAATCATCACAATGTACAATTAACTCTATTTTCAGTTCATATACTCACACACCGTTTTTGAACAACACATTAACTTCTCATTTAGATAAAACGCAAAAAAGCCTGGCACCAATACAATAGATGCCAGACTAAGAGTCTACTATATAAATTTATTTAGCGTATGGTTTTACTTCGATTGCACCTTCATTTTCATCATGAACACCATGCTTATAATAATCAATATATTGCGGCTCTAAAGGCTTTCTGCCACGTATAATGTCTGCTGCTTTTTCAGCTAACATTAAAACAGGTGCATGTATATTGCCATTTGTCGTACGTGGCATAGCTGATGCATCAACTACACGTAAATTTTCCATACCGTGGACTTTCATTGTTAACGGGTCAACTACTGCCATTGGATCTGAAGCAGGACCCATTTTAGCACTACAAGATGGGTGTAATGCTGTTTCACCATCTCTACGAACCCAATCCAGAATTTCTTCGTCTGTTTGCACTTCTGGTCCTGGTGAAATTTCTCCGCCATTGAATGGATCCATTGCTTTTTGAGATAAGATATTTCTTGCTACACGAATTGCTTCTACCCATTCTTTTTTATCTTCTTCTGTTGATAAATAATTAAAGCGGATACTTGGTTTTTCGAATGGATCTTTAGATTTGATTTTCAAGCTACCACGAGAGTTTGAATACATTGGTCCTACGTGAACTTGATAACCATGTGCGACCGCCGCCTTTTGACCATCATATCTTACAGCTATTGGTAAGAAATGGAACATTAAGTTAGGATAATCAACTTCGTTATTTGAACGTACAAATCCGCCACCTTCAAAATGGTTAGATGCTGCTGCACCTGTACGTGTGAAAATCCATTGTAAACCAATAAATGGCATGCGCTTGATATCTAAGCTTGGCTGTAATGATACAGGTTCCTTACATTTATGTTGAATGTATACCTCTAAGTGATCTTCAAAGTTTTCACCCACACCAGGTAAATGAACACGTGGCTCAATGCCTTTTGATTTTAGGAACTCTGAATCACCGATACCAGATAATTGTAGTAATTGTGGCGTATTGAATGCCCCACCAGACAAGATGACTTCATTAGCATCGATGGTATGTAGTTTGCCATTTTTCTTATACGTAACACCAGTTGCTCTTCTACCTTCATAATGAATTTCAGTAACAAAGGCACGTGTTTCAACGGTTAAGTTTTTACGCTTCATAGCTGGATGTAAATATGCTCTTGAAGCTGACATTCGGCGACCACGATGTACTTGACTATCGAACGGTCCAAAACCTTCTTGTCTAAATCCATTCACATCAGGTGTTTTATGATAGCCTGCTTCAACACCTGCATCAAAGAATGACTGGAATAAAGGATTCGTTGCTGGCCCTCGTTTTAACTTAATTGGTCCATCATGGCCTCTAAATTTATCATAAGGCGCTGCACCGTATGTTTTTTCTAATTTTTTAAAATACGGTAAACAGTGCGCAAAATCCCAAGTTTCCATACCTTCTGGTTCTGCCCAGCCTTCATAGTCCATTGGATTACCACGTTGATAAATCATGCCATTAATCGAACTTGATCCACCTAAAACTTTACCTCGGGCATGTGCTACTTTACGACCGCCCATATGTGGTTCTTCATCTGTTGAATAAATCCAATCGTAAAATTTATTGCCTGAAGGGAACATTAACGCAGCAGGCATTTGGATAAATAAATCCCAAAAATAATCACTGCGACCCGCTTCTAATACTAAGACTTCTTTATCCTTATCTTCACTCAGACGATTACCTAGTACAGAACCTGCACTGCCTCCTCCAATGATGACATAATCATATGATTTGTTTTTCTTACTCATCGTTATGACCTCCAAAGTTTGTTGTATTTCAAAGTGAGTATTGCATGAAATATTTGTTAGTGGCTGATTGGTTATCGTTGAATTGCTAAACTTAGCTAACCAAAACACTCGATTTTACTTTTATGATTGTTACTAACAGTCATGAAATAATCTATGATTCTTTTTGCGTTTAGTCCAAATTATCAATCAACATTTCGCCACTTATACAAAACAAAGTGAGTGTCTTGTGTTCTTACAATGGCACTCACCTTATCTAATTTTTATTTGCTAAACCAATTCACTAATTGTGGATTTGTATTTGTTAAAATGTGTTTTGAAACAAGGTACTCTTCTAAGCCTTCTTTGCCTAATTCTCTACCGATACCTGATTGTTTGTATCCACCCCATGGCGCTTGTGCAAAATATGGATGGAAATCATTAATCCACACCGTTCCAAGTTTCAACTTGTTAGCAACGCGTTGTGCTTTTCCAATATCTTTAGAAAATACAGCACCTGCTAAACCATATATAGAATCATTCGCTAATTGAATCGCTTCTTGTTCAGTTTCAAAGCCTTCTACAGTAACGACAGGTCCGAAAACCTCTTCTTGTACAATACGCATTGACGTATCACAATTTGTAATGACTGTTGGCTCGAAGAATAGGCCATCTTTTAAATCGTCTCTATCTGGACGTTTACCACCAACAGCAATTGTTGCGCCTTCTGCTTTAGCTACATCCATATAAGATTCGATTTTATTACGATGTTCTGTTGAAATCACTGGTCCCATTTCAGTATCAGCATCAAAACCATTACCTAATTTGATTTTTTTCACGCGATCAATAAGTGCTTGCTCAAATTTGTCTTTAATACTGTTTTGTACTAATATTCTTGATCCTGCTGAACAAACTTGACCTGCATGGAAATATCCACCATTTAACGCTTGGTCTACCGCCAATTCAAAATCGGCATCATCAAAGATAATGTTTGGATTTTTACCGCCAAGTTCCAAGGCAATATTCGTAACATTATTAGCAGCATTTTTCATAATATGCTTACCAGTCTCAATGCCACCTGTAAATGATACAAGGTCAACCTCTTTATGACCTGACATTACGTCACCAACTTCAGAACCTGCACCTAGAATAAGATTAATTGTTCCTTTAGGGAAACCAACTTCTTCCATTAATTCAAAAACACGTATTGTTGTTAATGGTGTAATTTCACTTGGTTTCATAACTAGTGAACAACCCGTAGCAAGCGCTGGCGCAATTTTCCATGATGCTTGTAATAACGGATAATTCCAAGGTGTAATTTGTGTAACTACACCTACTGGTTCTTTAACAATTTTGCTTTCTGTATCTGGAATTGGTGAATCAATCATTTCGCCACCGTCTTTATCTGCTAATCCAGCAAAATACATAAACACATTATGAATATCATCCATATCTGCATATGATTCTTCTAACGTTTTTCCAGTATCTAATGTTTCTAATCGTGCTAACGCTTCGCGATGTTCTTTGATCTTGTCCGCGATGGCACGTACTTTTTTACCTCTTGTTTCAGCAGTTTCTTGCGACCATTCACCAGACTCAAACGCACGTCTTGCAGCTAAGATTGCACGTTCTGCATCCTCTTCTGTCCCTTCAGAAACCGTAAATATCACTTCTTGATTGTATGGATTGATAATATCTCTTGTATTTTTATTCGCGCTTTCAACCCACTCACCATCAATGTATTGACGCTGAGATAAATGTTTTAAAAGTTCCATTCAACAACCTCCGTTAAGTTTGTTAAATTTTTATTTAACGAATTTTACAAACTTATGTTAGCATAGAAATGAAAAATGTGTCAATTTACAAAACAACTCAAGAATTAAGTTTTGTAAGTTCGTTAGATTTTTATTTAACGAAACATTTAACTTTAATGCTTTAAATATTTTTAATGTCTTTTTTTAGAAAAGGTTTTATAATGTATTAGTATTTATTTTAACGTGACCAAAATGATGTACGGAGGTGCAATGATGACTCGTTCTCAGAACAAACAGCAACAATTAGAACAAGCAAAAGATATTGTAATTAATTCAATTGGACAGACAATGGATTTGTATGGCACTAATAGAAGTGTAGGAAACTTATATGGCACTATGGTGTTTGAAGGCAGTATGACGCTTGATGAAATGCGTCATCAATTGCAAATGAGCAAACCAAGTATGAGTGCTGGCGTTAAGAAATTGCAGGAATTTGATATTGTTAAACAACAATTTACGAGAGGAAGCCGCAAACAACATTTTATCGCCGAGAAAGACTTTTTCATCTTTTTCCGAAACTTTTTCACTAAAAAATTTCAGCGTGAAATTGACATCAATGTCGAAGCAGTAAAAGATGCTCAGGCTATTATCAATCCATTACTTGAAAGCAGTGATTTAACTGAAGCTGAAACACAAGAGGCACAAAAAATTAAAGCTCAGCTTGATCATACACATGTTTATTACGAATGGTTAGAACAGTTAACCGAAGCGATTGAAAGCGGTGAAATTTTCAAATATTTCCCAATTCCAGAACAGCCTTCTGATTCTGAAAATTAAAATTGACTCTAACAACGACAATAACAACAATAGATACTTAAAACAATGCAATAGATCCACGAAATAAACGGTAATTTCTATCTCAATAAATAGAAATTACCGTTTTTGCTTAATATGACAATCAATCATATACTTATAAAATTCAAAATCTTATGCATCATTAATTGAATTATAAATTATCGTCTTGTTCTTCTTCTGATACTTGAACGATTCGCAATGAACGACGTTCAACTTCTTTTAATTTTTCAGCACGCGTTTCAAGTTTAATTCTATCGCGTCCTAAAATGATTAAAAATGATATCATCATGAAAATAAAAATAACAATTAATGGCACACTTGCCAGTATTGAAGCAGTTTTCAATACTTCTAATGCACGTTCGCCACCAACTAGCATCAATGAAAATGGCAATAAGCACAATGCAAATGCCCAGAATAAACGATTGGCACGTAATGGTTCGCCTACCACTTTTTTCTGAGATGCTGCCGCTAAAATATATGAACCCGAATCAAATGTTGTTGCTAAGAATAAGAAAGCAGATACTAAGAATAGTACAATCATCAATGATGGGAATGGTAAATGATGCACCACTTCAATAATGGTTGCCTCTGTACCATGTGTATTTAAATATTGTGTTACATTAAACTGTCCAGAAATTTGTAAATACACAGCATAGTTACCAAAAATACCAAAGAATAATACGCATCCAAGCGTTCCATAAATAATTGTTCCTAGCACGACTTCTTTAAGGCGTCGACCTTTTGAAATTCTAGCAATAAATAAACCGATAAATGGCGCATATACTAACCACCATGACCAGTAGAATATTGTCCAGTCTTGTGGGAAATTCGTTTCTTTTCGACCTTTAATACCACCGAATGGTTCTAACCATGTTGCCATATGGAAAAAATCTCTCAACATATTTCCGAACCCTGTCACTGTCGTTTCCATAATAAAAACAGTCGGTCCAATAATAAATATAAAGGCTAAAAGTACAAATGATAACCAAACGTTGATATCACTTAACTTTTGAATACCTTTTTTCAATCCTGTATATGAACTAATAGCAAATATGACCGTAATCGTTAATAAAATGGCCGAACGTAAAATCATATTTTTACCATCTAAACCAGTTAATCTTTCTATGCCTGCAGAAATTAATGGCACACCTAACGCTAGTGATGTTGCCGCACCACCTAGCAATCCAAAGATAAATAAGATATCTACAACTTTACCTACAAATTTATCTGTTTGACCTTTTAAAATCGGACGACAAGCTTGACTAATTTTATACACCGGTTGTTTTTTAACAAACACTAAATAACCAATTGGTAATGCTGGCAAAACGTAAATAGCCCAAGCAATTGGTCCCCAGTGGAACATACCATATTGCGTCGCATATTGGAGTGCTTCATCACTCATACTTTTCGCGCCATTTGGTGGTACTTGATAGTAAAAAGCCCATTCAATAACGCCCCAGTATAAAATATCAGAGCCTATGCCTGCACAAAACAGCATTGCCGCCCATGTAAATGTATTAAATTCTGGTTTATCACTTGCTTTACCAAGTGTGACATTACCATATTTACCAAATGCGATATACATTACAAAGCAAAAAATCGCCAGCCCCATAAATAAATATATCGAACCAATTGAATCAGAAATGGCACTATTAATACCAGTGATGATATCTTCACTTGCTTTTGGAAAAGCCATCATAGGTATAACTGCAAAAAGAAGTACAGCTACTGTCCCTATAAAGGTCGTCCAGTCCATAACTTTCTCTTTTTTCAATTGTGCTCCCCCTAATTATTAATTTTATGAATCCTGTTTCGATTTATCTCAAAATGTAATAATTATATTGATTCACAAAATTGACAATAACTAATATTTAATAATAATGCAAATTTCATACAATTTGAAACTTGGCAATTATTGAATATTTATATAATTTTTCTCGTAATAAACAAAACTTTAATAGCGCTAAAACAACTGTGTTAAGTTATGATTTAACGAATTTAACAAATTTTACTAGAACGGTATTTAAGAATATTTATACGTTATTAATG
>NZ_JACVZJ010000020.1:0-40416 GCF_017151945.1 Staphylococcus sp. EG-SA-10
AGAGCTAAATGAGTAAGCGAGAGCCGAAGGAGAGGAAAGAAGCAAGCGATTGTCACAAGTCAAGAAAGGTCTTTAGCGACGATGGTAGCCAACTTACGTTCCGCTAGAGTAGAACGTTGCCAGGCAAAAATGGATGCGATGAGCCGCATTGAGTTTTGGAAATGATAATTTAATAATGTGAACTTTCGATTGTCTAAGTATGTACATTTTTAATTTTGTGTTTATATAAATCTAAAATGATATCATCCAAAACAAAATATTGTATAAATAGAGAAGAGCAGTAAGACAGTATCTAATTGAAAATGATCTTACTGCTCTTTTATATACTTTATTGAAATACAAAAAGGAAATTAATTATTATACAATAGACAAGCTATTGCATAAGTAACACTAACTTTTATCAAAGAAGTGTTACTTTATAATTAATGATTTTATTAGAGCGTCTACATGCGGTTTTAAAGCATCATCGTCTATACCGCCAAAGCCTAATATAAATTTAGGGGTTTTCTTATAGTCTTGGTCATCATCAAAATTATAAACTTGTAATTTTAACTTTACTTTATTTGCTCTATCAAGACACTCTTGTAATGTTAATCCGTTTTTTACTGTAATTGTAAAATGCATACCTGTTTCAGCACCTTGAATATCAAGCTGCTCTTTGTAAGGCTTCAATCTATTTAAAATATAGGTTAGTTTTCTACGATAAATTCGTCTCATTTTATTTAAATGCCTTTCAAAACCACCGGAAGATATAAACGTTGCAATAAGGTTTTGCATATGAACAGGTACAGTGTTGCCTTCAATGTGATTTTGAGAATGATATTTTTTCATTATAGAATAGGGTAACACCATATATGCAACACGACAGCTAGGAAAAATAGACTTTGAAAATGTACTGATATAAATCACTTTTTCTCCTCTTGAATATAGACCTTGAATTGCTGGAATGGGTTTACCGAAATATCTAAACTCGGAATCATAATCATCTTCTATAATAAATCGTTCTTCTTTTTCTTGAGCCCATTGTATTAATTGAGTTCGCTTTTTTAAGTCCATTACATATCCAGTTGGAAATTGATGGGAAGGCGTTATATATACTATATTTTTTTGTGATTTAATAACTTCATCTACGTTTATTCCATTATCTTCAACTTCAATTTGTTCATATTCAACTTGTTTTTTATCTAAAATATTTTTGATTGGTGGATAACTAGGTTTTTCGATAATAAACGTTGAAGTATAAAGTAAATCGACTAATTGATTTACTAATTGTTCGGTAGATGAGCCAATTATAATTTGATTAGGATCACAAATTACGCCACGATTAGTAAATAAATAAAATGCCAGTTGAAACCGCAAATGTAATTCTCCTTGAAAATGTCCTCTACGTAATTGATTTAAATGATTTGTATCATAAAGATCTTTGGAATACTTTCTGAAAAGTTCTATAGGGAAATGTTTCGTATCTATTTCATCCAAATTAAAAGCATAATCATAAGCTTCATCACTCGCTTTTGGTTTATATGAATCATCATCAAAAAGAGAGGGGATAGGTTGATTGTTTAAAATTGTTAAAGATTCAATTTCGGACACAAAATATCCAGAGCGAGGTCTTGAATAAATGTAACCTTCGTCTAATAGAAGTTGATATGCATGCTCTACGGTTGTTTGGCTAATAGATAAATGTTTGCTTAATTGTCTTTTAGAATAAAATTTATCGCCTTCTTTAAATTGACCTTCAATTATTTGTTTTTTTAATTTTTCATAAAGTTGATGGTATAAAGTGTTTTTCAATTTTATAACTGACCTCCTAAATTTATCTTATTTTGTACCTTTTTAAATATCAGTTTATACATTACAATGTATTTAATCAACTTGAAAAGGGGTTTTATGTATAATGAGTAAAATTATTGGATCAGACAGAGTCAAAAGAGGTATGGCTGAAATGCAAAAAGGCGGCGTTATTATGGATGTCGTTAATGCTGAGCAAGCAAGAATTGCAGAAGAAGCTGGCGCGGTAGCAGTTATGGCATTAGAACGAGTACCTTCTGATATTAGAGCTGCTGGTGGCGTTGCACGTATGGCAAACCCTAAAATTGTAGAAGAAGTAATGAATGCTGTTTCTATTCCAGTCATGGCTAAAGCACGTATTGGTCATATCACTGAAGCAAGAGTATTAGAGGCGATGGGTGTTGACTATATTGATGAATCAGAAGTATTAACACCAGCAGATGAGGAATATCACTTAAGAAAAGATCAATTTACAGTGCCATTTGTATGTGGTTGTCGTAATTTAGGTGAAGCTGCACGAAGAATCGGTGAAGGTGCTGCTATGTTACGTACTAAAGGTGAACCAGGTACAGGTAATATTGTTGAAGCTGTAAGACATATGAGACAAGTTAATTCTGAAGTTAGTCGATTGACTGTAATGAATGATGATGAGATTATGACTTTTGCGAAAGATATCGGTGCGCCTTATGAAATTTTAAAACAAATTAAAGACAATGGTCGTTTACCGGTAGTTAACTTTGCAGCTGGTGGCGTTGCGACTCCTCAAGATGCTGCTTTAATGATGGAATTAGGTGCCGACGGTGTATTCGTTGGATCAGGTATTTTTAAATCAGAAGATCCAGAAAAATTTGCTAAAGCAATTGTTCAAGCAACAACACATTACCAAGACTATGAACTAATTGGAAGATTAGCAAGTGAACTTGGCACTGCTATGAAAGGTTTAGATATCAATCAATTATCATTAGAAGAACGTATGCAAGAGCGTGGTTGGTAAGATATGAAAATAGGTGTATTAGCATTACAAGGTGCAGTACGTGAACATATTAGACATATTGAATTAAGTGGTCATGAAGGTATTGCAGTTAAAAAAGTTGAACAATTAGAAGAAATCGAGGGCTTAATATTACCTGGTGGCGAGTCTACAACGTTACGTCGATTAATGAATTTATATGGATTTAAAGAGGCTTTACAAAATTCAACTTTACCTATGTTTGGTACATGCGCAGGATTAATAGTTCTAGCGCAAGATATAGTTGGTGAAGAAGGATACCTTAACAAGCTGAATATTACTGTACAACGAAACTCATTCGGTAGACAAGTTGACAGCTTTGAAACAGAATTAGATATTAAAGGTATCGCTACAGATATTGAAGGTGTCTTTATAAGAGCGCCACATATTGAAAAAGTAGGTCAAGGCGTAGATATCCTATGTAAGGTTAATGAGAAAATTGTAGCTGTCCAGCAAGGTAAATATTTAGGCGTATCATTCCATCCTGAATTAACAGATGACTATAGAGTAACTGATTACTTTATTAATCATATTGTAAAAAAAGCATAGCTTAATGTATGCTAAATCAACGAATTATTGATATTTATAGATTTGTTGAGAAGAAAATATCTCCTTCAAACTTAGCTTTGGAGGAGTTGTTTTTTATGTCAAAATTAAAAATGATAAAAAATAAAGATATACATAAGAAAAAAACCCTTCAAAGAGACTGAGAATAGTCAAAATTTTGAAGGGGTTAATTCGATGTTGATGTATTTGTTAAATAAAGAATCCAGCGATTGCAGCTGAAATGAAAGATACTAGTGTTGCACCGAATAATAATTTCAAACCAAAGCGGGCAACTGTATCTCCTTTTTTGTCATTAAGTGATTTAATCGCACCTGAAATAATACCAATAGAGCTAAAGTTAGCAAATGATACTAAGAATACAGATGTAACACCTTTTGCGTGTTCAGATAAATCACTAAGTTTACCAAGTGCTTGCATTGCTACAAATTCGTTAGATAATAGTTTTGTCGCCATAACTGAACCGGCTTGAACTGCATCTTGCCATGGCACACCGACTAAGAATGCAAATGGTGCAAAGACAAAACCAATTAATGTTTGGAAGTCCCAAGAAATAGCGCCACCTGAAACTGTACTAAAGATATTGCTTACAATTCCATTTAATAGAGCGATAATGGCAATGTATCCGATTAACATTGCGCCTACAATGACAGCTACTTTAAATCCATCTAAAATATATTCTCCTAGCATTTCGAAGAATGATTGTTGTCTTTCTTCAGTTTCTTCAACTAATAATTTGTCATCTTCTTCATTAACTTTATAAGGGTTAATAATTGAAGCGATGATGAAACCACCAAATAAGTTTAAGACAACAGCCGTTACAACATATTTAGGTTCAATTAAGGTAAAGTATGCACCGATAATTGAAGCAGATACAGTCGACATTGCTGAAGCTGTTAATGTGTATAAACGTTGCTTAGGTATGTATGGTAATTGTTTTTTAATTGAAATAAATACTTCAGATTGTCCCAAAATTGCTGCAGCAACTGCATTGTATGATTCTAAACGTCCCATACCATTAATTTTAGAAATTAAGAATCCTAAAACATTAATGATTAAAGGTAAAATCTTTGTGTATTGAAGGATACCGATAATCGCTGAAATAAATACGATAGGTAATAATACACTGAAGAAGAATGGTGGTTGCTTAGGATCGATATATTGAATACCACCGAATACAAAGTTAACACCATCTGCAGCTTTTAATAATAAGTAGTTAAAACCGTTTGAAATACCACCAATAACCTTGATTCCCATTGTAGTTTTAAGCAAGATAAATGCAAAGATAAGCTGAATTGCAAGTAAAATTCCTACATATTTCCAGCGAATATTTTTCCTGTCTGAGCTAAATAGAAACGCAAGTGCTAAAAAGAAGATAATTCCGATAATCCCAATTAGAATATGCATATATTTCTCATTCCTTTAGTTTTTTCTACAATCTATCATACAATAAAATGGAAGGGCTAACATCATAAATTTTTGAAAATATAAAAACAAATTAATTGAAAAAGGTCAAAATAGGTCATATAATATAGTCAAAGAAGGTCAAAAAGGGGTGATATACATGCACAATATGTCTGACATCATAGAACAATACATCAAACGTTTATTTGAAGAGTCGAATGAGGATGTCGTTGAAATTCAGAGAGCGAATATCGCGCAGCGTTTTGATTGCGTACCATCACAATTAAACTATGTAATCAAAACACGATTCACTAATGAACATGGTTATGAAATCGAAAGTAAACGTGGTGGTGGTGGTTACATCCGAATCACTAAAATTGAAAATAAAGATGCAACAGGTTATATTAATCATTTGCTTCAGTTGATTGGACCTTCTATTTCTCAACAACAAGCTTACTATATTATTGATGGGCTTTTAGATAAAATGTTAATAAATGAACGTGAAGCTAAAATGATTCAAGCAGTTATTGATAGAGAAACGCTATCAATGGATATGGTTTCTAGAGATATTATTAGAGCAAATATTTTAAAACGTTTGTTACCAGTTATAAATTATTACTAAATGAAATGAGGTGTTGAAGTGCTTTGTGAAAATTGTCAACTTAATGAAGCGGAATTAAAAGTTAAAGTTACAAGTAAAAATAAAACAGAAGAAAAAATGGTGTGTCAAACTTGTGCTGAGGGGCACCATCCGTGGAATCAAGCTAATGAACAACCTGAATATCAAGAACATCAAGATAATTTCGAAGAAGCATTTGTTGTTAAGCAAATTCTACAACATTTAGCTACGAAACATGGCATTAATTTTCAAGAAGTAGCGTTTAAAGAAGAAAAACGTTGCCCATCATGTCATATGACTTTGAAAGATATTGCACATGTTGGTAAATTTGGGTGTGCTAATTGTTATGCAACATTTAAAGATGACATCATTGATATCGTCCGCAGAGTTCAAGGTGGACAATTTGAGCACGTTGGAAAGACACCACATTCTTCACATAAAAAGATAGCTTTAAAGAGAAAAATCGAAGAAAAGAATGAATATTTGAAAAAACTTATTGAAATCCAAGATTTTGAGGAAGCAGCCATTGTTAGAGATGAAATTAAAGCACTAAAAGCTGAGAGTGAGGTGCAACATGATGACGCATAATATTCATGATAATATCAGCCAATGGATGAAAAGTAATGAAGAAACACCAATTGTTATGTCTTCTAGAATTCGGTTAGCGCGTAATTTAGAAAATCATGTGCATCCACTAATGTATGCTACTGAAAATGA
This sequence comes from Staphylococcus sp. EG-SA-10, assembly GCF_017151945.1. NCBI lineage: Bacteria > Bacillati > Bacillota > Bacilli > Caryophanales > Staphylococcaceae > Staphylococcus > Staphylococcus sp. EG-SA-10. The sequence goes on from NZ_JACVZJ010000020.1 coordinate 6,105, forward strand.
TGGATTTAGAGTTATAAATGAGGTACAAGATGCCTTGCCAAATTTTGAATTAATGCGTCTTGATCAAATGGATCAACAAAGTAAAATGAAAATGGTTGCAAAGCATTTGATTAGTCCTGAACTAATAAAACAACCAGCAGCCGCAGTATTAGTGAATGATGATGAATCTTTAAGTGTCATGATAAATGAAGAGGACCATATTCGTATTCAAGCTATGGGAACTGACACGACATTACAGGCTTTATATAATCAAGCTTCATCAATTGATGATGAATTAGATCGAAGCCTTGATATAAGTTATGATGAACAACTTGGTTATTTAACTACATGTCCTACCAATATAGGTACTGGTATGAGAGCAAGCGTGATGCTACATTTACCAGGTCTATCTATTATGAAAAGAATGACACGGATTGCTCAAACCATTAATCGTTTTGGATATACAATCAGAGGTATTTACGGTGAAGGTTCGCAAGTTTATGGACATACTTATCAAGTATCCAACCAACTTACACTTGGTAAATCTGAGTTAGAAATCATAGAAACATTAACAGAAGTTGTTAATCAAATCATTCATGAAGAAAAACAAATACGACAAAAGTTAGACACTTATAATCAATTAGAAACACAAGACCGTGTTTTTCGCTCGCTAGGTATTTTACAAAACTGTAGAATGATAACTATGGAAGAGGCTTCTTATAGATTAAGCGAAGTTAAACTTGGTATAGATTTAAATTACATTGAATTACAAAACTTTAAATTTAATGAATTGATGGTAGCTATACAGTCACCATTTTTATTAGATGAAGAAGATGACAAATCTGTAAAAGAAAAACGAGCAGATATACTAAGAGAACATATAAAGTAGGAGGTCATTATTTATGTTATTTGGTAGATTAACTGAACGTGCACAGCGCGTATTAGCACATGCACAAGAAGAAGCAATTCGTTTAAATCATTCAAATATAGGAACAGAACACCTATTATTGGGGTTAATGAAAGAACCTGAAGGAATTGCTGCAAAAGTATTAGAAAGTTTTAATATCACTGAAGATAAAGTAATTGAAGAAGTTGAAAAATTAATTGGACATGGTCAAGATCATGTTGGTACATTGCATTATACACCTAGAGCTAAAAAAGTTATTGAATTATCGATGGATGAAGCTAGAAAATTACATCACAATTTTGTTGGAACGGAACATATTTTATTAGGCTTGATTCGTGAAAATGAAGGTGTTGCAGCAAGAGTTTTTGCAAATCTAGATTTAAATATTACTAAAGCACGTGCACAAGTTGTGAAAGCTTTAGGAAACCCTGAAATGAGTAATAAAAATGCACAAGCTAGTAAGTCAAATAATACTCCAACTTTAGATAGTTTAGCTCGTGACTTAACAGTCATTGCCAAAGACGGTACATTAGATCCTATTATAGGACGTGATAAAGAAATTACACGTGTAATTGAAGTGTTAAGTAGACGTACGAAAAACAATCCTGTACTTATTGGAGAACCAGGTGTTGGTAAAACTGCTATTGCTGAAGGTTTAGCGCAAGCCATAGTGAATAATGAGGTGCCAGAGACATTAAAAGATAAGCGTGTTATGTCTTTAGATATGGGAACAGTAGTTGCAGGTACTAAATATCGTGGTGAATTTGAAGAGCGTCTGAAAAAGGTTATGGAAGAAATCCAACAAGCAGGTAATGTCATCCTATTTATTGATGAGTTGCATACTTTAGTTGGTGCTGGTGGTGCTGAAGGTGCTATCGATGCTTCGAATATTTTGAAACCGGCATTAGCACGTGGTGAATTACAATGTATTGGTGCTACTACATTAGATGAATATCGCAAAAATATTGAAAAAGACGCGGCTTTAGAACGTCGTTTCCAACCTGTACAAGTTGATGAACCTTCAGTAGTAGATACAGTCGCTATTTTAAAAGGATTAAGAGATCGTTACGAAGCACACCATCGTATTAATATTTCAGACGAAGCTATTGAAGCAGCTGTTAAATTAAGTAACAGATACGTTTCAGATCGTTTCTTACCAGATAAAGCAATTGATTTAATTGATGAAGCAAGTTCTAAAGTAAGACTTAAGAGTCATACGACACCTAATAATTTAAAAGAAATTGAACAAGAAATTGAAAAAGTTAAAAATGAAAAAGATGCCGCAGTACATGCTCAAGAGTTTGAAAATGCTGCTAATCTGCGTGATAAACAAACAAAACTTGAAAAGCAATATGAAGAAGCTAAAAATGAATGGAAGAACGCACAAAATGGCATGTCAACTTCATTGTCAGAAGAAGATATTGCTGAAGTCATTGCAGGATGGACAGGTATCCCATTAACTAAAATCAATGAAACAGAATCTGAAAAACTTCTTAGTCTAGAAGATACATTACATGAGAGAGTTATTGGGCAAAAAGATGCTGTTAATTCAATCAGTAAAGCGGTTAGACGTGCCCGTGCAGGGTTAAAAGATCCTAAACGACCAATTGGTAGCTTTATCTTCCTTGGACCAACTGGTGTTGGTAAAACTGAATTAGCTAGAGCTTTAGCTGAATCAATGTTCGGCGATGATGATGCGATGATCCGTGTAGACATGAGTGAATTTATGGAAAAACACGCAGTGAGCCGATTAGTTGGTGCTCCTCCAGGATATGTTGGTCATGATGATGGTGGACAATTAACTGAAAAAGTTAGACGTAAACCATATTCTGTAATTTTATTTGATGAAATTGAAAAAGCACATCCAGATGTATTTAATATTCTATTACAAGTTTTAGATGACGGACATTTGACAGATACAAAAGGACGTACAGTTGATTTCAGAAATACAATTATCATAATGACATCAAACGTTGGAGCACAAGAATTACAAGATCAACGATTTGCTGGATTCGGTGGTTCAAGTGATGGACAAGATTATGAAACAATTCGAAAAACGATGTTAAAAGAATTAAAAAATTCATTCCGTCCAGAATTTTTAAACCGTGTAGATGATATCATTGTATTCCATAAACTAACAAAAGAAGAATTAAAAGAAATTGTAACAATGATGGTTAATAAATTAACAAATCGATTATCTGAACAAAACATAAATATTATTGTTACTGATAAAGCGAAAGACAAAATCGCAGAAGAAGGATATGATCCAGAATATGGTGCAAGACCATTAATTAGAGCGATACAAAAAACTATCGAAGATAATTTAAGTGAATTAATATTAAATGGTAATCAAATTGAAGGTAAGAAAGTTACAGTAGATCATAATGGTAAAGAGTTTAAATATGACATTGCTGAACAAACTTCAGAAACTAAAACACCATCGCAAGCATAATTATAAAACAGTCCAAAACAAATTAAAGTTTTGGGCTGTTTTTTTTAGTAGCATTGAACTATAGAAATTCGTGAAAGTATCCATCAACGAAACAATCTAATAAAATAATCATCAAAGTATTGTTAAGAATTATATGAAACAAGTTAATGAGCCTACAGCGATAGCATAAAGGTATGAATTTTTATAAAGGTTTTTTGTTTGAAGATACTAGCAACTTACGTCAAAATAAAATAGGTCTATATAATATTGTGATAAATCTAGAGAAAAGAGTTTACTAAGAAATTATTAAGATTTTATCTTTGAAAGATATCGACTATCAACATGATGTAAGTTTATTTTATAATATTCATAAAAAATAAATCTGATAAAACAGTTTGCGTTAGTAGTCATGTTAAAATACAAACAAATGTAACTCACATTTAATTTGTCATAATGGGAATGTGCGTTTAAAATAGATTTGTTCAAAGGAAAGTGGAGGTGCAATTTTGGCCAAGAAAAAAGTGATTTTTGAATGTATGGCTTGTGGTTATCAATCTCCTAAATGGATGGGGAAATGTCCTAATTGTGGCGCTTGGAATCAAATGGAGGAAATTGTTGAAAAAGCAGCCAATCCTAAACATGGAGTGAAAACCAAGGAATTAGCAGGTAAAGTACAAAAATTAAATAGTATTAAACATGAAACAACGCCGAGAGTGTTAACAGATTCAGCAGAATTCAACCGTGTATTAGGTGGAGGTATTGTGAGCGGATCGTTAGTACTTATTGGTGGGGATCCAGGTATTGGTAAGTCTACGTTACTTTTACAAATTTGTGCATCGTTATCTCAAAAGAAAAAAGTACTATATATTACTGGAGAAGAATCGCTTAGTCAGACTAAATTACGTGCAGAGCGATTAGATGAAGATTCAAGTGAATTGCAAGTATTAGCTGAAACAGATCTTGAAGTTATTTATCAAACAGTAAAAGAAGAACAACCTGATTTATTAGTAGTGGATTCGATTCAAACAATATATCATCCTGAAATCAGCTCTGCGCCAGGTTCTGTTTCACAAGTTCGTGAAAGCACACAAAGTTTAATGAATATTGCTAAACAAATGAACATTGCAACTTTTATAGTGGGTCATGTAACGAAAGAAGGTCAAATTGCTGGCCCAAGATTGCTAGAACACATGGTTGATACTGTGCTTTATTTTGAAGGTGATGAACACCACGCATATCGAATTTTGCGAGCTGTTAAAAACCGTTTTGGTTCAACGAATGAAATGGGAATCTTCGAAATGAAGCAAAGTGGATTAAAAGGTGTAAATAATCCATCTGAAATGTTTTTAGAAGAACGTTCAACAAATGTTCCAGGTTCAACAATTGTTGCAACCATGGAGGGAACCAGACCACTTTTAATAGAAGTTCAAGCGCTGGTAACTCCAACGACTTTTAACAATCCGAGACGAATGGCAACAGGGATTGATCATAATCGATTAAGTTTGTTGATGGCTGTTTTGGAAAAGAAAGAAAATTATCTATTACAACAACAAGATGCTTATATCAAAGTAGCTGGCGGTGTAAAGTTAACGGAGCCAGCAGTTGATTTAAGTGTAATTGTAGCAACTGCGTCTAGTTTTAAAGATAAAGCTGTCGACGGATTAGATTGCTATATTGGAGAAGTTGGTTTAACGGGTGAGGTACGTCGTGTATCTCGGATAGAACAACGCGTGCAAGAGGCTGCAAAACTAGGTTTCAAACGTGTAATTATTCCTAAAAATAATATAGGCGGATGGACATATCCTGAAGGTATACAAGTAATAGGTGTAACTACTGTACATGAAGCATTGTCATTTGCTCTTCATTCATAAAACATCAAGAAAGGAGGACATTGTGTGAATATCGTTAAACTAATGGTTATTATTATTTACTTAATTATTGGGAGCGCATTAGGAATAATTATTATTCCTGAAATTGCAAATGATCTTGGATTACAAAACTCCAGCTTTTTAAAAAATCACTATGTAGATGGCATTATCGGTAGTATTTTTATGTTCTTAATTTTTGGTGTATTTATTAGACGAGTTACTAACGCTATAAAAGGTTTAGAACATTTTATTATGCGTAGAAGTGCTGTTGAAATACTATTCGCAACAATAGGTTTAATAATCGGATTACTTATTTCTGTTATGGTGTCGTTTATTTTAGAATCAATTGGCAACTCTATTTTTAATCATTTCATTCCTGTCATAATTACGATATTACTATGTTATTTCGGTTTCCAATTTGGCCTTAAAAAACGAGATGAAATGTTAATGTTTTTACCTGAGAATATAGCGCGTTCCATGTCACAACATACTAAAAGTGCTACGCCAAAAATTATCGACACAAGCGCAATTATTGATGGTCGTATTTTAGAAGTCATTCGTTGCGGTTTTATCGATGGCAATATTTTAATTCCACAAGGTGTTATTAATGAATTACAAATTGTTGCAGATTCAAATGACAGTGTTAAACGTGAAAAGGGTAAAAGAGGCTTAGATATTTTAAATGAATTGTATGATTTAGATTATCCTACAAAAGTCATACATCCGACTAAATCACATAGTGATATTGATACGATGTTATTAAAGCTAGCTAAACAATATCACGCAAATATTATAACGACAGACTTTAATTTGAATAAAGTTTGTCATGTACATGGTATCAAAGCATTAAATGTTAATGATTTATCAGAAGCAATCAAACCTAATGTACATCAAGGTGATCAACTGCATATTTTACTGACAAAAATGGGTAAAGAGCCTGGTCAGGCAGTAGGATATCTAGATGATGGTACGATGGTAGTTGTTGATAATGCTAAAAATCTTATTGGCAGTCATGTCAATTTAGAAGTAGTCAGCTTATTGCAAACATCTTCAGGAAGAATTGTTTTTGCTAAAAAAATCGAAGATACAGTATCATTATAAAAACTGTAGTTGACGAAAATAAAATAGATATTAAAAGGTATATGAAATGGCGAAGTTTGTAATTTGAAGTATAACTATAAATAAATGCAAAACATATCAGTTATCAAAAAATGCAAATAGTGCTAATATATCATTGAAACAAGTTCATTAAGTGTTAAATTTTAGATATTAATAAAGTTATTCTTATAGCAATCAAGACATACAAAATTAGAATCAATTTTAACGTATTTGAATAGTTAATTTGAAGTTTAATTTTACAGCACATAATATTCATTTTTAAGTCGTTGAAATGTGTATGTAGTGCAGTCTTGATTCTTAGGGATAGCTTTTTTAAAGTGTTGAAAAAACAACTACTTTCTATTTAAAATTTAAGCATATTACCCAGGGAATTATGTTATGATTAAACAATGAAATTATTTTAAGGTCATGTTAAAAAGCATTGTTTCGTTTTAACAATAAGACGAGTTACACATTTGTTATGACGGTCGAAGATAGCAAATGAACAATTTATATGAACTAACTTGAAAATTTGATATTTAATTTAGGAGTGAAAAAAATGAGCGATCGTATAAGAGTAAGATATGCACCAAGTCCAACTGGTTATCTTCATATTGGTAATGCAAGAACAGCATTATTCAATTACTTGTATGCTAAACATTATAACGGAGATTTTGTGATTCGAATTGAAGATACTGATAAAAAACGTAATTTAGAAGATGGAGAAACATCACAATTTGATAATCTTAAATGGTTAGGATTAGATTGGGATGAATCTGTAGATAAAGACAATGGCTACGGACCATATCGTCAATCTGAACGTCAACATATCTACCAACCATTAATAGATCAGTTACTAGCAGAAGATAAAGCATATAAATGCTATATGACAGAAGAAGAATTAGAAGCTGAACGTGAAGCGCAAATCGCTCGTGGTGAAATGCCTCGCTATGGTGGTCAACATGCGCATTTGACTGAAGAACAACGTCAACAATTTGAAGCAGAAGGACGCCAACCATCAATTCGTTTCCGAGTACCTCAAAACCAAACGTATTCTTTTGATGATATGGTAAAAGGGAATATTTCATTTGATTCAAATGGTATTGGTGACTGGGTTATCGTTAAAAAAGATGGCATTCCAACGTACAATTTTGCAGTAGCTATAGATGATCATTACATGGAAATTTCAGATGTTATTCGTGGTGATGATCATATTTCAAACACGCCTAAACAAATTATGATTTATGAAGCATTTGGCTGGGAGCCACCTCGTTTTGGTCATATGTCATTAATTGTTAATGAAGAACGTAAAAAGTTAAGTAAACGTGATGGGCAAATTTTACAATTTATTGAGCAATATCGTGACTTAGGTTATTTACCTGAAGCGTTATTTAATTTTATTGCGTTATTAGGTTGGTCTCCTGAAGGTGAAGAAGAAATCTTTTCTAAAGAAGAATTTATCAAAATCTTTGATGAAAAGCGTTTGTCAAAATCACCAGCATTTTTCGATAAGCAAAAATTAGCATGGGTTAATAACCAATATATGAAACAAAAAGATACTGAAACAGTATTCCAATTAGCATTACCTCATTTAATTAAAGCGAATTTGATTCCTGAGGTGCCGTCAGAAGAGGATTTATCTTGGGGACGCAAATTAATTGCGCTTTATCAAAAAGAAATGAGTTATGCCGGTGAAATTGTTCCTTTATCAGAAATGTTCTTTAAAGAAATGCCAGCTCTTGGTGAAGAAGAACAACAAGTGATCAATGGAGAGCAAGTACCAGAGTTAATGACGCACTTATTCAGTAAATTAGAAGCACTTGAACCATTTGAAGCGGCTGAAATTAAAAAGACAATTAAAGAAGTTCAAAAAGAAACAGGAATAAAAGGCAAGCAATTATTTATGCCTATTCGTGTTGCTGTAACAGGCCAAATGCATGGACCTGAATTACCAAATACAATTGAAGTACTTGGTAAAGAAAAAGTGCTAAACCGTTTAAAACAATATAAGTAATGAAATAGACAAGATCAAGGTAGTATATACTTGAATTTTATAACGTAACCACATATGATAAAGTTGTATTAACAAATTACAACAATATGAATAGAGTATTTTATATAAAACGAAGGATTAGTAATTAAATTTATACGATGCAGAGAGTGTACGGTTGCTGTGAGTACAACGTAGAAATTAATGAATGCACCTTCGTAAAATGAATTAAATATATAATGAGAGTGATGAGCATTAAGTTGGCATAGTTTCCTTGATAATTTGGAAGCGCCCGCAATATTATTAATGTTATTCGCTAAATTCAGAGTGGAACCGTGCGGAAGCGCCTCTAACAATACAATTTGTATGTTAGTGGTGCTTTTTTTGATATTTAATTTCGCAGGTACTTCAATTATGTATTTACGTAGTTCAATCATTGAGGAGGAAATGATCTTGTTAAAAAGAATGAGAGACGATATAAAAATGGTATTTGAGCAGGATCCAGCGGCACGTTCAACATTAGAAGTCATTACAACGTATGCAGGTTTACATGCAGTTTGGAGTCATTTGATTGCACATAAGTTATACAAGCAAAAAAAATATGTTGCAGCACGCGCGATATCTCAAATTTCAAGATTTTTCACAGGTATAGAAATCCATCCAGGTGCTAAAATTGGGAAGCGTCTATTTATAGATCATGGTATGGGCGTTGTAATAGGAGAAACATGTACAATTGGTGATAATGTGACAATCTATCAAGGCGTGACACTTGGTGGGACAGGGAAAGAAAGAGGGAAAAGACACCCAGATATAGGAGACAATGTTTTAATAGCAGCGGGTGCGAAAGTTTTAGGAAATATTAAAATAAATTCAAATGTAAATATTGGTGCAAATTCAGTTGTTTTACAATCAGTTCCAAGTTATTCAACGGTTGTTGGTATACCAGGACATATTGTTAAGCAAGATGGTGTTCGAGTTGGAAAAACATTTGATCATCGCCATCTACCTGATCCAATTTATGAACAAATTAAGCATTTAGAACGACAACTTGAAAAGACTAGGAATGGAGAGATTCAAGATGATTACATTATATAATACACTTACACGTCAAAAAGAAGTGTTCAAGCCAATAGAACCAGGAAAGGTAAAAATGTATGTATGTGGTCCTACGGTATATAACTACATTCATATTGGTAACGCAAGACCAGCAATTAATTATGACGTAGTGAGACGTTACTTTGAATACCAAGGATATAATGTAGAATATGTATCAAATTTTACAGATGTAGATGATAAATTAATTAAACGTTCTCAAGAATTAAATCAGTCTGTTCCCGAAATTGCAGAAAAATATATCGCTGCTTTTCATGAAGATGTCGGTGCTTTAAATGTTAGAAAAGCGACTTCAAATCCAAGGGTAATGGACCATATGGATGACATTATTCAATTTATTAAAGATTTGGTTGATCAAGGTTATGCATATGAAAGTGGTGGCGATGTTTACTTTAGAACACGTAAATTTGAAGGTTATGGTAAATTAAGTCATCAATCCATAGATGACTTAAAAGTGGGTGCTCGTATAGATGCAGGAGAGCATAAGGAAGATGCACTTGATTTTACATTGTGGAAAAAAGCGAAGTCTGGCGAGATTAGTTGGGATAGTCCATTTGGTGAAGGGAGACCAGGATGGCATATTGAATGTTCTGTAATGGCATTTCATGAGCTAGGACCTACAATTGATATACATGCGGGTGGTTCAGATTTACAATTTCCACATCATGAAAATGAAATAGCACAATCGGAAGCACATAATCATGCGCCATTTGCTAATTATTGGATGCATAATGGTTTCATTAATATTGATAATGAAAAAATGAGTAAATCACTAGGCAACTTTATTTTAGTTCACGATATTATTAAAGAAGTTGATCCAGATGTACTAAGATTCTTTATGATTAGCGTACATTATAGAAGTCCAATTAACTATAATCTAGAATTGGTTGAATCAGCACGTAGTGGACTAGAGCGTATTCGCAATAGTTATCAATTAATTGAAGAGCGCGCACAAATTGCTACTAATATTGAAAATCAACAGACATATATTGATCAAATTGATGCGATTTTAAATCGTTTTGAAACAGTTATGAATGATGATTTTAATACAGCTAATGCAATTACAGCTTGGTATGATTTAGCAAAACTTGCGAATAAATATGTACTAGAGAATACAACATCAACAGAAGTAATTGATAAATTTAAAGCAGTTTATCAAATTTTCAGCGATGTTTTAGGTGTACCGTTAAAATCTAAAAATGCAGATGAATTATTGGATGAAGATGTTGAAAAATTAATCGAAGAGCGTAATGAAGCAAGGAAAAACAAAGATTTTGCACGAGCAGATGAGATTCGAGACATGCTGAAATCACAAAACATTATATTAGAAGACACACCTCAAGGGGTTAGATTTAAACGTGGATAATCAACAAGATAATCACATTAAATTATTGAATCCATTGACCTTAGCATATATGGGAGACGCAGTCTTAGATCAATATGTACGTACGTATATCGTTTTAAAGCTTAAAAGTAAGCCTAATAAACTACATCAAATGTCTAAAAAATATGTATCTGCCAAAAGTCAGGCGCAAACGTTAGAATATTTAATGGAGCAAGAATGGTTTACAGATGAAGAAATGGATATTTTGAAGCGAGGGCGTAACGCGAAAAGTCATACTAAAGCTAAAAACACTGATGTTCAAACATATCGTAAAAGTTCAGCGATAGAAGCAGTGATAGGTTTTCTTTATTTAGAAAAAAGAGAAGAACGATTAGAGGCATTATTAAATAAAATAATAACAATAGTAAACGAAAGGTAGTGACAATGTGGAAGATACGGTTATTGTTGGTAGGCATGCTGTTAGAGAAGCGATTATTACTGGGCATCCGATAAATAAGATATTGATTCAAGAAGGTATTAAAAAGCAACAAATTAATGAAATTTTAAAAAATGCAAAAGATCAAAAAATCATTGTTCAAACTGTACCAAAATCTAAATTAGATTTTTTAGCAAATGCACCACATCAGGGTGTTGCAGCGCTTATTGCACCATATGAATATGCTGACTTCGATCAATTTTTAAAACAGCAAAAAGAAAAAGAAGGTTTATCGACAGTACTTATATTAGACGGCTTAGAAGACCCGAATAACTTGGGATCAATTTTAAGAACAGCAGATGCGACGGGAGTTGATGGTGTTATTATTCCTAAACGTCGTTCAGTTACACTAACGCAAACAGTTGCAAAAGCCTCAACAGGTGCAATTGAACATGTACCAGTTATTCGAGTGACAAATTTAGCTAAAACTATCGATGAACTAAAAGATAATGGCTTTTGGGTAGCTGGCACTGAAGCTAATAATGCAACGGATTATAGAAATCTTGAAGCGGACATGTCATTGGCTATTGTAATTGGCAGCGAAGGACAGGGTATGAGTCGCCTAGTAAGTGATAAATGCGATTTTTATATTAAGATTCCAATGGTTGGACATGTAAACAGTTTGAATGCTTCGGTTGCAGCAAGTTTAATGATGTACGAAGTATTTCGAAAAAGACATGATGTTGGAGAAATATAATGAAAGAACGTTACTTAATCATTGATGGATACAATATGATAGGACAATCACCAACGCTAAGCGCCATTGCAAAAGAGAATTTAGAAGAAGCTAGAATGCAATTAATAGATGCAATTGCAAATTATAATGCTGTTATTTCAGATGAAATTATTTGTGTTTTCGATGCTTATGACCAATCGGGTGTTGAAAGAGAATACATGTATCATGGTGTTAAAACGATTTTTACCAAGGAAAAAGAAACAGCTGATAGTTTCATAGAACGTTATGTCTATGAACTTTATGACAAGCACACTAAGCATATTACAGTTGTAACAAGTGATATGAGTGAGCAACATGCTATCTTTGGATCAGGTGCATATAGAATATCATCTCGCGAAATGTGGAGAGATTTAAAAGAAAATGAAATTGATGTGAGTAAATCATTAGATGATATAAGTGAAAACAAGCCAAGAACTCGAATTCCGTTATCTTCTGAAATCCTTGCAGAATTTGAAAAAATACGAAGAGGACATCATAAGAAATGACATTTCCTTCATCTTGAAATTTTGAATGTAACAATATTAAACTAACCTTAAATTTTAGATAGAAGGGGTTAGTTTAATACTTGAAATATGATTTGACAACTCAAGACAGTACAATCAAACGTAACAATGCAATAAATGATAAAGACTTCGAAAAGTTAGTAATGGATCTACAACCATTAATTATTCGACGCATCAAAACATTTGGATTTAATCATTATGATTTAGAAGACTTATATCAAGAAATACTTATACGGATGTATAGGTCGGTCCAAACATTTGATTTTAGTGGAGACTAGCCTTTCACAAATTATGTTCAATGTTTAATTACGTCTGTAAAGTATGATTATTTGAGAAAATATTTAGCTACAAATAAAAGAATGGATAATTTGATTAATGAATATAGAGTTACGTATCCATGTGCAATAAAGCGTTATGATGTTGAAAACAATTATTTGAATAAATTAGCAATTAAAGAGTTGATTCGTCAGTTTAAGTATTTGAGTGCATTTGAAAAAGATGTCATGTATTTAATGTGCGAACAATATAAGCCGAGAGAAATTGCTCAACTGATGCATGTAAAAGAGAAAGTGATTTATAATGCCATACAACGATGTAAAAATAAAATAAAACGTTATTTCAAAATGATTTGAAAAGCGCCTTAGGACGTGAATTGAATTAGAACGTGTTACTTCTTGATGGTTTGACATTTGTTATAAATTTTATGTATAGTATACTGGTATTATAATGAATAAAGGTGAATTATTGTGAGGAAAATACCTTTAAATTGTGAAGCTTGTGGCAATAGAAATTATAATGTTCCTAAGCAAGAAGGCTCGGCAACAAGATTAACCTTAAAGAAATATTGTCCAAAATGTAACGCGCACACAATTCATAAAGAATCGAAATAAATACATTCGAAATAATACTTTGATAATATGTTCAAAGGATTTGGAGGTTGAGCAAATGGCTAAAAAAGAAAGTTTCTTTAAAGGCGTTAAGTCTGAAATGGAAAAAACAAGTTGGCCGACGAAAGAAGAGCTATTTAAATATACTGTAATTGTAGTTTCTACTGTTATATTCTTCTTAGTCTTTTTCTATGCCTTAGATTTAGGAATTACAGCATTGAAAAATTTATTATTTGGTTAGAGGAGTGAAGACATGTCTGAAGAAGTTGGCGCAAAGCGTTGGTATGCAGTGCATACATATTCTGGATATGAAAATAAAGTTAAAAAGAATTTAGAAAAAAGAGTAGAATCTATGAATATGACTGAACAAATCTTTAGAGTAGTCATACCGGAAGAAGAAGAAACTCAAGTTAAAGATGGTAAAGCTAAAACAACCGTTAAAAAAACATTCCCTGGATATGTTTTAGTGGAATTAATCATGACAGATGAATCATGGTATGTGGTAAGAAATACACCAGGCGTTACTGGTTTTGTAGGTTCTGCAGGTGCAGGGTCTAAGCCAAATCCGTTGTTACCAGAAGAAGTTCGCTTCATCTTAAAACAAATGGGTCTTAAAGAAAAGACTATCGATGTTGAACTCGAAGTTGGCGAGCAAGTTCGTATTAAATCAGGTCCATTTGCGAATCAAGTTGGTGAAGTTCAAGAAATTGAAACAGATAAGTTTAAGCTAACAGTATTAGTAGATATGTTTGGCCGAGAAACACCAGTAGAAGTTGAATTCGATCAAATAGAAAAGCTTTAATTAACAATTAAAGTTATTAAACTAACCAAAAGATAAAAAAGAGTATTGATTTTTTAATTAGAAAAGTGTTAAAATTATGTGGTCGCGCTTTTAGAGCGCCCATTTCGTCACGAAATGTTAAGAGTGGGAGGGCAAAACTGAGCCCTGTGACCACATCACGATATCAAGGAGGTGCACATCGTGGCTAAAAAAGTAGATAAAGTTGTTAAATTACAAATTCCTGCAGGTAAAGCGAATCCAGCACCACCAGTTGGTCCAGCATTAGGTCAAGCAGGTGTGAACATCATGGGATTCTGTAAAGAGTTCAATGCACGTACTCAAGATCAAGCAGGTTTAATTATTCCGGTAGAAATCAGTGTTTATGAAGATCGTTCATTTACATTTATTACAAAAACTCCACCGGCTCCAGTATTACTTAAAAAAGCAGCTGGTATTGAAAAAGGTTCAGGTGAACCAAACAAAACTAAAGTTGCTACAGTAACTAAAGATCAAGTACGCGAAATTGCTAACAGCAAAATGCAAGACTTAAACGCTGCTGACGAAGAAGCAGCTATGCGTATTATCGAAGGTACTGCACGTAGTATGGGTATCGTTGTAGAATAATTTTACGAATATTAAATTTGATTACATGATTTAAACGATGAAGCAGATAACAGAGATAATAATGATGAATTATAAATATAATCTGAATGACTAGATTAATGATTGATTTATTCATAAGATTAATTCTTCTGTTGTCTGCTCTTAACTTGCATCTAGCAAGTAATGTGGGAGGAAATTCCGCTAAAACCACTAAAGGAGGAACTATAAATGGCTAAAAAAGGTAAAAAGTATCAAGAAGCAGCTAGTAAAGTTGACCGTACTCAGCACTACAGTGTTGAAGAAGCAATTAAATTAGCTAAAGAAACAAGCATTGCTAACTTTGACGCTTCTGTTGAAGTTGCATTCCGTTTAGGAATTGATACACGTAAAAATGACCAACAAATCCGTGGTGCAGTTGTATTACCAAACGGAACTGGTAAATCACAAAGTGTATTAGTATTCGCTAAAGGTGACAAAATTGCTGAAGCTGAAGCAGCAGGTGCTGACTATGTAGGTGAAGCAGAATACGTTCAAAAAATCCAACAAGGTTGGTTCGACTTCGATGTAGTAGTTGCTACACCAGACATGATGGGTGAAGTTGGTAAATTAGGTCGTGTATTAGGACCAAAAGGTTTAATGCCAAACCCTAAAACTGGAACTGTAACAATGGATGTTAAAAAAGCTGTTGAAGAAATCAAAGCTGGTAAAGTAGAATACCGCGCTGAAAAAGCTGGTATCGTACATGCATCAATTGGTAAAGTTTCATTTACTGATGAACAATTAATTGAAAACTTCAATACTTTACAAGATGTATTAGCTAAAGCTAAACCATCATCTGCTAAAGGTACATACTTCAAATCTGTTGCTGTAACTACAACAATGGGTCCTGGAGTTAAAATTGATACTGCAAGTTTCAAATAATAAATGATATAAACAATTACAGGCTGAAAGAAATATCTTTCAGTCTGTAAAAATATATTGACAATAAGTAATTTCCAAGTTATATTACTTATTGTGATTATTTTACCTAAGACAGTAGGAGTTATTTATAACTTAAAATTTATCCTGCCGAGGCTAAAATTGACTTGAACGTGATGATCTATGATCTTTCAAGCACTTTTTGCCGTGGGTAGAAAGTGCTTTTTTTATTAATTTTAAAAAAAGCACCAAAAATTTAAATGGAGGTGTCTGAATGTCTGCTATCATTGAAGCTAAAAAACAACTAGTTGATGAAATTGCTGAGGTACTATCAAATTCAGTTTCAACAGTAATCGTTGACTACCGTGGATTAACAGTAGCTGAAGTTACTGACTTACGTTCACAATTACGTGAAGCTGGTGTTGAGTATAAAGTATACAAAAACACTATGGTACGTCGTGCAGCTGAAAAAGCTGGTATCGAAGGCTTAGATGAATTCTTAACAGGTCCTACTGCTATTGCAACTTCAAGTGAAGATGCTGTAGCTGCAGCGAAAGTAATTTCTGGATTTGCTAAAGATCATGAAGCATTAGAAATTAAATCAGGCGTTATGGAAGGCAATGTTATTACAGCAGAAGAAGTTAAAACTGTTGGTTCATTACCTTCACACGATGGTCTTGTATCTATGCTTTTATCAGTATTACAAGCTCCTGTACGCAACTTCGCTTATGCGGTTAAAGCTATTGGAGAACAAAAAGAAGAAAACGCTGAATAATTTTTAGCGTAAAAAAATTAAAAATAATGGAGGAATTATAAAATGGCTAATCATGAACAAATCATTGAAGCGATTAAAGAAATGTCAGTATTAGAATTAAACGACTTAGTAAAAGCAATTGAAGAAGAATTTGGTGTAACTGCAGCTGCTCCAGTAGCAGTAGCAGGTGCAGCTGGTGGCGCTGATGCTGCAGCAGAAAAAACTGAATTTGACGTTGAGTTAACTTCAGCTGGTTCATCTAAAATCAAAGTTGTTAAAGCTGTTAAAGAAGCAACTGGTTTAGGATTAAAAGACGCTAAAGAATTAGTAGACGGAGCTCCTAAAGTAATCAAAGAAGCTTTACCTAAAGAAGAAGCTGAAAAACTTAAAGAACAATTAGAAGAAGTTGGAGCTACTGTAGAATTAAAATAATTCAAGTATCTTAAACTTAATAATCAAAGTTTTATAGCAAGCATTGCTATAATATAATGATTCTTTGAGAAGTTAAAACCCCGTTATTTTGATAACGGGGTTTTATTCATTTAAAGACTGAGTGAAATGTTATAATTATAATGACGAGTTACAAAGTGAAGATGAGGTGGAATAATGAGTCATTATTATGATGAAGATCCAAGTGTAATTAGCAATGAACAACGTATTCAATATCAATTAAAGCATCATAAAATTGATTTAATAACTGATAACGGAGTGTTTTCGAAAGATAAAGTAGATTATGGTTCAGATGTTCTTGTTCAAACTTTTTTAAAAACGCATCCACCTGGTCCAAGTAAGCGAATTGCCGATGTTGGTTGTGGTTACGGACCAATTGGTTTGATGATTGCTAAAGTATCACCACATCATTCAATTACAATGCTAGATGTTAATAACAGAGCGATAGCCTTAGTTGAAAAAAACCAAAAATTAAACGGTATTGATAATGTGATCGTAAAGGAAAGTGATGCTTTGTCTGCTGTGGAAGACAAAAGTTTTGATTTTATTTTAACCAATCCACCAATAAGAGCAGGGAAAGAAACCGTGCATCGTATATTCGAGCAAGCATTACATAGATTAGACTCGAACGGTGAACTATTCGTTGTAATTCAGAAGAAGCAAGGTATGCCATCTGCAAAGAAAAGAATGAATGAACTTTTTGGAAATGTAGAAGTGGTAAATAAAGATAAAGGATATTACATTCTGAGAAGTATAAAAGCTTGAAATGAAATGGATATTCTGTTATAGTTATATAATGTAAAAATTTATGTTCAATAAGTGTGTACTTTTACGTTAAATAGATAAGTTAATTAAGAATAAATATAGAATCGAAAATGGTGTCATCATTAGTGTTGCCGTTTTCTTTTTGTCTTTTTATTAATATGCTTATGGTATTTAGCTAAAAGCGGATCACATAATTTTTGAGGGGTGAATCTGTTTGGCAGGTCAAGTTGTCCAATATGGAAGACATCGTAAACGTAGAAACTACGCGAGAATTTCAGAAGTATTAGAATTACCAAACTTAATAGAAATTCAAACTAAATCTTACGAGTGGTTCCTAAGAGAAGGTTTAATCGAAATGTTTAGAGACATTTCTCCAATTGAAGATTTTACTGGTAATTTGTCATTAGAGTTTGTGGATTACCGTTTAGGAGAACCAAAATATGATTTAGAAGAATCTAAAAACCGTGACGCTACTTATGCTGCACCTCTTCGTGTAAAAGTGCGTCTAATCATTAAAGAAACAGGAGAAGTTAAAGAACAAGAAGTCTTTATGGGTGATTTCCCATTAATGACTGATACAGGTACGTTCGTTATCAATGGTGCAGAACGTGTAATCGTATCTCAATTAGTTCGTTCACCATCCGTTTATTTCAATGAAAAAATCGACAAAAATGGTCGTGAAAACTATGATGCAACAATTATTCCAAACCGTGGTGCATGGTTAGAATATGAAACAGATGCTAAAGATGTTGTATACGTGCGTATTGATAGAACACGTAAACTACCATTAACAGTATTGTTACGTGCATTAGGTTTCTCAAGTGACCAAGAAATTGTTGACCTTTTAGGTGACAATGAATACTTACGTAATACTTTAGAGAAAGACGGCACTGAAAACACTGAACAAGCGTTATTAGAAATCTATGAACGTTTACGTCCAGGTGAACCACCAACTGTTGAAAATGCTAAAAGTCTATTGTATTCACGTTTCTTTGATCCAAAACGCTATGACTTAGCAAGCGTGGGTCGTTATAAAACAAACAAAAAATTACATTTAAAACATCGTTTATTCAATCAAAAATTAGCTGAGCCAATTGTGAATACTGAAACTGGTGAAATTGTAGTTGAAGAAGGTACAGTGCTTGATCGTCGTAAAATCGACGAAATCATGGATGTACTTGAATCAAACGCAAACAGCGAAGTGTTTGAATTGCATGGTAGCGTTATAGACGAGCCAGTAGAAATTCAATCAATTAAAGTATATGTTCCTAACGATGATGAAGGTCGTACGACAACTGTAATTGGTAATGCTTTCCCTGACTCAGAAGTTAAATGTATTACACCAGCAGATATCATCGCTTCAATGAGTTACTTCTTTAACTTATTAAGTGGTATTGGATATACAGATGATATTGACCATTTAGGTAACCGTCGTTTACGTTCTGTAGGTGAATTACTACAAAACCAATTCCGTATCGGTTTATCAAGAATGGAAAGAGTTGTACGTGAAAGAATGTCAATTCAAGATACTGAGTCTATCACACCTCAACAATTAATTAATATTCGACCTGTTATTGCATCTATTAAAGAATTCTTTGGTAGCTCTCAATTATCACAATTCATGGACCAAGCAAATCCATTAGCTGAGTTAACGCATAAACGTCGTCTATCAGCATTAGGACCTGGTGGTTTAACACGTGAACGTGCTCAAATGGAAGTACGTGACGTTCACTACTCTCACTATGGCCGTATGTGTCCAATTGAAACACCTGAGGGACCAAACATTGGATTGATTAACTCATTATCAAGTTATGCACGTGTAAATGAATTCGGCTTTATTGAAACACCATATCGTAAAGTTGATTTAGATACACATGCTATCACTGATCAAATTGACTATTTAACAGCTGACGAAGAAGATAGCTATGTTGTAGCACAAGCAAACTCTAAATTAGATGAAAATGGTCGTTTCATGGATGATGAAGTTGTATGTCGTTTCCGTGGTAACAATACAGTTATGGCTAAAGAAAAAATGGATTATATGGATGTATCGCCGAAGCAAGTTGTTTCAGCAGCGACAGCATGTATTCCATTCTTAGAAAATGATGACTCAAACCGTGCATTGATGGGTGCGAACATGCAACGTCAAGCAGTGCCTTTGATGAATCCAGAAGCACCATTTGTTGGTACAGGTATGGAACACGTTGCAGCACGTGATTCTGGTGCAGCTATTACAGCTAAGCACAGAGGTCGTGTTGAACATGTTGAATCTAATGAAATTCTTGTACGTCGTCTAGTTGAAGAGAACGGCGTTGAGCATGAAGGTGAATTAGATCGCTATCCATTAGCTAAATTTAAACGTTCAAACTCAGGTACATGTTACAACCAACGTCCAATCGTTGCAGTTGGAGATGTTGTTGAGTATAACGAGATTTTAGCAGATGGACCATCTATGGAATTAGGAGAAATGGCATTAGGTAGAAACGTAGTAGTTGGTTTCATGACTTGGGACGGTTACAACTATGAGGATGCCGTTATCATGAGTGAAAGACTTGTGAAAGATGACGTGTATACTTCTATTCATATTGAAGAGTATGAATCAGAAGCACGTGATACTAAGTTAGGACCTGAAGAAATCACAAGAGATATTCCTAATGTTTCTGAAAGTGCACTTAAGAACTTAGACGATCGTGGTATCGTTTATATTGGTGCAGAAGTAAAAGATGGAGATATTTTAGTTGGTAAAGTAACGCCTAAAGGTGTAACTGAGTTAACTGCCGAAGAAAGATTGTTACATGCAATCTTTGGTGAAAAAGCACGTGAAGTTAGAGATACTTCATTACGTGTACCTCACGGCGCTGGCGGTATCGTTCTTGATGTAAAAGTATTCAATCGTGAAGAAGGCGACGATACATTATCACCTGGTGTAAACCAATTAGTACGTGTATATATCGTTCAAAAACGTAAAATTCATGTTGGTGATAAGATGTGTGGTCGACATGGTAACAAAGGTGTCATTTCTAAGATTGTTCCTGAAGAAGATATGCCTTACTTACCAGATGGACGTCCGATCGATATCATGTTAAATCCTCTTGGTGTACCATCTCGTATGAACATCGGACAAGTATTAGAGCTACACTTAGGTATGGCTGCTAAAAATCTTGGTATTCACGTTGCATCACCAGTATTTGACGGTGCAAACGATGACGATGTATGGTCAACAATTGAAGAAGCTGGTATGGCTCGTGATGGTAAAACTGTACTTTATGATGGACGTACAGGTGAACCATTCGATAACCGTATTTCAGTAGGTGTAATGTACATGTTGAAACTTGCGCACATGGTTGATGATAAATTACATGCGCGTTCAACAGGACCATATTCACTTGTTACACAACAACCACTTGGCGGTAAAGCGCAATTCGGTGGACAACGTTTCGGTGAGATGGAGGTATGGGCACTTGAAGCATATGGTGCTGCATACACATTACAAGAAATCTTAACTTACAAATCCGATGATACAGTAGGACGTGTGAAAACATACGAGGCTATTGTTAAAGGTGAAAACATCTCTAGACCAAGTGTTCCAGAATCATTCCGAGTATTGATGAAAGAATTACAAAGTTTAGGTTTAGATGTAAAAGTTATGGATGAGCAAGATAATGAAATCGAAATGACAGACGTTGATGACGATGATGTTGTAGAACGCAAAGTAGATTTACAACAAAATGATGCTCCTGAAACACAAAAAGAAGTTACTGATTAATACGCAATTTACAAAACAGGCAAAAAGATACTAAGCTGAATTTTATTGATGATTCAGTTTAGTACTTTAAGCCATTTTAAATAAATGCAAATCAATCAAATAGCACAGCTAATCTAAATTGAAGGAGGTAGGCTCCTTGATTGATGTAAATAATTTCCATTATATGAAAATAGGATTGGCTTCACCTGAAAAAATCCGTTCTTGGTCTTTTGGTGAAGTTAAAAAACCTGAAACAATCAACTACCGTACATTAAAACCTGAAAAAGATGGTCTATTCTGTGAAAGAATTTTCGGACCTACAAAAGACTGGGAATGTAGTTGTGGTAAATACAAACGTGTTCGCTACAAAGGCATGGTCTGTGACAGATGTGGAGTTGAAGTAACTAAATCTAAAGTACGTCGTGAAAGAATGGGTCACATTGAACTTGCTGCTCCAGTTTCTCACATTTGGTATTTCAAAGGTATACCAAGTCGTATGGGATTATTACTTGACATGTCACCAAGAGCATTAGAAGAAGTTATTTACTTTGCTTCTTATGTTGTTGTAGATCCAGGTCCAACTGGTTTAGAAAAGAAAACTTTATTATCTGAAGCTGAATTCAGAGATTATTATGATAAATACCCAGGTCAATTCGTTGCAAAAATGGGTGCAGAAGGTATTAAAGATTTACTTGAAGAGATTGATCTTGACGAAGAACTTAAATTGTTACGCGATGAGTTGGAATCAGCTACTGGTCAAAGACTTACTCGTGCAATTAAACGTTTAGAAGTTGTTGAATCATTCCGTAATTCAGGTAACAAACCTTCATGGATGATTTTAGATGTACTTCCAATCATCCCACCAGAAATTCGTCCAATGGTTCAATTAGATGGTGGACGATTTGCAACAAGTGACTTAAACGACTTATACCGTCGTGTAATTAATCGAAATAATCGTTTGAAACGTTTATTAGATTTAGGTGCACCTGGTATTATCGTTCAAAACGAAAAACGTATGTTACAAGAAGCCGTTGACGCTTTAATTGATAATGGTCGTCGTGGTCGTCCAGTTACTGGCCCAGGTAACCGTCCATTAAAATCTTTATCTCATATGTTAAAAGGTAAACAAGGTCGTTTCCGTCAAAACTTACTTGGTAAACGTGTTGACTATTCAGGACGTTCAGTTATCGCGGTAGGTCCAAGCTTGAAAATGTATCAATGTGGTTTACCAAAAGAAATGGCACTTGAACTATTTAAACCATTCGTAATGAAAGAATTAGTTCAACGTGAAATTGCAACTAACATTAAAAATGCGAAGAGTAAAATCGAACGCATGGATGATGAAGTTTGGGATGTATTGGAAGAAGTAATTAGAGAACATCCTGTATTACTTAACCGTGCACCAACACTTCATAGACTTGGTATTCAAGCATTTGAACCAACTTTAGTTGAAGGTCGTGCGATTCGTCTACATCCACTTGTAACAACAGCTTATAACGCTGACTTTGATGGTGACCAAATGGCGGTTCACGTTCCTTTATCAAAAGAGGCACAAGCTGAAGCAAGAATGTTGATGTTAGCAGCACAAAACATCTTGAACCCTAAAGATGGTAAACCAGTAGTTACACCATCACAAGATATGGTACTTGGTAACTATTACCTTACTTTAGAAAGAAAAGATGCAGTAAATACAGGCGCAATCTTTAATAATACAAATGAAGTATTAAAAGCATATGCAAATGGCTTTGTACATTTACACACAAGAATTGGTGTACATGCAAGTTCATTCAACAATCCAACATTTACTGAAGAACAAAACAAAAAGATTCTTGCTACGTCAGTAGGTAAAATTATATTTAATGAAATCATTCCAGATTCATTTGCTTATATTAATGAACCTACGCAAGAAAACTTAGAAAGAAAGACACCAAACAGATATTTCATCGATCCTACAACTTTAGGTGAAGGCGGATTAAAAGAATACTTTGAAAATGAAGAATTAATTGAACCTTTCAACAAAAAATTCTTAGGTAATATTATTGCAGAAGTATTCAACAGATTTAGCATCACTGATACATCAATGATGTTAGACCGTATGAAAGACTTAGGATTCAAATTCTCATCTAAAGCTGGTATTACAGTAGGTGTTGCTGATATCGTAGTATTACCTGATAAGCAACAAATACTTGATGAGCATGAAAAATTAGTCGACAGAATTACAAAACAATTCAATCGTGGTTTAATCACTGAAGAAGAAAGATACAATGCAGTTGTTGAAATTTGGACAGATGCAAAAGATCAAATTCAAGGTGAATTGATGCAATCACTTGATAAAACTAACCCAATCTTCATGATGAGTGATTCAGGTGCCCGTGGTAACGCATCTAACTTTACACAGTTAGCAGGTATGCGTGGATTGATGGCCGCACCATCTGGTAAGATTATCGAATTACCAATCACATCTTCATTCCGTGAAGGTTTAACAGTACTTGAATACTTCATCTCAACTCACGGTGCACGTAAAGGTCTTGCCGATACAGCACTTAAAACAGCTGACTCAGGATATCTTACTCGTCGTCTTGTTGACGTGGCACAAGATGTTATTGTTCGTGAAGAAGACTGTGGTACTGATAGAGGTTTATTAGTTTCTGATATTAAAGAAGGTACAGAAATGATTGAACCATTTATCGAACGTATTGAAGGTCGTTATTCTAAAGAAACAATTCGTCATCCTGAAACTGATGAAATAATCATTCGTCCTGATGAATTAATTACACCTGAAATTGCTAAGAAAATTACAGATGCTGGTATTGAACAAATGTATATTCGCTCAGCATTTACTTGTAACGCACGACATGGTGTTTGTGAAAAATGTTACGGTAAAAACCTTGCTACTGGTGAAAAAGTTGAAGTTGGTGAAGCAGTTGGTACAATTGCAGCCCAATCTATCGGTGAACCAGGTACACAGCTTACAATGCGTACATTCCATACAGGTGGGGTAGCAGGTAGCGATATCACACAAGGTCTTCCTCGTATTCAAGAGATTTTCGAAGCACGTAACCCTAAAGGTCAAGCGGTAATTACGGAAATCGAAGGTGTCGTAGAAGATATTAAATTAGCAAAAGATAGACAACAAGAAATTGTTGTTAAAGGTGCTAATGAAACAAGATCATACCTTGCTTCAGGTACTTCAAGAATTATTGTAGAAATCGGTCAACCAGTTCAACGTGGTGAAGTATTAACTGAAGGTTCTATTGAACCTAAGAATTACTTATCTGTTGCTGGATTAAACGCGACTGAAAGCTACTTATTGAAAGAAGTACAAAAAGTTTACCGTATGCAAGGGGTAGAAATCGACGATAAACACGTTGAGGTTATGGTTCGACAAATGTTACGTAAAGTTAGAATTATCGAAGCAGGTGATACGAAGTTATTACCAGGTTCATTAGTTGATATTCATAACTTTACAGATGCAAATAGAGAAGCATTTAAACACCGTAAGCGCCCTGCAACAGCTAAACCAGTATTACTTGGTATTACTAAAGCATCACTTGAAACAGAAAGTTTCTTATCTGCAGCATCATTCCAAGAAACAACAAGAGTTCTTACAGATGCAGCAATTAAAGGTAAGCGTGATGACTTATTAGGTCTTAAAGAAAACGTAATTATTGGTAAGTTAATTCCAGCTGGTACTGGTATGAGACGTTATAGCGACGTAAAATACGAAAAAACAGCTAAACCAGTTGCAGAAGTTGAATCTCAAACTGAAGTAACGGAATAACAAATATATAACAGAGGCTAAGGCTTTAGCCTCTTGTTATTTTTATGTAAATTATTTGATTTAATGTTGACGAATTCTCTTGTTCAATGTTAATATATTAAAGGTTGATGCAAGCAGAACTTTGGAGGATAAATTATTGTCTAAGGAAAAAGTTGCACGCTTTAACAAACAACATTTTGTAGTTGGTCTTAAAGAAACGCTTAAAGCGTTAAAGAAAGATCAAGTTACATCTTTGATTATTGCTGAAGACGTTGAAGTATATTTAATGACTCGCGTGTTAAGCCAAATCAATCAGAAAAATATACCTGTATCTTTTTTCAAAAGCAAACATGCTTTGGGTAAACATGTAGGTATTAACGTCAATGCGACAATAGTAGCATTGATTAAATGAGAATTAGTAAGTGTTTTACTTACTAAATTTTATTTAACCTAAAAATGAACCACCTGGATGTGTGGGATTAAAAAGTGAAGAGAGGAGGACATATCACATGCCAACTATTAACCAATTAGTACGTAAACCAAGACAAAGCAAAATCAAAAAATCAGATTCTCCAGCTTTAAATAAAGGTTTCAACAGTAAAAAGAAAAAATTTACTGACTTAAACTCACCACAAAAACGTGGTGTATGTACTCGTGTAGGTACAATGACACCTAAAAAACCTAACTCAGCGTTACGTAAATATGCACGTGTGCGTTTATCAAACAACATCGAAATTAACGCATACATCCCTGGTATCGGACATAACTTACAAGAACACAGTGTTGTACTTGTACGTGGTGGACGTGTAAAAGACTTACCAGGTGTGCGTTACCATATTGTACGTGGAGCACTTGATACTTCAGGTGTTGACGGACGTAGACAAGGTCGTTCATTATACGGAACTAAGAAACCTAAAAACTAAGAATTTAGTTTATAATTAAATCTTAAACTTAAAATATTTAATATAAGGAAGGGAGGATTTACATTATGCCTCGTAAAGGATCAGTACCTAAAAGAGACGTATTACCAGATCCAATTCATAACTCTAAGTTAGTAACTAAATTAATTAACAAAATTATGTTAGATGGTAAACGTGGAACAGCACAAAGAATTCTTTATTCAGCATTCGACCTAGTTGAACAACGCAGTGGTCGTGATGCATTAGAAGTATTCGAAGAAGCAATCAACAACATTATGCCAGTATTAGAAGTTAAAGCTCGTCGTGTAGGTGGTTCTAACTATCAAGTACCTGTAGAAGTTCGTCCAGAGCGTCGTACTACTTTAGGTTTACGTTGGTTAGTTAACTATGCACGTCTTCGTGGTGAAAAAACGATGGAAGATCGTTTAGCTAACGAAATTTTAGATGCAGCAAATAATACAGGTGGTGCCGTTAAGAAACGTGAGGACACTCACAAAATGGCTGAAGCAAACAAAGCATTTGCTCACTACCGTTGGTAAGATAAAAGCTTTTACCCTGAGTGTGTTCTATATTAATGAATTTTCATTAAGCGTTCATGCTTAGGGCATCGCCATATCTATCGTATTTATTCAGTAATATAAACTGGAAGGAGAAAAAATACATGGCTAGAGAATTTTCATTAGAAAAAACTCGTAATATCGGTATCATGGCTCACATTGATGCTGGTAAAACGACTACGACTGAACGTATTCTTTATTACACTGGCCGTATCCACAAAATTGGTGAAACACACGAAGGTGCTTCACAAATGGACTGGATGGAGCAAGAACAAGACCGTGGTATTACTATCACATCTGCTGCAACAACAGCAGCTTGGGAAGGTCATCGTGTAAACATTATCGATACACCTGGACACGTAGACTTCACTGTAGAAGTTGAACGTTCATTACGTGTACTTGACGGAGCAGTTACAGTACTTGATGCACAATCAGGTGTTGAACCTCAAACTGAAACAGTTTGGCGTCAGGCTACAACTTATGGTGTTCCACGTATCGTATTTGTAAACAAAATGGACAAATTAGGTGCTAACTTCGAATACTCTGTAAGTACATTACATGATCGTTTACAAGCTAACGCTGCTCCAATCCAATTACCAATTGGTGCGGAAGACGAATTCGAAGCAATCATTGACTTAGTTGAAATGAAATGTTTCAAATATACAAATGATTTAGGTACTGAAATTGAAGAAATTGAAATTCCTGAAGACCACTTAGATAGAGCTGAGGAAGCTCGTGCTAGCTTAATCGAAGCAGTTGCAGAAACTAGCGACGAATTAATGGAAAAATATCTTGGTGACGAAGAAATTTCAGTTTCTGAATTAAAAGAAGCTATCCGCCAAGCTACTACTAACGTAGAATTCTACCCAGTACTTTGTGGTACAGCTTTCAAAAACAAAGGTGTTCAATTAATGCTTGACGCTGTAATTGATTACTTACCTTCACCACTAGACGTTAAACCAATTATTGGTCACCGTGCTAGCAACCCTGAAGAAGAAGTAATCGCGAAAGCAGACGATTCAGCTGAATTCGCTGCATTAGCGTTCAAAGTTATGACTGACCCTTATGTTGGTAAATTAACATTCTTCCGTGTGTACTCAGGTACAATGACATCTGGTTCATACGTTAAGAACTCTACTAAAGGTAAACGTGAACGTGTAGGTCGTTTATTACAAATGCACGCTAACTCACGTCAAGAAATCGATACTGTATACTCTGGAGATATCGCTGCTGCGGTAGGTCTTAAAGATACAGGTACTGGTGATACTTTATGTGGTGAGAAAAATGACATTATCTTGGAATCAATGGAATTCCCAGAGCCAGTTATTCACTTATCAGTAGAGCCAAAATCTAAAGCTGACCAAGATAAAATGACTCAAGCTTTAGTTAAATTACAAGAAGAAGACCCAACATTCCATGCACACACTGACGAAGAAACTGGACAAGTTATCATCGGTGGTATGGGTGAGCTTCACTTAGACATCTTAGTAGACCGTATGAAGAAAGAATTCAACGTTGAATGTAACGTAGGTGCTCCAATGGTTTCATATCGTGAAACATTTAAATCATCTGCACAAGTTCAAGGTAAATTCTCTCGTCAATCTGGTGGTCGTGGTCAATACGGTGATGTTCACATTGAATTCACACCAAACGAAACAGGCGCAGGTTTCGAATTCGAAAACGCTATCGTTGGTGGTGTAGTTCCTCGTGAATACATTCCATCAGTAGAAGCTGGTCTTAAAGATGCTATGGAAAATGGTGTCTTAGCAGGTTATCCATTAATTGATGTTAAAGCTAAATTATATGATGGTTCATACCATGATGTCGATTCATCTGAAATGGCCTTCAAAATCGCTGCATCATTAGCACTTAAAGAAGCTGCTAAAAAATGTGATCCTGTAATCTTAGAACCAATGATGAAAGTAACTATTGAAATGCCTGAAGAGTACATGGGTGATATCATGGGTGACGTAACATCTCGTCGTGGACGTGTTGATGGTATGGAACCTCGTGGTAATGCACAAGTTGTTAATGCTTATGTACCACTTTCAGAAATGTTCGGTTATGCAACATCATTACGTTCAAACACTCAAGGTCGCGGTACTTACACTATGTACTTCGATCACTATGCTGAAGTTCCAAAATCAATCGCTGAAGATATTATCAAGAAAAATAAAGGTGAATAATATAACTTGTTTTGACTAGCTAGCCTAGGTTAAAATACAAGGTGAGCTTAAATGTAAGCTATCATCTTTATAGTTTGATTTTTTGGGGTGAATGCATTATAAAAGAATTGTAAAATTCTTTTTGCATCGCTATAAATAATTTCTCATGATGGTGAGAAACTATCATGAGAGATAAATTTAAATATTATTTTTAATTAGAATAGGAGAGATTTTATAATGGCAAAAGAAAAATTTGATCGTTCTAAAGAACATGCCAATATCGGTACTATCGGTCACGTTGACCATGGTAAAACAACATTAACAGCAGCAATCGCTACTGTATTAGCAAAAAATGGTGACTCAGTTGCACAATCATATGACATGATTGACAACGCTCCAGAAGAAAAAGAACGTGGTATCACAATCAATACTTCTCACATTGAGTACCAAACTGACAAACGTCACTACGCTCACGTTGACTGCCCAGGACACGCTGACTACGTTAAAAACATGATCACTGGTGCTGCTCAAATGGACGGCGGTATCTTAGTAGTATCTGCTGCTGACGGTCCAATGCCACAAACTCGTGAACACATTCTTTTATCACGTAACGTTGGTGTACCAGCATTAGTAGTATTCTTAAACAAAGTTGACATGGTTGACGATGAAGAATTATTAGAATTAGTAGAAATGGAAGTTCGTGACTTATTAAGCGAATATGACTTCCCAGGTGACGATGTACCTGTAATCGCTGGTTCAGCATTAAAAGCTTTAGAAGGCGATGCTCAATACGAAGAAAAAATCTTAGAATTAATGGAAGCTGTAGATACTTACATTCCAACTCCAGAACGTGATTCTGACAAACCATTCATGATGCCAGTTGAGGACGTATTCTCAATCACTGGTCGTGGTACTGTTGCTACAGGCCGTGTTGAACGTGGTCAAATCAAAGTTGGTGAAGAAGTTGAAATCATCGGTTTACATGACACATCTAAAACAACTGTTACAGGTGTTGAAATGTTCCGTAAATTATTAGACTACGCTGAAGCTGGTGACAACATTGGTGCATTATTACGTGGTGTTGCTCGTGAAGACGTACAACGTGGTCAAGTATTAGCTGCTCCTGGTTCAATTACACCACATACTGAATTCAAAGCAGAAGTATACGTATTATCAAAAGACGAAGGTGGACGTCACACTCCATTCTTCTCAAACTATCGTCCACAATTCTATTTCCGTACTACTGACGTAACTGGTGTTGTTCACTTACCAGAAGGTACTGAAATGGTAATGCCTGGTGATAACGTTGAAATGACAGTAGAATTAATCGCTCCAATCGCGATTGAAGACGGTACTCGTTTCTCAATCCGTGAAGGTGGACGTACTGTAGGATCAGGCGTTGTTACTGAAATCATTAAATAATTTCTAATTTCTTAGATTTTATATAAAAAGAAGATCCCTCAATCGAGGGGTCTTTTTTTAATGTGTAAATTTTGTAATGGCTATTCGATTTAGAAGAACAATAATTGATGAAAGACTGACTAATAAAACTTATAGCTGATAATACTGTTTAAATAAAATTGTAGAGTCTTGAACATTGTAAAATGCTCCCTTCAAAGTTTTCATTTTTCAATGTCTACTTTGAAGGGAGCATTTCATTAGTTTATGTCTCAGATTCATGTCTTTCAATTAATTTAAATGCTTAATTTGTTTTAAATACTTGCTCTAATTCAATGATTTTTAAAAATACAGCTACAGCGTATTTTAATGATTTTTCATCAATATCAAATTTGGGATTATGGTGTGGCGCTGTAATACCTTTACTTTCATTACCACAACCAGTCAGAAAGAATGCACCTGGTCGTACTTTCAAATAATGTGAAAAATCTTCTCCAATCATCATTAAATCTGATTCATTAAAGCGTACATGTATGTCATTTGTTGCTTCTTTAATAACTTGATATGCTTTCTCGTTGTTATGGACAGGCAAATACCCTTTAATATAATTCAAATCGTAGTTAATATCATTTGCTATTGCTAAACCTTGTAGTAGCTTATCCATTTTGTCCATTACATGATTCTGTATATCTGAATCGAAAGTTCTAACTGTACCTTTACAAAATGCTTGATCAGGAATAACGCTATCTGTGGTGCCTGCTTGAATCATTCCAAATGAAAGTACAGCTTGTTTAACTGGATCGATTGTACGTGAAATTATTTTTTGTGCGCTTAAAATGAACTCTGCCATGATCACTATTGGGTCAATGGTTTCATGAGGTTTGGCACCATGACCGCCACGACCTTTAATTGTGACACTGAATTCATCTGGAGAGGCCATGATTGCCCCAGCACGTGAATGAATAGTTCCAGTAGGATAACCACTCCATAAATGTGTACCGTAAATTCTATCTACATTTTCCAGACATCCAGCATCTATCATTTCTTGAGAACCACCTGGCATGATTTCTTCACCGTACTGGAATATTAATACAACATTACCTTCTAATAAATGTTTATGTTCATCTAAAATCTCTGCTACAGTAAGTAAAATTGCTGTATGACCATCATGCCCACACGCATGCATACATCCTGGATTTTTAGACTTATAAGGCACATCGTTTAATTCCTCGACAGGTAACGCATCAAAGTCAGCTCTTAATGCAATGGTAGGTCCTGTGCCCAAGCCTTTAAATGTGGCTTTGATACCATTGCGGCCGATAGGTGTTTCAATATCACAAGATAACTGGCTTAATTGGTTAACAATATAATCATGTGTTTGAAATTCTTCAAAAGATAACTCAGGATATTGGTGTAAATAACGTCTGAGTTGAATTGTTTTATTTTCTTTATTATTTGCTAGTTGGAACCAATCTAACACCCTTATCACTACTTTCTAAAATAATGTTTATAGTATAACATTTTATGAAATTATCGTACTAAATGATTGCTTTGAGATATTTTATCTATGAATGATAAGGCTTTCAAGTTATGTAGAATTACTGTATGATAAAGGTATTACCAAACAATACTTAAGGGGGATTATATACTGTGGTTCAATCATTACATGAGTTTTTAGAGGAAAATATAAATTATCTAAAAGAAAATGGTTTGTATAATGAAATAGATACAATTGAAGGTGCAAACGGACCAGAAATCAAAATCAATGGGAAATCATACATTAACTTATCTTCAAATAATTATTTAGGACTAGCAACAAATGAAGATTTGAAATCAGCTGCAAAAGCAGCTATTGATACACATGGTGTAGGTGCAGGCGCTGTTCGTACAATCAATGGTACATTAGATTTACACGACGAATTAGAACAAACACTAGCAAAATTTAAAGGAACAGAAGCTGCAATAGCTTATCAATCAGGATTTAATTGTAATATGGCTGCTATTTCGGCTGTTATGAATAAAAATGATGCTATTTTATCAGATGAGCTTAATCATGCATCAATTATTGATGGATGTCGCTTATCTAAAGCTAAAATTATTCGAGTTAACCATTCAGACATGGATGATTTACGTGCGAAAGCAAAAGAAGCAGTTGAATCAGGTCAATACAATAAAGTGATGTATATCACTGATGGCGTTTTTAGTATGGATGGTGATGTGGCTAAATTACCTGAAATTGTAGAAATTGCAGAAGAATTTGGTTTATTAACTTATGTTGACGACGCTCATGGTTCAGGTGTTATGGGTAAAGGCGCTGGTACGGTTAAACATTTTGGTTTACAAGATAAAATCGATTTCCAAATAGGTACGCTTTCTAAAGCAATTGGTGTCGTTGGCGGTTATGTAGCAGGTACAAAAGAGTTAATAGATTGGTTAAAAGCACAATCACGACCATTCTTATTCTCTACATCATTAGCACCTGGGGATACTAAAGCAATAACTGAAGCAGTTAAAAAGTTAATGGCTTCAACTGAATTACATGATAAATTATGGGACAATGCACAATATTTAAAAAACGGATTGTCAAAATTAGGATATGATACAGGTGAGTCAGAAACTCCAATTACACCAGTAATTATTGGTGATGAAAAAACAACTCAAGAATTTAGTAAGCGTTTAAAAGACGAAGGTGTCTATGTGAAATCTATCGTTTTCCCAACAGTACCAAGAGGTACAGGACGTGTAAGAAATATGCCTACAGCTGCACATACAAAAGACATGTTAGATGAAGCAATTGCGGCTTATGAAAAAGTAGGAAAAGAAATGAAGTTGATTTAATATTTATTCCCACGGCAAATATTGTCGTGGGCTTTTTTTAAATGTTTAGTTTATTAACAGTAAGTTCTTATAACAATGTTTAGTTTATTAACAGTAAGTTCTTATAACAATGTTTAGTGTTATCAACCATTAAAGTTTGAATTTTAAAAGCATCTTGTAGAATTTAGTTGTATTTTTACAAAGAAATTCATTTTGATTATTTTTGATAATGAGCATTTTAATAGTAATACATGTTTATAGTGTGTAGTATATGTCTATACTAGTAGTAACTATATAGAGAAAGTAGGAATAAACTATGTCACAAGATGTAAATGAATTAAGTAAGCAACCAACGCCAGATAAAGCAGAAGATAACGCATTTTTCCCATCACCATATTCCCTTAGTCAATATACAGCACCTAAAACAGATTTTGATGGTGTTGAACACAAAGGTGCCTATAAAGATGGTAAATGGAAAGTATTGATGATTGCTGCTGAAGAGAGATATGTATTATTGGAAAATGGAAAAATGTTCTCTACGGGTAATCATCCTGTTGAAATGTTATTACCTTTACATCATTTAATGGAAGCAGGTTTTGACGTTGATGTTGCGACATTATCTGGTTATCCAGCTAAATTAGAATTATGGGCTATGCCAACTGAAGACGAGGCAGTTATAAGCACTTATAATAAATTGAAAGAAAAATTAAAACAGCCAAAAAAATTAGCAGATGTGATTAAAAATGAATTAGGACCTGATTCAGACTATTTATCTGTCTTTATCCCAGGTGGACATGCTGCAGTTGTTGGTATTTCTGAAAGCGAAGACGTTCAACAAACATTAGATTGGGCATTAGAAAATGACCGATTTATAGTTACATTATGTCATGGACCAGCAGCACTACTTTCAGCAGGGCTTAACAGAGAAAAATCTCCATTAGAAGGATACTCTGTTTGTGTCTTCCCTGACTCATTAGATGAAGGTGCAAATATTGAAATAGGTTATTTACCTGGACGCTTGAAATGGTTAGTTGCTGATTTATTAACTAAACAAGGATTAAAAGTAGTCAACGACGATATGACAGGAAGAACGTTAAAAGATCGCAAATTATTAACAGGTGACAGTCCTTTAGCTTCAAATGAGTTAGGAAAATTAGCAGTTAATGAAATGTTAAATGCAATACAAAATAAATAATTAAATATAAATTAGAGGAGCCCCATGAAATGCTCCCTTCAAAGTAGACATTGAAAAAATGAAAACTTTGAAGGGAGCTTTATTTATGTCAATAAAACCTAAAGTAGACATAGATGTACTGCTATATATGTTTCAAGAATATGAAAAAGGCG